>JAJZQG010000033.1 GCA_021847645.1 Myxococcales bacterium
ACGACGACCCAGCACTTCCTCTACCGAAGCAACCTGCAGCTCGTGGCCGAGCTCGACGCCAGCAACAACCTCGTCGCGCGCTACGTCTACGTCACCGGCCGCAACGTGCCGGACTACATGATGCGCAGCGAGCCGTCGGACCCAGCGAATCCCTGGCACGCCTACCGCATCATCACCGACCACCTGGGCAGCGTACGATTGGTAGTGGACGTCACGACCTCGGATGCGAATCAGCGCATCGCCCAGCGCATCGACTACGACCCGTGGGGCAACCTCACCCGCGACGAATTCCCGCGCGGCTGGCGCATCCCCTTCGGCTTCGCGGGCGGCCTGCAGGACCGCGACACGGGCCTGGCGCGGTTCGGCGCGCGAGATTACGACCCCGAGGTCGGGCGCTGGACGGCGAAGGACCCGATCCGGTTCGGGGGCGGGGATTGGAATTTGTATGGGTATGTGGTGGGGGACCCGGTGAACTGGATTGACGCGGATGGTCGCAAGGTGTCGCTTTGCCACGATGCCGCCGATACCAGCGGCGGCGGGCTACTAGCGTTGTTGGGTTTCGAGCACTACTGGCTGAAGACCGACACGCTGGAAGCCGGGCTTGGACCGATTCCTGGCGGTGGCACAGGCCTTCTCGGAATAGGAGCGCACGTGTATGTGAGCAATGAGGAGGGGCGGAGTGATCCTCAGAAGAACCCTGGAGGAGGCCCTGTCTGCGAGGAAGTTCCGGATGTCAGCGAGGAGTGTGTAAACAGCCAGCTCGACTACGGAAGAGATCTCGGCCGTTGGTGGCCGACGAACCAATGCTACAGCTTCGCCGTCGAGGTGTTGACGCAATGCACGTTCTACTGAGGGACAGACGGGAGTTCATAGTCCCGAGGGCGTGGACTTGCGTGGTCTTGCCTCTCCTATTGGTCGGCCCGCCCGGATGCCGCGATTACCCTTCTCAAGATGCCATGCTGTCGGAAGCGCAGGAATGCCCCCCTGGCACGACGCGGCGCATCGAACCGTGGGGCGCCGGGAAGGGCTGGCTGCGCGCCTGTGTCAAATACGATGGACCATGGGTCGTCTGGGGGGCGAAAGGCAAGCTCATAGAAGGACAGTACATCGACAATCATCGCGTGGGGCGCTGGACCTACTATGACGACAACGGCAACGCACGCAGCGTCGAGACCTACGTCGACGGCGGTGTTGTCGAAGGAGGGTTGAGCGGTCGGTAGCGCGCGTAGTGCAGCGTGCGGCTCGTTGTGGACGTCACGACCTCGGATGCGAATCAGCGCACCGCCCAGCGCATGGACTACGACCCGTGGGGCAACCTCACCCGCGACGACGCCCCGCGCGGCCTGCACGATCGCGACCCGGACTTCGCGCACCTCGCCCGGGACGGCGGTTTACGTCTTCCCCGCACTTCGCGCGCGTCGATCACGCACCTGACCAGCGCTGGCGCCGCGGTGTGGTTGCCTTCCGGCCCAATCGCTGACGCCTGTCGTCCTTTGCCACGCTTCCGGCCCGATTCCCCGTCCGTCGCTTCTTGCCGCGCTTCCGGTCCTATTGCCCGCGCCCATCGCGCGCTCTGCGCCACTGCGCTCTCCGCATCTCCGCGCCTCCGTGCCTCCGCGCCTCTGCGTTCTCTCTCCTTACGGAACCGCGCCCCCTACCTTTCCCCTTGCCTCCACCCTGCTTCCTTGGATACCCTCCGAACCGCTCTTTCACCCTTCTCTCCACTGAAAGGGGGCACACTCTCATGCCAGATCCGACCCATACCCTCGAGGACCTGTCCGACCAGCTCGGCGCCACCACCGACTCGCAGCTTCGCTCATACTTCGGCGGTGTCGCCGACTCCGTGCCGATCGCGCTCGGAAAAAGGGTTGCAACCACACGCATCGTGACCGACGCGCCCCATATCGTCGGCAGCGCACTCGTCTTCCTCGACACCGCTACCGATCAGCAGAAGCCCTGGATCGCGGCGATCACGCACGATACCCTGCGCCTCGCGATCGGCGCGACCGTCCTCGCCCACCAGCTCTACCAGGCCAGGCAACAGGCCCTCAAGGCCTCCCGCGACCAGCAGGGCGAACACCAGGCCGTCTCCGAACAGGTCCTGCGCCCGGCCATCTCCTGTCGAGGGGTCCTTCACGGCATCGTCGACAAGATCGCCTGCGGCGCCGAACCCTACGACGCTCGCATCCGCACCGCCAGCAACAAGAGTGAGATTCCCCTCGAGGTCTGCGCTTCCCTCGACGCGCTCATCGACGTCGGCCGTCAGATCCTCAAGGACAAGAACCCGGGCATCGTCGCCCGGCGAAAGACCACCAGCTTGACCGGCGCCTGGCTCGACAACGCCGCCGACGTGTCCAGCACCGTGCGTCACGCCGCCGACCGCGCGTCGGCCGTGCGCACCAACCCCGAGATCGCTCAGCCCGAGGTCGACCTGCACGACGGCTGGGCCATGATGCTGCTCGACGAGATCGTGACCGCGTTCGACAACGCGCACGACGCCGACCCGTCGATTCCCCGTCTGAACGTCTACTCGCTGCGCAATGTGCTGCGGGCGCCCTCTGGCCAGAAGGCCAAGCCCCCCGTCGCGGAAACCCCCGCCGCGACCAGCGGAACCCCCTGACCGATCCGCGGCCACCCCTGCCAGACTACCTCGTAAGCCCTCCCCGAGCCCCGGAGCTCATTCCTTCCGTCGCGGATTGCCCTGTCCGATCGCCGCGCCAGGCCCCGTCCGGCCGCGGACTCGCATGTCGGAGCCGCGGATTGCCACGCCCAGGTCGCGGATTGGCTCGCAGCAGCCGCGGATGCCCCTGTTGGAGCCGCGTACATCGCAGCTCGAGCCGCGGACTCGCTGGTCCGAGTGGCGGACTCGCCCCGTGCTTTCCAGTCCTACGCACCGCTGCGTGCCATTGCCCCATTGCGCCGTCGCGTTCGTCCACCCGTTCGCGCCGTCCGCCGCTAGATCTGGTCACGTACCTGGGCCAGAATTGAACCATGATCCGGATCAACATTGCCGAGGCCAAGACCCAGCTATCTCGACACCTCGAGCGCGTCGAGCGTGGGGAGACCATCCTGCTGTGCCGGCGCAACGTTCCGATCGCCGAGATCCGCCCGCTCACCCCGCGCCGTGCGACCCCGCGACCGGTCGGCATCGACAAGGGCATGTCGGTCCCCGCGACGTTCCTCGAGCCCCTGCCAGCCGAGATCCTCGACGCATTCGCGGGTGCATGACCTCCGCGCCTCCGTGCCTCCGCGTTCCCTCTGCCTCCGGCCCCGCGACCTCAGTGCACTCCGCCCACCAGCCACGCTTGAGCCGGCACCAGCACCTGCTCCGGATACGCCCCGCCTTCTTCCCCCGGCCCGGTCCCGCTCTCGCTCGCCGACAGCACGAACCCGTGGTCCCCAAACACGAACAGCAGCGTCCGCGTCTCCAGCCCCGCCGCAAACCTCGCAATCGGCGCCGCTACCGCTTCGCCAAGCGCTTCGATACGCGCCACCTCCGGCGGCCCCGGCTCGGCCAGCAACGAGGGAATCACATCCAGCTTGTGGAAGTCTCGCCCCGCCAGCCTCATGCGCCGCATCACCGACGCCGTGCGCCCACGCGGTACCACGATATCCTTCTCGCGCATCTCCGAATCGGCAACGACCTCGCTCAGCCCTTGCGGCCCGCGCCCGAGCAGCCGCAATTGCATCGGCGTCGTCGACGGCAACCCCGCCCACAACACCAGCCGCTCGGCCAGCACGGCGCGCCCTGACAGTTGCTCCCCCAAAATACGCTGCACGTGCAGCCCGACGTCCCACCGCATGCCGTCGACCAGCAGCAGCGCTGTCGCCCGCGCTCCGTGCAGCCGCGCGATCCGACTCGACAATTGCGGCACGTCCAGCACCATCGTCGGACGCTTGCGCGTGACCTTCGACGCCCCGAATGCGTCCGTGTAGCTCTTCTCGAAGCCGGTGCGGAACTGGTCGAGCACCTGACGGGCGTGATCGTCGGTCTCCCGGCGTGCGGCCGCGTCGGCCAGCGGCGCGAACGCCTCCACGAACAGCTTCTCGATCGTGGCCAGCGGCTTGGGACCCTGCGCGCTCTCGAGCGAGCGCACCCACTCGCGCCAGCCCTGGATCGGGGTCGCCTCCTGCTCCGGGTGCGCCTTCTTGTCCTCCGCTCGCTCCCGCAGCCGCTGTACCGCCGCCGCCGTGCCCGCCGCCTCGGCCGTCGCGGACCCGATCAGAAGCCGCAGCGGCACCGGTGGACCATACGCGGGAATCGCCGTGTCCGCGGGCGACAGCCACAGCCCCACGGCCCGCTCCCGTCCCGCCGATCCATAGAACCGCAAGGTCGCGCTGTCGTCGTCGCACAGCGCGCCCGAGGCGCCCACCAGCCCGGCCAGCGATTCGAGCGCAACGATGATGCCGTTGATGCCCACCAGGCGCGCCCGGTACAGTTGGTCGCTCAACAGCATGTCGGCGTCGGCCGCCACGCCCAGCCCCGACGCTGGCGCGCCGCGACGCTCCAGGCCCGCTTCGATAGCCTCTTCGATACGCTCGCGAAGCTGCCCACGCGCCGTCGCCTCCAGGCGACGCGGCGCGGCCAGCAGCCACCCGGCCGCCTCCACCGCGCTCTGCAGCCGCATGCGGGCGGTCGTGTCCAGGAACCGGACGCCCTCTCGGGCTTCCGTGCCGGGTCGTCCTGCCGCATCCGACATCGTCATGGCGGGCAACCTCGCACGCGTGCGGCCCGGAGGCCCACTTTCCGGCATCCCCCGCCCGCCCCGCCGCTCCACTCCGGCTTTCCCGCCGCTTCCAACCTGTGTAGCGTCGACCCGTGCGCTTCCGTCGATTCCTCCCCGCGATCGCCCTGCTCGCCGCGCTCGCCGCTCCTGCCGCCTGCGGCACGTCCAACGGAAAGATCGTCCCCGCCGATCAGTCCGCCGCCGGGAACGACTCGTCCCGCGGTCCGCTCGGCAACCGCTTGACGGTCGACGAGCACGTCCGTCTGAACGGTCTGGGCGCTCCGGTCGACATCGTGCGCGACAGTCTGGGCGTCGTGCACATCTACGCGAGCACGCCCGCCGACGCGTTCCGCGCGCAGGGCTGGGCCATGGCGCGCGACCGCGCGGTCCAGCTCGAGGTGCTTCGGCGCACCGCCCTCGGACGGCTCGCCGAGGTGTTCGGCGATGACCCGTCGACCATCGATCAGGACATCGCGATGCGCGCCCTGGGCCTGGACCGCGCGTCAGCGGCGTCGTACGCGGCGCTCGCTCCCCGGGGCGAGCCGCGCCTGCTGCTCGACGCGTTCGCCGACGGCGTCTCGCAGTACTTCGCGAGCATCCGCGGCGGCGTCGCCGCGCTTCCCCAGGGCGTTTCGGGCCTCGCGCCGTCCGACTTCTCGCCGTGGTCCGGCACCGACTCGCTGGCGATCGCGGCTCTCGACGCGGCCGCGGTTTCGCTGCCCATCGACCAGGAGCTCGCCACCGAGACGCTGATCGACGGCGTGCCCGCGGCCTTCCCGCTCGGCTCATCGGACCCGTCGCTCGCCGCGCGCGCCAACGTTCTCCCGGACCTTCTGCGCTTCGCTCCGCCCGACGCCGCCACCGTGATCGCGCCGTCCGCGGACTTGCCCGCCGCCGCCGCGCACGCTGCGTCTCACCCGGCCCGGCTCGCAGCAACCGCGCGCGCCTTGCGCGATGCCCTGTCGCGCGTCGGCCGCTTCGGACAGGTCGGCTCCAACGCTTGGGCCGTGGCGCCGTCGCTCTCGGCCACGGGCGACGCCATGCTCGCGTGCGATCCGCACTTCGCGCTGACCTCGCCCGCGGCACCGTGGCTCGTGCACCTCGAGGTCTTGGCGGGAGCCAACGGCCCGGACCCGCGCGACATCCACGCGGCCGGCGCGGCCATGGCCGGCGTGCCGGGCATCGCCTACGGCTTCAACGCGAGCCTGGCGTGGGGCGCCGCCGCTTCGTACTTCGACACCACCGATCTGTATCGCGAGACGCTCACGGCCGACGCATCCGGCGTGCGCTATCTCGGCGCCGACGTGCCCTTCACGCACGTCTCGGAATCGATCGCGATCAAGGGCAGCGCGCCGCTCGACTTCGACGTGCTGGTGGTTCCCCATCACGGGCCGGTGTTGCCGCACATCGAGGGCCACCAGGTCGTGCCGCCCGACGCGTCCACCGACACCGTGTCCTTGCGCTGGACCGGTGCAACCGCATCCACCGACTTCGAGGGTTCGATCGCCTTGCTGCGTGCCGTGGGCGTCGACGATGCCCGCGCCGCCACCAAGCGCGTCGAGACCAACGGCCTCGCCTACGTGTTCGCAGATCGCGGCGGTCACATCCTGTACTCGGCGCACGCGCGCGTGCCGGTTCGCGACGATCGCGCGTTCGCGTGGAACGCGTCGAGCGCAACCGGCCTGCTTCCTTGCCGCGTGCTGCCCGGCGACGGCTCCACCGAGTGGCAAGGCGTGCTCGACGACTCCGCGCTGCCGCTCGCCGAGGACCCGATCGAGGGCTTCGTCGCCACGGCCAACGCCGATCCGGTCGGAGGCTCGCTCGACAACGACCCGTCGAACGACCGCCTCCCGGGTGGATCCCGCCTGTATCTCGGCTGCTCGTTCGATCCGGGGTTCCGGCTCGATCGCATCCGCGAGCTGCTCCGTCAGCCTGGCAAGCTGCTGTCCCTCGACGATCTGTCGGGCATCCAGGCCGACGTGCGCTCGGCGCTCGGCGCGCGCATCGCCCCGCACCTGGTCGACGCGCTTCGACGTGCGCTCGACGAGAGCGCGCACCCTGGCACGTATCCGAACCTCACGGCGGTCGCCACCTCGGATCGCTTCGCCGCCGCATCGATCGACCAGATCGCGCAGCTCATGGACGACTGGTCCGCGGTCGCCAGCTATCGGGCCTCGGCGGGTGTGAGGCTCGCCGACGCGCAGCCCTCCGCGGACGTGATCGATGCAACGGGTGCTCGCGCTACGTTGCTGTTCAACGCGTGGCTCATGCGGTTCGCGCAGCGTGCGCTGGGCGACGAGGCTGCTCGGATCGGTCTCGTGCCCAACCTGCCCGAGTCACTGCTCGTGCGCTCGCTGCTGCATCTGCTCGAGACCGACCCGACGGAGCTCGCGTCGTATGACGCGAACCTTCGCGACAGCGTCTTGTGGGACGACCTGAGCACGCCCGCGCCCGAGACGCGCGACGAGCTGATGGTGACCTCGATGCTCGACGCCATCGATTGGCTCGGTGCGCAGCTCGGTACGAACCGCGACGACTGGCGCTGGGGCAAGCTGCACACCGTGCGATTGCGAGCGCTGGTGCCCGCGCTGGGCAGCTTCGGCATTCCGGCATCCAACGACGAGGCTCTTCCGGACGGGTTTCCCCGGCCCGGCGATCTGTTCGCCGTGGACGCGGCGCCCTACGAGCTGACGGCGCCGGCCGACGAGGCGTCGGTGTTCCATGCGGACCTCGGTGCGGCGCTTCGTCTGGTTGTGGACATGACGCCGGGTGGCCCGGTAGCCAACGCGGTCATCGCGGGCGGGCAGGTCGCCGATCCATCGAGCCCGCACTTTGCGGACCAGACCGAGTACTGGCGCCACGACCGCACGCATGCTCTGCCGTTTGCCGTGGACGCCGTGCTGGCCGCGGCCGAGTCACGCGTGGTCGTTTCGTCCGCCTCGTCGCCGTGAGGTCGCATGGCTGCCGCGCATCTGGCATTGACCGCGACCTGCCCGGTGGTAGCCTCCTAACGCTCCCTCTGCGGAGCTCGCCAGGCGGACCATACGAATCCCGAACATGCGTCGTGTCCGGGGAACGAACCTCGACGTGGTGTGCTGGCCCGGATCTTCTTCACCGGGAGGCCTAAAGCGGCGACCTGTTCCCCACCTAGCGTGCAGCTAGGGGTTCTGCGTTCTCGTCAGCGGCTCTCGCGGTAAGGAGCCTTGTATCCCGCGCGTCCCCTCCGTGCTCGTGCTCGTGCTCGTGCTCGTGCTCGTGCTCGTGCTCGTGCTCGTGCTCGTGCTCGTGCTCGTGCTCGTGCTCGTGCTCGTGCTCGTGCTCGTGCTCGTGCTCGCGCTCGTGCCGGTGCCTTCCCCCCCAGACGGACACCTCGAATTCTCGTCACTCCCCGCCGACCGCGATCCGGCCACACACTTCTCGCCGGTTACGGAGTATCATCACCCTTCGATTTGCTCCGTCCGGCCACGTGTGCCGGCACGCTGCAACTCCGACGCGGCGCGCCGCGTTGTGCCGCACTGAATCGTTGCCTCTAGGCTTGTCGCCAACTACCGTCCGCACCGAGTGCCATGACTGAATTCAAAGTCGTTCGCCTCCACGCTCCCAAACACTCAGGCACGCTCCGATCCTGGCTTCGCACCGCGGTCCCCTGGTTCGCGGTGCTGCTGGTGCCGGGGCTGGCATTGGCCGCCACGGTCAAGGGCCAGGTCAAGGGCCACAACCAGCTGGTCAACCCGGTCTGGGAAGAGGCCGCCAGGCCCGAGTCCAACCACTACACGTGGCGTGAGCCGTCGCCCACCGTCCGGGCCGAGTTCCGCACCCTCTTCGGGCTCGCCCCCAAGGAGCTGTGCATCGCCGGCATCAAGAAAGGCGACGTTCCCCCGCCGTCGGTTCCCACGCTTATCACCATCGGCGGCGGACGCACCACGCCCGTCACGATCGTGGTCGCCCCGGGCACGCGCCTTCGCTTTCGCAACGGCGACCCGTTCAAGCACAAGATCTACGCCGTGGGCGAGCCGTCCCTGCTGCCCAGCGAGATGGGCATCGCCGCGGAGCGCGACTGGACCGCGCCCGGTCCCGGCACCTACGAGCTGCGCGACGAGCTCGCCCCCAGCCTCCGCTCCTGGGTCGTGGTCAAGCCCGGCGTCGCCTCCATCGGCTATCCCGATCGCACCGGCGCGTTCTTCCTCACGCTCGAGCCCGGGGACTACACGCTCCAGGCCTACTTCGCTGGCAAGCCCATCGGCAAGCCTCGCGAGGTCTCCGTCGGCACCAAGGACGTGGACCTCACCAAGGAGCCGATCGACGTCGCGGAAGCCAAGAAGCCTGCCGACGACAAAAAGCCCGAGAAGAAGTAGTCCAACGACCGAAAAGATAGGGAGTGCAGATGCTCCTCTCGCGATTCTGGTACCTCATCCTCGCTCTTGCGCTCACGGCTGCGGTCGGCGGTCTGTACCTGGCGACGTCGGTCTACAACCGCGCCAGCGGCACCGCCATGGATCAGGCGCTCGCGGCCGACAAGCAGGTCGTCAGCTGGTATCTGAACGACGACGCGCGCCGCCGCTCGAGCTTGCTGCTCAAGGCCGTGCTCGACGAGACCCTGCGAACCCAGCTCGCCAAGGCCAGCAGCTCGCAGAACAAGGTCCCCGAGGAGGCGCGCTCCAAGGTGCGCGACGCGCTCCGCAAGCTCAACGACGAGATGCCCAAGGACACGTTCAGCGCGTTGTTCGCGGTCGATCAGTACGGGCGCGTCATCGGCCAGGTCGGCTTCGACCAGGCCAGCGGCAACCCCGACTTCGAGCTCGGCGGCTACCCCGTCGTCGCCGACGCCCTGCACGGCTGGGTTCGCGACGATGCTTGGGTGCTCGACGATCGCATCTACCTCATCGTCGCGCGTCCGGTCGAGGTCGACACCTCGCAGATGCCCGCCGGCGCCGTGGTCGGCGCTCGCATCGTCGACACCAGCTACGTCCGGCAGATCTCCAAGCGCTCCGGCGCAGCGATCGCCTTCTTCGCCGGCGGCAACGTCAAGGCCAAGGCCGCTCCCGAAGGCTTCGACCCCACCAAGCTCGATACTGTCGTCTCGGACATCGGCAGCCTCGCCAAGGACAAGGACTACGAGCAGAAGGGCTACTCCCAGCCCAAGATCCTCATGGGCGACGTTGGCGTCATCTACGCCAAGATTGCCGGCGAAGCCTGGGACCTCGGTGCGGGCTACGTGGTCGGACGCACGGCCAGCAAGGCTGGCACTCCCTTGGACTTGCTCCAGATGGCCGACGCCGGGGACAAGAAGAACGCCCCCTGGTACCTGCTCGCGCCGCTGTTTATCCTCGCCGCAGGCCTCGGTCTGATCTTCACCATCTTCGAGCACACGCGGCCGTTGCGCACCCTGCGCGTGGAAGCCGAGCGCATGGCAAAGGGCGAGACCGACATGCTGCAGGTCTCCAAGTTCCGCGGCGTGTACCGCAAGATCGCCAGTGACCTGAACGACGGCACCGACAAGGTCGCGGCCAAGGGCGGCGTGCCTCGCAAGGCGGCCGATCTGGAGTCGGTGCTCGGGCCGATCCCCGCGGCCCCCGAGATGAGCGCCTTCTCGTTCCCGATGGAGCCCGGCGCTGCCCCGCCCCCCACGCCTTCGTCCCCTGGCCCGGCGCCCGTCTCCAAGCCGAACATCATTCAACCGCCTGCGCCCAAGCCCAGTGGTGTGCAGCCCCCGCCGCCGCGCCAGTCCGCCGGCGTGCAGCCGCCACCTCCCAAGGATATCAAGCTGCCGCCGCCCAAGCCCGACGCCGCCGTCGCGGCCAAGGAGCCAGCCGTTGCAGCCAAGGAGCCCGCCGCTCCGCCTGCGCCGTCCCCGGCCACGGACCAACCCCGCGACGAGGAAGACGCCACGGTCGTGTCCGCCATCCCTCCCGAGATCCTCGAAGCCAGCGCGACCGGCGCCCATGCGGCCATGAAGGAGGCCGACGAGATCTCCGAGTGGCACAACATCTACGAGGAGTTCCTGCGCACCAAGAAGCAGTGCGGCGAGCCCACGGCCGGCCTGACCTTCGAAAAGTTCCAGGGCACCCTGCGCAAGAACCGCGAGCAGCTGATCTCCAAGACCGGCTGCAAGAAGGTCAAGTTCAGCGTATACGTCAAGGATGGGCGCGCCGCGCTCAAGGCCAGCCCCATTCGCGAATAGCTGTCGTCAACGCCACCGCATCCGTCTCTCGTCGTAGTGCCCCGCGGGGGGGAGAAATCAATGCGCCGTCCGACAACTCGTGCTGCTCTCGTCTGCGCCGTCTCGATCGTCTCCACTCTGGCCATCGCACGCGACGCCTCCGCGGGCACGGGCTTCGAGTTCCCCGACAACGGCCCCGAGCAGCTCGGGCGCGGAGGCGCTTGGGTCGCACGAGCCTCCGATCCTCTCGCCGCCTACTTCAACCCCGCCGCGATCGCCACGCAGCGCTCCGGTCTGACGCTCAGCTCCAGCTTCATCTGGCAGAAGAACTGCTTCAAGCGCACCGACCCCAACGGCAATCTCCAGCACTTCAGCACCGGTGGCGCCTGGACCTACGCCGACCAGGTCTGCAACTCCGACAGCGGTACGCCCTTCCCCAACCCGCAGATCGCCGGCGTCTATCGCGTCAACCACGACCTCGCGCTCGGTCTTGCCGTCATCGGCCCCAGCACCCGCGGCAAGTTCGACTACCCGTTGCTCGCCCTCGACCGTTCTGGCGTCGGTAGGGCGTCCGATGGGCCGTCTCCGGGCCGCTATCTGCTCGCCTCCGACAACCTGCTCTTCTTCTGGCCGCAAATATCCATCGGCTATCAGGTCACCCCCAAGCTCAGCCTCGGAGCCTCGCTCATCTGGGGCATCGCCAAGCTCAAGTTCTCCGCCATCTCCTCCGGCGGTCTCACCACCGACAACCTCTACAACAACCAGCCCGTCGACGGATTCGAGGACGACTTCCGCGCCGACCTCGACGTACACGACTGGTTCGTGCCTGGCTTCACGCTCGGCGCCTTGTACCAGGCCAGCGAAACGATCGATGTCGGCGCTTGGTATCAGTGGTCCGACGACATCAAGGCGAAGGGCGACGCCGTGGTGACCGGACCGGTCTACCAGCCCTCCGGCGCGTTGGAGAGTCCGGCGCAGCAGGCCAGAACCGAGATCGGCGGCGACAGGGCCAGCATGGTCGCGCCCTGGCCCATGCAGGCGCGCATCGGCGCCCGGTTCCACATGCCCCGCGACGGCGCCGCGATTGACACGAACGTGCGCGATCCGATCGCCAGCGACCTGTTCGATGTCGAGCTCGACGTCACCTGGGCCAACAACTCGCACTTCAAGGATCTGAGCGTTCACTTCCCGTCGGGCATCGCGGTCAACATCCCTGGCCTGCAGGGCGCCGCGACGTTGCCGCCCGACGCCAGCATTCCCCACCATTGGAAGGACTCTTTCGGCGTGCGCCTGGGCGGCGACTACGTGGTCGTTGCCGACAAGCTGTCCGTGCGCGCGGGCGGGTCTTTCCAGAGCGAGGCCCAGGATCCCAAGTACCTGCACCTGGACTACGTGCCCTCGCAGATGTTCGGCCTCGATGCCGGCTTGACGGTGCGCTTCGGCTCGCTCGACCTGCTGGCCGCCTACGGTCACGTCTTCTATAAGGGCCTCGACAACCACGGCCAGGGCGCCACCTACGCGCTCTGCGGCATGGCCGATTGCGGCGGCTCGAGCCCGTTCCGCACCGCCCAGACGATCAACGGCGGCTCCAACAGCTCCGTGCTCAATGTCGTCTCCGCCGGTGCCACCTATCGCTTCTGACCCCACGTGGCTCGTCCGCCGCTCCCAACTCGGCTATGACGCCACACGTTCTCCTCGCCTCGCTCCGCGGGTGACGCCGTGACCATCTCCTCCTCGCGCGATCCCGAAGTCGATGTCGTCGTCGTGGGCGGCGGCGTCAACGGCACCGGCGTGGCCCGCGATTGCTCCCTTCGCGGCTCGAGCGTCGCGCTCTTCGAGCGCAATGACCTCGCCTTCGGCGCCAGCGGCAACTCCAGCGGCATGATCCATGGCGGCGTGCGCTACCTGACGTCCAACCCCAAGGTCACGCGCCTGTCGTGCGTGGACTCGGGCTACATCCAGCGCATCGCGCCGCATCTGCTGTTCCGCATCCCGTTCCTCGTGCCGGTCGATCGCGCCCTGGGTTCCACGATCTTGATGGAGCTCGTCGACGCGTTCTTCGGCACCTACGATCGCTTCCAGCCTTTCAAGCGCGGCAAGCCCCACACGCGCCTTACGCCCGATGAGGTGCGCACCCTCGAGCCCGGCCTCACCGCCGACATCTCGGGCGCCGTCACCTTCGACGAGTGGGGCATCGATGGCGCCCGGTTGTGTGCAGCCAACGCGCTCGACGCCCACGAGCACGGCGCCCGCATCAGCGTGCACACCACGGTCGAGCAAGTGCTGCGCGACGACACCGGCGCGGTGCGCGGCGTGGCCTGGCGCGACCTGCTCACCGGACGAACCGGACAGACGCGCGCGCGGGTCGTGGTCAACGCGTCCGGAGCCTGGGCGCCCATCACCGCCGGCCTCGCAGGGCTCGACCCCAGCCGCGCCCGAGTGCGCCCGGGCAAGGGCATCCATGTCGTCTTCGACCGCCGCTTGTCGAACTACGCGATCGCCACGTACTCCATCGACGGCCGCCAGGTGTTCCTCGAGCCCTGGGAAAACGTCACCGTGCTGGGCACCACCGACACGGACTTCTACGGCGATCTGGACGACGTCAAGGCCACGAGCGACGAGGTTCGCTACCTGGTGCAAGGGCTGGCGAAGATGATGCCGTCGCTCCGCCAGGCGCGCATCATCGGAACGTTCGCCGGCGTTCGCCCCACGCTCTACTCGTACGGGCCCGTGCCCGACAAGCTCTCGCGCGAGCACGAGATCATCGATCATGCTTCGCACGGCGCGGACGGCCTGTACTCGATGATCGGCGGCAAGCTTGCGAGCTACCGCATCTTCGCCGAGCAGATGTCCGACATCGTGGCCACGCGCCTCGGCTCCGACAAGCCGTGCACCACCCATGCGCATCCGCTTCCCGGAGGCGATCGCACGCTTGACGTCGACACCCTCGCGTCGGACGCCGGGATCGATCTGGTGGCGGCCCGCCGCCTCGTCTACCGGCATGGAACGCGCGCGCTCGAGATTCGCGAGCTCATGCGCGCGCTGCCGCGAGGCGGCGACATCGTGTGCACGTGCGAAGCCGTCACCGAAGCCGAGATCCGCTACGTCATCCGCAAGGAGTTCGTGCGCACCGTCGGTGATCTCGTGCGGCGCACCCGGCTCGGGCTCGGCCCCTGCGGCGGGCTTCGCTGCGTCGCGCGGGCCGGCCTCATCCTCGCTGACGAGCTGCGCATGTCGCCCCGGCAAGGGCTCGCCCAGGCCATGTCGTTCTTGAAGCGGCAGGCGCGCGCTCGCGCGGTCGGCCTCGGCAACGCCCAGGCTAGGCAGGAAGCGATCTCGCTCGCCGTCCTGCGCACCCAGCTCGGCTTGCGCCCTGTGGAGGACGACTGATGCGCGCCCCGTCCGTCGCCGTCATCGGCTCGGGTGTCGCGGGCACCGCTGCGGCTTGGTCCGCGTCCCTCGCGGGTGCGCAGGTCGTCCTGATCGGCGAGCTCGACGGCGCATCCCGCTTGCTGTCCGGCGCGTTCGACATCGAGACCTGGGAGACCGACTCGCAAACCCCGCAACCCGCCGATCCCCAGCTCGCGGCGTTCTGCGACGCGCTCGGGATCTGGAAGGTCGGCGAACGAGACGCCCGCGTTGCCAGCGCGTGGGGCATCGTGCGAACCGCACGTGGCCGCGACCGCGCCGTGCTCGATCTGCACTCGATGCGCGATGCGCGCGTCGCCGTGCTGCGCACAGCCCGCGCGGACTGGAACGCGGATATGCTCGCCGCGGCCTGGCGAAGCGATCCGTGGTGCATCCAGCACGATCTGCGCTTCGAGCCGATCTCCGTCGACTTGCTCGAGCACGACCACGAACGATTCCTGTGCGATGCGGAGCTGGCCGCGGCCTTCGACGATCCGGCCAGGCAGTCGCGTGTTGCGCGCTTGCTGCGCGATCGTCTCGCGGGCTTCGACGCCGTGCTCACCGGTCCCTGGCTCGGTGTCGACACCGACGCCGCCTCCGCGGTCTCGGCTGAGCTGCGACGGCCCGTGGGCGAAGCGCTCTCGTTGCTCGCCTCGTCGGCGGGATGGCGATTCGTCTGCGCGCGCGACCGCTTGATGTCCAAGGCCGGCGTCTCGGTGCGGACGGACCGTGTAACCGGCCTGTCGATGCGCGATCGGGACGTCGTCGTCCGGTGTGCCGGCTCGGAGGACATCACCGCGGACATGGCGGTGATCGCCTGCGGTGGCATCGCCGCTGGCGGCTTGTCCTACGACCCGTCCGAGGCCGACCCAGCGGGAGAGATCCCCGGCTCGTTGCGCGTCCCGGTGAACGCAAGCTTCGCATCGCCCGCTGCCGTCGCATTCGAGGGCCGCCCCGTGCGTCTGCTCGCGTCGATGTTTGGTGCGGAGCTGGAACGCTTCGCTTGGCCAGCGCTTGCCGCTCAGCCCTGGCCGCTCGACACCGCGTCGTTCGTGCACCGCGCCCAGGTGTGCCTCGACGACGCGGGACGTGAGCTTTCCCGACTGCTGGTTGCAGGACAGGCCGCGTCAGCGCGACACGTGGGCGCGCTCGGTGCCGCGCTCAGCGGGATCGCCGCCGGTCGCGTGGCTTGCAGCCGCACGCCGTCGCGCTGAACCCACCGGCTGATCACTTCGCCGATCGCGCACCCTGCTTCGCACCCGTCAGTACGCTCCTGACGAGCTGGTAGCCGACCGACAGCACCAGGTCGTTGCCCTTGGTCGGGTCGCGCGGAACCTCGCGCTCGATGATCGCGTCCGTGGGCGTGGGGCTTCCCGCATCGGCTTGCTCGGCCGGGCCGGGCCCCGTGCCCCCGTCCGCGCTTTCGGGCGCGGGCAGGTGACCCTCGATGTCGCGCTCGCGCACGACCGGAATCCCCCCATTGGCCGCCGCGATCGATCCGATCTGCACGTCGGGCACGATGCCTTCAGCCTGGATCGAGCGGCCGTTCGGCGTGAAGTACAACATCGTCGTCAGCTTCAGCCCCGCCCCGTCGGGAAGCTCCACGATGCTCTGCACCGACCCCTTGCCGAACGTGGTGGCGCCGACCACCACCGCACGACGGTGGTCCTGCAGCGCGCCGGCGACCAGCTCCGCCGCGCTCGCGGTGTACTCGTTGACCAGCACCGCCATCGGCTGCGTCGAGAGCGCTCCGCCCGCATGCGCCCGCACTTCCTCGAGCACGCGTCCGCGTGCACGCGTCGTGTAGATCGTTCCCCGGTCCAGCAGCTCGTCGGCCACCGCGGCTGCCTCGTCCACCAGCCCGCCCGGGTTGGTCCTCATGTCGAGCACCACCCCGCCCAGCGGCTTGTCGCTCGCCGCCCGCAGCTCGCCCACCGCCTGGAGAAACTCGTCGTGCGTCCCGCGCTGGAATTGCTTGATCCGCACGTACCCCACGTCGCCCTCCAGACGCCGCGCCGTCACGCTCTGCACGTGGACCGTCGCGCGCGTCAGCACCACGTCGAACGCATGCTCCACCTTCGGCCGCTGCAGCGTCACCTTGACCGTGGTGCCCGGCGCGCCACGCATCTTGCGCACCACCCGCTCGAGCGTCTGCCCGTGCGTCGGCCAGCCGTCGATCGCGATGATCCGATCTCCCGGGCGCACGCCCGCCCGCTCGGCCGGGGAGCCCTCGATCGGCGCGATCACGGTGATGGCGTCCTCTCGCGCGTCTACCTCGACGCCGACGCCCACGAACGAGCCCTCGGTCTCGTCCTGGAACTCTCGGAATTCGGCGGGCGGCAGGTAGGCCGAGTGCGGATCGAGCTCGGCGACCATTCCCTTGATCGCGCCTTCGAGCAGCCGTTGCCGATCGACGGGCTCCACGTAGTGGTTCTCGATGAGCACGAGCACCCGAGCCAGTTGCGAGACCGCCGCGTACGGGCTGCTGTTGGCAGGCCGCGCCCGGGATCGCACGGCGATCAGGCTGATGCCGACGACCAGGAGCACCGGTAGCAGCAGGGGCCAGCGGAGTCGCGATTGGGCTGGGTTGCGCGCCGAAAAGGGCCGAAACATGGCGACAGACTACGCGAAACGCCGTCGGATGCACGGGCCCTTTGATCTTCGGCCCCCGCAGCGGTACGTTGTCTCGCCGTCAATGTGGCGGTGAGCCCGACATGTGCGATGGAGGTCCCCGAGGCGATGGGAGACAAAGACAACGTCACCAAGGTGGCCAATGAGCCCGTGAAGACCGACAAGCGCAAGCAGAGCCTGTACTTCCCGGAGTCCATGCTGACCGAGATCAAGGAAGAAGCAGCCCGGCTCGATCGATCCCTGTCCTGGATCGTGCAACGCGCGTGGAAGATCGCGCGCCCCGAGCTCAAGAAGCTGCCGAGCGTCAATGACGTCTCCGACGACGACAAGGACTCGGACGAAGGTTGACCCCTGGGCCGTGCGTGCACGGCTAGCTGTCGACGTGTCCTCTCCTCCGAGCGTCCGGCGTGCATGGTTGCCTGCCGATCCGCGCGCGTGCCCGCGTGCGGCAAAGGTTCCCCTATGGAGATGAACACCGTCACGTCATGGCTCGCGACCTGCGGCTGGCAGCACGAAACCATCGACCACACCACCCTGCAGGTCTATCGACGCCCGGCTGACCCGCCCAACTTCTTCCTTCGGTTGACCGATCACTGGCTCCTGCTCGCCATCGTCCCCGTGCTCGCGCCAGGCGCCCACGTCCCCAAAGACATGTCCCGCCGCCTGCTGGCCGTGAACCGCGACCTGCGCCTCGCCAAGTTCGGTTACGACGAAGACGGCGATGTGGCGCTCACCGCCGAGCTGCCCACCGAGTCGTTGCAGCCCTCGGAGCTGCGCGACGCCATCGAGCGCATGGCCCGCTACCTCGAGCACTACCGCGAGTACCTGTCGACGCCGGCTCCGTCGTGACGATCGCTCAGAGCTGCTCGATGACCACGCGGCGATTCTTCCGGTAGATCACCGCGCCTTCCTCGCCCAGGCAGCCCCAGCACGTGCTCCACGTGATGCGGTTGTGCACCCATCCGTTGTACGCCAGCACGATCGGTCCCGCGTTCTGCTCGAGCACGAAGCTCGATGCGATCCGGTAGCGATCGTCGGGCAGCTTGTAGAACGCCGCCACGAACGACGACCCCGAAGAGCCGCGCCCCGCGATCACCAGCAGCTCCTCGCCCAGCTCCGGACTCCACATCAACGGGCCCGTCGTCATGATCGCCCCGCCCTTGCCCGCGTCCCCCCGATCCGTCACCGTCTTGATGTCGTCCGGCTCCTTGAAGAAGCTGATGTCTCCCAGCGACGCCAGCTGCGGAATCGTCTTGATCATGTCCGTCACTTGCGTGGCGTCGAGCTGTACCTTGCGAAATGCCTCCAGCGGCTTGGGCCGCTCGAGCACTGCCGCATTGGGCGCTCCGCCGCAGCAACGGAACCCGATGTCGCCTCCCTGCGCGCCCGGGTCCGCCGGCTCCCGACGAGCGCAGCGATGATCGACATCCGCCGACTTGGGGCGCGCTCCCCTGAGCACGGCCAGCGTGCGCTCCTGATCGTCGGCGCCTCGCACGCTGCTCGACGTCCATTCCCGAAGCGCCGCGCCCATCGCCACGACGTCATAGCCGCTCGCGCACGCGTTCGGGTGCTGCTCGCAGGCGGGGTCCCAGCCCGAGCCGGTCGGGTACGTGTCGTTGTCCGGTCCCTTGCACGCGCGCTCCCACTCCGCTTCCGTGCACAGCCGCTCGCCTCGCTCCGCACACAACGCTTGCGCTTGATCGCGCGTCACACCCGTGCGCGCAGGCTGCGACGGATCGTTGGGGTAGGGCAGCCGATCGATCGAGTACGTCCCGAGCTCGACCTTCGCAAGCGCTGGCTCGAGCCCGGGATCCCGGCCGACGTCCCCCGGCGTGCTGCCCGCGATCAACGTGCCTGCCTCGATCTTCACCGTCTGCAACGCTCCCAGCGCCTTCTTCGGTGGGCGCTGCGTGGGCGGCGCACGATCCTCGTCCTGCGCCGCCGACAGGACCGACGTGCTCGAGGCACGCACGCTCTCGGCCGAGCCCCCATCGGCGGCACCTGCCTTGGAAGCGTGCCGGCAACCGGTCGAGGCGAGCGCTGCTGCGGCTAGCCCCGCTGCGATGAACCAGGAGATGACGTTTCGCACGTCCTTGCCATGCAACGTCGCGCCGCGGACGTCAAAGCCCGATCCGCCGTGCCCCGGCGAGCGTTCCTCGGCTTACCCTGCCGCGCCGCGCGCGCTATGTTCCGGCGCATGATCGATCCGATGGCGTCGCAGATGGCTCAGCTTCTCGCGGACAGTGACCTCGAGGAGCTTCGCGAGATCGTCGCGCGCTGGACGACCGATGCGCCCACCGAATGCTTGCTTGAGCACTACCGCCGCTTCGGCGCCAAGCTCATCGAGCTCAAGTCGCAGCTCGCGCAGTTGCCCGTCCAGCCCTCGCGCGAGGACCTCGAGTCAGCGCTCGACATGATGCTCAAGATGGCCGCCACCAGCGGCCCGATGCGTTGAACAGGAAGCGATTGGAAGGGTGGGGGACCTATCCGCGCCGGCGGCGCATGAGCAGCGCCGCGCCGAGTCCCAGCGCAGGCAGCCACCAAGCATTCGACGCGCCGCGCCCGCTTCCTCCAGCCGCAAGCGCGCAGCCGCTGGACGTGCTCGACTGGTCGGCGGCTTGGGAGCCGGCGTTGCGGAAGCACGCACTCCACTGCGACGAGCAGGTCGAATCGCTGGGGCACACCGGGTTGTTCGGGTCACATATGGGCGTGCAGTAGTTGCCCGAAGGATCCGCCGCGCACACCGTGCCGATCGCACAGTCCTGCGGCCCCGTGCAGCTCTTGGCCTTGAAGCAGTAGCCGTACTGTGTCGCGCATTCCCAGCCGGCCGGGCATGAGTTGTTCTGCCCGCACGCCGGCGCGCAGTACGTCGTGTCGAAGTCCGACACGCACGCCATCCCGGCAGCGCAACTGTTGTTCGGCCCGCACGCAAGTCCCGCCTCCGCACCGGGCGAGCCAGCCGCGCCGCCGGCGCCCGCGGTCCCGCCTCCCGAGCCGCCCATCGCGCCGCCGGCTCCTCCGGTCGATCCACCCGAGCCGCCCGTCGATCCACCCGAGCCGCCCGTCGATCCACCCGAGCCGCCCGTCGATCCACCCGAGCCGCCCGTCGATCCACCCGAGCCGCCCGTCGATCCACCCGAGCCGCCCGTCGATCCACCCGAGCCGCCCGTGCCGCCCGTGCCACCGCTGCCGCCCGCTCCGTAGACCGTGCCGTCCTCTCCCGTGTACGACGTGCCCGCGGCGGCGGCTGCCTTGTCGAACAGCCACTTGTACACGTCGGTGCGCGTCCAGATGTTCTCATCCGCGTAGCAGTCCGCGCCCCGCGAGGTCACGCCCATCACCGCGCCTTGGCTGGAGATGGCAGGGCCGCCCGAGTCGCCCGAGCAAATCGATTCGGTCCCCATGAAATCGCAGCCGTCGTACACGCCCTGGCAGCTCGTCCCTTGCGCCAGGCCGAGCACCGTCACGTTGTTCCGATAGTACCGGGTGCCCGACGAGCTCTGGTTGTTGGGGTTCGTCAGGCCGTAGCCCACTGCCTTGAACTTCTCGTTGGCCGACGGAGCATGCGACACGCGCACCTTCATCGGTGTGATGTTCATGATGTCCCAGCTCGTCTGGATGATCGACACGTCGTGACCGCACAGGTTGGAGCTGCCGTCGTTGAAGATCGCCTTGCCCTGCGCAATGGGCGAGGCCGAGTTCAGATCCGGCGACACGCCCTTGAAGATGTAGATCGAGTTCGCCCCAGGATTCGACGTCACGTCCCCGTTGTTGCAGGACACGTACGACGCCGTGCCGGAAACGCAGTGGCGCGCCGTGAGCACGAGGTTCTTGGCGATGACCGTGCCGGTGCACTCGGCCTGAAGCGCGTTGTTATAGATGAGCACGACCGCATCGTTGGTCGTGTTCGAAGTGTCCATGGTTCCGTTCACGATCGGGTCGAACGTTTGGCCGATGAGATCCATCGGCGGCGGCTCGTGACCCGACGTGCATGCTGCGACCCCCAAGAATGCGAGCGAGATGGCGGCTGAGCGGAAGATGAGTTTGCGCATGGTGCAAGACTAGCGTCGAGAGACGGGCCCTGCCATCGGGGCAACCAGCTCGCGTGCGAAAAATCGCGTTGGATACCGACGGCTTTTCGATCATGGTGTGGCATTGCCGCCAGCCTGTCCGGTAGGCGTGCTCACGCTCACCTCCCTCGGCCGCGACGGCCGTCCGGGCCCGGCTCGACGCGCCACGGGACCCCGTCCTTCCTGACCGCATCCGACATCGACGCGACGCGGTGTCTGTTGCGCAACCCGCAGCCTGGCACCGGTCAGTGCGCTTCGGCCCAGCTCGCTCCCACGCCCACGTCGACGATCAGTGGCACGCGCAGGTTCATGACGCCCTGCATTGCCTCGCGGATGCGGCTCGACGCTTCCTCGACGCGATCTTCGGGCACCTCGAAAACGAGCTCGTCGTGCACCGTCAACACCATGCGCGCTCCGGGCACTACCGGCTCGCGCAGGGCCACCATCGCCAGCTTCAGGATATCCGCGGCCGTGCCCTGGATCGGCGTGTTGCCCGCGATCCGCTCGGCCTGAGCGCGCAGCTGCGGGTTCTGGCTCCGCAGATCCGGCAAGTGCCGGGGCCGCCCCAGCAGCGTCGTCACCATCTGCGTCTGCCGCGCCTCCTGCAGCGTCCGATCCATGAACGCTCGCACTCCCTGGTAGCGCTCGAAGTACGTTGCGATGAACGTTGCCGCCTCGTCGCGCGAAATGCCCAGCCGCTTGGCCAGCGCCATCTCGCCCATTCCGTAGATCACTCCGAAGTTGATCGTCTTGGCCCGACGCCGTTGATCGTCGGTCACCTGCCCGCGATCCACGCCGAACAGCTGCATCGCCGTTCGCAGGTGCACGTCGTCGCCTTCGGTGAAGGCTGCGACCAGGCCCGGATCGTTGGACAGGTGTGCCAGTACGCGAAGCTCGATCTGAGAGTAGTCCGCGCTGACGATGCGGCATCCGGCCGGCGCAATGAACGCCTCCCGGATCGATCGGCCGAGCTCCGTGCGCACCGGGATGTTCTGCAGGTTCGGATCGCTCGACGACAGCCGTCCGGTCGCTGCCACCGTCTGGTTGAACTGCGTGTGGATGCGCCCGGTCTGCGGGTGCACCAGCCGCGGCAACGCGTCGATGTACGTGCCCTTGAGCTTGGACAGTTGCCGATGCTCCAGGATCGTGCCCACCAGCTCGTGCTCGTCGGCCAGCGCTTCCAGCACCGAGGCGTCCGTGCTGCGCGACGTCTTGGTGCGCTTGACCACTCGCAGCTTCAGCTCGTCGAACAAGATGCTCTCGAGTTGACGCGGCGAGTTGACGTTGAAGTCACGGCCCGCCTGCTTCTTGGCGAGCGCCTCGAGCTCCAGCATCTGCGCCTCGACCGTGCGGCCCAGCTGCGCCAGCCGCCCCGTGTCGACCAACACACCCGTCATCTCCATGTCGATCAGCACGCTGCTCAGCGGCAGCTCCACGTCGTCGTGCAGCGAGCGCAGCCCGCGCTCGTCGATCCGCGCAGCCAGGTGACGCGCCAGCCGCAGCGTCATGTCCGCATCCGTGCACGCATAGGGAGACGCCTTGTCGAGCTCCACCGACGCGAAGCTCTGCTCGGCGCCTTTGGTCTTGGTCACCACGTCCTGGTAGGTGGTCATCGCGATGCCCAGCTCGCGCCTGGCCAGGTCCTTCAAGCCGTGCGTTTCCTCGGGGTCCAGCAGGTAGCTCGCGATCATCGTGTCCGAGCCCACCCCGCGAAACGCCGGGAAGCCGTGACGCCGCAGGACGATCTCGTCGAACTTCAGATTGTGGCCGAACTTCGCGGGAGCCTCCGCGGACAGCAGCGGCGCCAGCTCCTCGCGCACGCGATCGATCGACAGCTGCGCGGGCACACCGAGGTAGTCGTGCCCCAGTGGTACGTAGTACGCCTCACCCTCCGCGGGGCTCAGCGACAGCCCCACGAGCCGCGCCCGCATGGCGTCCGTCGAATTGGTCTCCGTGTCGATTCCGAAACCGCTGCTCCGCGCACACCGCAGCACCGCGTCGCGCAATGCGTCCTCCGTGACCACGGTCGAGTAGCTCGTTCGGGCGCTCGCGCGTGGCGCCTGCTGCCGAAGCGCCTCGTGAAGCCTCGTGAAGCCCAGCGCCGCATACAGCGAAAGGAGCCGATCCCGATCCGCGCGCCCGCCGTACGTCAGCGCCTTCTCGTCGAACGCCATCGGTACGTCGTCGCGCAGCGTCACGAGGCGCCGGGACAAGTACGCATCGTCCCGGTGCGATTCGAGCGTCTCGCGCAGCTTGGCCCGCTCGACCTTGTCGAGGTTCGCGAACAGTTGGTCGACGTCGCCGAAGTCCTGCAGCAGCTTGGCCGCGGTCTTGGGGCCGACCGAGGGCACGCCCTTGACGTTGTCCGAGCTGTCGCCCGTCAGCGCGAGCAGATCGCGAAGCTGTGCCGGCGGCACGCCGAACTTCGCTTGCACCTCCGCGGGTCCGTAGACCTTGTCTCGCGCCGTGTCCCACAGCACCACGTCGTCGGTCACCAGCTGCATCAGGTCCTTGTCGGCGCTCACGACCACCACGGACAGGCCGCGCGCGCGGGCGAGCTTGACCCCCGAAGCGATGAGATCGTCGGCTTCGAGGCCGTCCTGCTGCCAGATGGCGATACCGTGGGCTTCGACCAGGTCGCGGCAGCGGGACATCTGGACGGACAGGTCTTCCGGGGGCGGCGGCCGGTTGGCCTTGTACTGCGGGTCGATTTCCTTGCGGAACGAGGGCACCTTGGAGTCCATGGCAGCGGCCAGCAGCACCGGCTTCTGCGTGTCGATCAACTTGTTGAGCATGTTGACCGTGCCGAAGGTGGCGTGGGTGGGCTCGCCCGAGGGACTCGAGAGCGGAGCCACGGCGTGGTACGCGCGGAACACGTACCCGGACAGGTCGATGACGAACAGGGTGCGAGGCGATCCGGCAGGAGGCAGGGCGGTCATGGATCGTGCCTAGCGCAGGTCGGGCGGTGTGCGATAGGGACAGGGCCCGACGAGGGTCGGTCGAGCCCGGCGCTTGCGAGTTCTTCGGCGGCTTCTGGGAAGCTCGGCGTGGAAGCCAAGCCGTGCCGGTCCGATGTGCGGAGCGAAGGCGCGCGGCGATGGCCGCCCGGTTGCCCTTTTCCCCGGCTCGTGGCAAAAGCGCGGCATCCGGGTCCAGGCCCGGGAGCGGACTCGCTGGCGCGAGTTGACCGGCGTCAACGGCGGATCCAGCTTGTCGGTGGTCGAGCAGCCAGGATTCGCGACCCTGCGGTCGCGCGGCAATGGGAGACAGAATGACGACGACGAAGGCGCAGTGGGACATGGACGTTCGCGTGCGGGAGCGCAACCTCCACAACGGCACGATCAAGCAGGAAGACGTGGACAAGATGCTGGCCGCGCTGCCTGACGCGGCTGACATGGGCCAGGCGCTCGAGTTGGAGCAACCCGCCGTGGGTTCCGAGGCGCAAGCCGAGGCCGAAACGGAGCAGCAGCCCGAGCCGACCGCCGGCTGACGGCAATCGACAGGCGGCCTGTCCGCGCGTCGACGGGCAGGTTTGGGAGCCGGACGAGGGCGACGCACCCAGCGGGGATGCCATGACCGACCAGGACTCGAACGAAGAAAAGGACGAGTTGCCCCAGATCGACTTCTCGACATTCATCTTGTCGCTGAGTCATTCGGGCCTCGTGCACCTGGGCGACGCTCCGTCGCCCGACGGTCAAAGTCGCGAGACGAACCTGGTGCTGGCCCGCCAGACGATCGACCTGCTCGATCTGTTGTCGGACAAGACGAAGGGAAACCTGACGGGTGAGGAAGAGCGCTTGCTCTCCCACATCCTCTACGAGCTCCGCATGCGGTACGTCGAGGTCTCGCGAGGCCAGAAGTGAAACGGCTCTGGGCCTGGGTCGCCCTCGCGCTCGTCGTCTCCTTCGTCATCGCTGGATGCGGAGCATGCCGGCGCGGCTCGGGCGGTACCTCCGCGGCGGCTTCTGCCTCGGCCCTGCCCTCGGGTGCCGTGCTCGTCGAGCCCGGTACGCCCTTGGCCGCGATGCCCCCATCACCCGCGGCCCCCGCTTGCAGCTGCGGCGGCGGAACCCCCTTGTCTTTCGCCGGCCTTGCCAAGGCAGCCGACCCGGGTGTGGTCACGATCCTCAGCACCGTCGAGCGCGAGCTGCGCAGTGGGCGCCGTCGCGTGATCTCCGAGGGCCTGGGCACGGGCTTCGTCTACGACAAGGACGGCTTGGTGCTGACCAACAACCACGTCATCGAGGGCGGCACCGTGGTGCAGGTGCAGTTCGCCGACGGCAAGTCGGTCGCCGCGAAGGTCGTGGGCGCTGACAAGCACACGGATATCGCCGTATTGAAGGTGACGATCGACAAGCCGCTGCATGCGTTGCCGCTCGGCGACTCGGACGCGCTCGAGGTTGGTGACTGGGTGGTGGCGATCGGCAATCCGTTTGGTCTGTCGCACACCGTGTCGGCGGGGATCTTGTCGGGCAAGGGGCGCACCCGCGACGACGTCAAGGGGCTGGACCCGTCGGGGTACTTCAACTTCCTGCAGACCGACGCGGCGATCAACCAGGGCAATTCGGGCGGTCCGCTGATGAACCTGCGCGGTGAGGTGGTCGGCATCAACACGGCCATTCGCGCTGGGGCCAACAACGTCGGCTTCGCGATCCCCATCAACATGGTCAAGCAGCTGCTGCCGATCCTCGTGCGCGACGGCAAGATTTCGCGCAGCGCCCTGGGAATCAGCGTGCGAGCCGTGGACGAAGAGGAAGTGGGCCGGTTGGGACGGCCCGATCGCAAGGGCGCGTGGGTGGTCGACGTGGCGCCGGGCGGTGGGGCCGACCGCGCGGGCATCCGCCCTGACGACGTCATCGTGGGGTTCGACGGCAAGGAGGTCGACGGTCCTGATGCGTTGCGTTGGTGGGCGAGCATCGCCGGCGTGGGCAAGACCGTGCCCGTGCGTGTGGCGCGCGGCAGCCGGGTGTTCGACGTGCGGGTGACGTTGGGCGAGTTGCCGCCTACGCCCGACACGGAGCCCGGCGACGAGCCTGCGCACCCGATGGTCCCGGGGTTCCCATGAACGGTGCGCCGTCGTTGGGTCGGCCGGCTCGTTGCCCGCTCCGCCGGGCAGCAGCAGCCAGGTAGGGGGCCAATGTCGCGGCCGTCGACCTCTCCCCGCGCTTCCTCGCCTTCGGCCGACCTCGTCGCCCGCGAAGCAAGTCTGGACCGCAGCTCTGCGACGGCTCGAGAACCTTCTCAGGCCCCCGGAAATCCTGTGAATAGGGCGTCGCACATGGCGTCCAACCGGGAGCAGCGACGCGTCGAGGCGGAAGAAGACAATGCGCTCATCCTGGCCGCACAGCAGGGCGATCCCCAAGCCTTTCGCAAGCTGGTGGAGAGGCACCAGCGGCGAGTGTTCGCCATCGCGGTCGGCATCGTGCGAGACGAGAACGATGCGCGGGAGCTCACCCAAGAGGCGTTCATCCGCGTCTACAAGGGGCTCGACCAGTTCAAGGGCGGCTCGAGCTTCTTCACTTGGCTGTACCGGATTGTCACCAACCTCGCCATCGACCTCATGCGTCGTCCGGGGCGGCGCGACGCGGAGTTCGTCGATGATCGGTACGCCAACGACGGGCAGAGCGACGAAGCCCTGGCTCCGTTCATGTCGCATGTCGATGGCGCCGACCCGTTTCAGGCGGTGCGGCGAGGCGAGATCACGCGACGGCTCCAGGAGGCCCTCGACGCGCTTCCCCCGTACCATCTGGGCGTCATTCTCATGAGAGAGGTGGAAGGTATGTCGTACGAGGAGATGGCGCAGGCGATGGGGGTGTCCAAGGGCACCATCATGAGTCGTCTGTTCCACGCGCGTCAGAAGCTGCAACGCGCACTCCGCGACTGCTACGCCGAAGAGGCCAGTGCCGGCTCGCCCGACAGCGCACCGGGCGTGCCCCCGGGGACGGAGGGAATGTCGTGAGCGGCCTTCCTGTGACCGATCAAGACCTGATGCTCTATGTCGACGGCGAGCTCGACGCACAGCGCGTGGCGGACGTCGAGGCCGAATTGGCCCGCTCGCCCCGCGCGCGCGAGTTGGTGGCGTCGATCCAGCACGCGGGCGCGTTGGTGCGTGCTCATGCGGACGAACGGGCGAGCGCCGCTGGGGCGGACGGCATCGCCGATCTGGTCATGTCGCGCATCGACGCCGAGACGGCCGCGAACGTAGTGCCATTGCCGGACCGCAGCCACAGTCCACGGTCGGCCGGCGTGCGTCAGCCATCCTCCCGAAGCGGTCTGTGGTACGCCGTGGGCGGGTTGGCAGCCGCGGCAGCCGCAGCTCTCGTGGTCTGGCGGCTGGTGGGCGCCGACCTGACGCCCCAAGCGCTCAACCCCCCGCATCCTTCGGTCGAGCCGCCGTCCCCTGCAGGGCCTGAGGTGGCGTCGGCGCGGAGCGCGGTGCCGGACGCGGACCAGGAGCCAAGCGTGTCGGTGGACGCGGTTGACTTCGGTGCCAGGACGGGCACGATTTTCTACGTGCCAGCGGACAAGGGAACGACGACAATCGTCTGGCTCTCGGACGAGGAGTCCGGAGGCGACTGATGCGGACTGTGAATCGACACGCAGCGGCGATGGTGATGACGTTGGCCCTGGTGGGCGCGGCGACGGCTGCAGCCGGAGCCCCCGGCAAGGCCACGAAGAAGCCGACCCCGGCTGCCTCCTCGAGCGCGAGCGCTGCGCCCGCAGCGCAGATCCCCGCCCAGATCATGGTGCTGCACGCGACCAACACGGGCGGAGGAATCGATCCGCGCATCGGCCCGCTGCCCCAGCTCAAGCTCCCGCCGTTCTCCGCGTACAACACGTACAAGCTGCTCGGTCGCAACGCCATCACGTTGACCACGGCCCTCCCGGACACCACCACGCTTCCCAACGGCCGCGTCTTGCGCACCGTGCTCAAGGCCGTGTTGCCGGACCAGAAGTACCGCGTGTCAGCCAGCATCAGCCGTCCTCGCGACGACAAGGCGCAGGAGGACACGTTCCTGCCCCTGCTCGAGGTCACGGCCAAGAGCGGCGAGACGTTCTTCGTGGCCGGACAGAGCTATCGGGGAGGCATTCTGGTCGTGGGGATCCGTGTCGGACCAGAGCCCGCGCCGGCGCCGCCTCCCGAGCCCGACAAGAAGTAGGGGCTTCCCATCTGAAGTCCATCCCGTTCGGGGAAGGGCACGGCACCTCGTCGTGTCCCGGTCTTGCGCGGCATCGCCGCTCTTGGCTCGTGCACTGCGTCCCACTGCTGCCGATCTCGCCTCGCTCGCCGACCTCACGCCGCGCCGGTTGTCCGATGCGCTCGCCTATCCGAGCGCTCGAGGCTCGTGCTACAGTGCGCGTCGCAAGCGCCCGTAGCTCAGTTGGATAGAGCAGCGGCCTTCTAAGCCGCGGGTCGTGCGTTCGAGTCGCACCGGGCGTGCCACGGCAACCTTGCGGAAGCCGCCGCCCTTGCATGGGAAACGGCTCTGCGTTGTGCTACCTTCGATGCCCCTGACATGCGCCTGCTCATCGCCGACACCCTTCATCCCTTCGCGATCGAGGAGCTTCGTCACTTGGGCGTAGACGTTGTCTACGAACCCGAGATTGACAGCGACTCTCTCCCCAATGCGTTGCAGAACGTGGGCATTCTCGTGGTGCGCTCCAAGCGCGTCAGCGCCGAGGCCATTGCCTCGTCGGCCGCGCTCAACCTGATCGTGCGCGCCGGCCACGGCGTGGGAAATATCGACGTGCAAGCCGCCAGCGCACGCGGCATCTACGTGGCGAGCTGCACCGGCAAGAATGCAGTCGCCGTCGCCGAGCTGACGATGGGGCTGATTCTGGCCTTGGACAGGCGCATCCCCGATGCCGTCGCATCCGTCAAGGCGGGCCGTTGGGAAAAGGGCAACTTCTCCCGCGCCGACGGCCTGTACGGCAAGCGAATCGGCATCATGGGGCTGGGCGCGGTGGGACGCGAGGTGCTCACCCGCGCTCGCGCGTTCGGTCTCGTGCCGTACGCCTGGTCACGCTCGATGACCATGCAGCGTGCGCGGGACTTCGACGTCATCCCGGTCAACTCTCCGGTGGACCTCGCCGCCAAGTCCGACATCCTGACCGTGCACCTGGCTGCCAACGACCGCACGCGTGGGATCGTCTCCCGTGAAGTGCTCGAGGCTCTGCCCGACGGCGCCGTCTTCATCAACACGGCCCGCAGCGAGATCGTCGACTATGCGGCGCTCGCCCAGATCGCTCCCAAGAAAGGCCTGCGTGTCGGCCTCGACGTCTACGCGCAGTTCCCCCACGTTCAGAGCGGCGAGTTCGAGCCACCCACCTTCGATCCGTCCGTGCTCTGGTATGGCACCCCTCACGTCGGCGCCCAGACCATGCACGCCAAGAAGGCTGTCGCGGCCGAAACCGTTCGCATCATCCGCTCGTTCCTCGTCGAGGGAACGGTGCCCAATGTCTCGAATGTCCGCTCCGCCTCCAGCGCCCGCTACCAGCTCGTCGTTCGCCACTATGACAAGATCGGTGCCCTTGCCAACATCCTCAATGTGATCAAGCGCCACGGCATGAATGTCGAGGAGCTGACCACCAACGTGTTCGATCACTCCACCGCTGCCTGCACTCGCCTCAACTTGATCTCGCGTCCGAGCGAAGCCTGCGTGCAGGAGATCGGCGCCTTCAAGGACGAGGTCTTGCACGTCGACGTGGTCGCACTTCCGATCCGTGCCTGAAGGCCGTCCGTGTCGCGCAGCTTGACCTCGCGCCCCGAGAGCACACGGGACGTCCTGGCGAAGGTTCGCCATTCGGAGCTCGCATGAAGTTGATGAATGTTCGAGAGTTGGCGGCACGAGCCGCGACTGCCGTGATGCTGGTGGGCGCGCTGTCGTCGGGTTGCAGCAAGGCCGCCACCAGTTCTTCGGCGCCGGTCGACGAGACTTCGCTTCGCCCCAACGGCTCGCGCAAGATCAAGGTGGGCTTCCAGACCGGAACCCCGTCCACGGCAGCCGCGCCCACCGACGAGCCGGCCCACGATCCGGGCATGATGGCCGCTCAGCCCGAGCCGCCCGAAAGCGACTTGACCTGGACCGCGCCCTCTTCGTGGACCAGCTCGACACCGTCGAGCCAGATGCGATTGGCGCAGTACTCCATCCCGCGCGCCAAGGGCGACACGCAAGACGCCGAGCTGGCCGTGTTCCACCTGGGCACGGCGGGCGGAGGAGTCGACGAAACGTTCAAGCGTTGGGAGGAATCCTTCGACCCGGCAGCCATCAAGACCGCGAAGCGATCGCAGCGCAAAGCCGGTGACATGGATGTGCACGTGCTCGAGATCGCAGGGAGCTATCACGCCGACATGGCCATGGTGGCGGGCGACGCCGGCTCGCCACCTCCCGCCCAGCAGGGCGTGCGTTTCATCGGCGCGATGGTGATGGCGCCCTCCGGGCCTTACTTCTTCAAGCTCATCGGGCCCGACAAGACGGTGGCTGCAGCCCGCGACGACTTCCTCAAGCTGCTCGACTCTTGCAAGATGTCCCCCTGATGCCATCTCCCCAGCGCGCCCCGCAGGCTGCGCCCCCACGCTCCGCGGCCTGGAGGCACCGCCTTCGGCGTGCCCTGCGTGAGAGCGCCACGCTGATGCGAGCTGGCGTCTCGTCCGGGATCGCCACCGCCGTCGATGGTGTTGCCTATCAGGGCGTGCTGCTTCTCGGAGGAGGCTACGGCACGGCCTCTGCCCTCGGCGCCGTGCTGGGCGCCATCACCAACTTCACCATCAACCGGAATTGGACGTTCCCCGGCAGCAAGCGTGGTCTGGTCCTGCAGTGGCTTCGCTACGTGGTCGCCTCGACGGCCACCTACGCGGTACTGCGCTTGTCGCTGTACGTGCTCATCGAGTTGGTGGGGCTCGACGAGCACGTCGCGTGGGTTCCCGCCAAGCTCGTTGCGTGGGCCCTGGCGTCCTATCCCATCCAGCGCTTCTTCGTGTTCGGGCGCCGTGCCGTCCCCGGCGCGCCTCCCGCTGCCGGGCACGCCGACAGCACCGATTCCCGACGCGATCCCGTCGTTGGGCCGTGACTCGCTCGCCACCGGTCTTCGTGCGACACTGCGCCTCGTGCGCCGCATCGCCGTCCTCCATTGCGCAGCCCTGGGCCTGACCGTCGCCCTCGCCTGCTCCACGGCCTCCGCAGCGCACATCGTCCGCGTGACCACCGATCACACCTCGATCGATCTCGGCGCACGCTTCGAGGCCCGCGTCGATCTCGATCGGGCCTACGACAACCCCTTCGACCCGTCGGAAATCAGGGTCGACGCCCTGGTGGTCACGCCCAGCGGAACGGTCCACCACCTGCCAGCGTTCTGGGACCGCGACGTCGCGCGATCCCTGGTCGACGGACGCGAGGTGCTGACCGCGTCGGGCGACGGGTTCTTCCACGTGCGCTACGCACCGATGGAGGAGGGGCGCCACGAGCTGACGATCGTTGCCCGCGACGCGGCGGGACAGGACGTGTCTGCTTCGACCAGCTTCGAGGTGGGCCCCGGCAACGCGCGCGGCTTCGTGCACGTCGACCCCCGCGACCCGCTTGCATTGTCCTACGACGACGGCACGCCCTACGTGCCCATCGGTGCGAACGTGGCCTGGTCGACCGCGCCGTCGGCCGGCTACGACATGGACGAGTACCTCTCCGAGATTGCGGCCGCGGGGGGCACCTGGTCGCGCCTGTGGATGACGCACTTCGGGGAAGGGTGGACGATCGAGGGGTCGGCGCGTGATCCTTCAGGCTACTACGCGGGCCTGGGACGCTACAGCGTCGAAGTAGCCAGCCGTCTCGACCGGGTGTTCGAGGCGGCCGAAGCGCGCGGGATCGGCATTCAACTCGTGCTCTGGCAGCACAGCCAGTTCGAGACCGCCGCCTGGTCGAGCTGGGCTCAGAACCCCTACAACGCGGCCAACGGCGGCCCGGCCGCCGACAGCAAGGCGTTCTTCGAAAGCCCGGTGGCTATCGAGCTCTCGCAGCGTCGTATTCGCTATCTGGTCGGGCGCTATGCCGCGTACCGCTCGCTGCTCGCCTGGGAGATCATGAACGAGATGGACGGCGTGCAGGCGCCGTTCAAGCTCGTCTCGGGTTGGTGCGCGCAGCGCGCCCGCGACCTGCGTCTCGAAGACCCGTATCGTCACCTGGTCACGACCAGCTACCTGGTGCGGCCCTACCTCGGCGCCGCCGACGCGTATGCTTCCGACGTCTACGATATCGCGCAGGGGCACGCCTACGGCGGCGCGCTCGGCGTTGGGATCCCCAAGGACGCCCAGGCGCTTCGCAAGTACGGGAAGCCTCTTGTCTTTGGCGAATTCGGCCTGGATTTCCAGGGTGACGTCGACCTGAGTGACCCGCAAGGCGTGCACCTCGCGGAGGGATCGTGGATCGCCTTGGCGAGCGGCTATTGGGGCGGCGCCATGTCCTGGTGGTGGGACAGCTACCTGCGTCCCAACGATCTGTGGTCGACCCAGCAAGGTCTGGCCACGTTCGTGCGCAAGGTCGATCTGCGGGGCATGCACGATGCCTTGTCCGACAGCGTGACCGCCGTCGACGCGCACGGTCGAAAGCTCGACGTCTTTGGCCGCCAGGGGACAAGCGGCGCGGTGCTGTACGTGCGCGATCCCGAAGCCCGCTGGGAAGTGGCCGTCACCTCCGGACTGCCGCATGTCGAGGGAGCGAGCGTGAGCGTGCCGTGCGAACCAGGCAAGGCCTGCGAAACCCGTGCATACGACACCGCGACGGGAGACGAGCTCGGGCAAGCGATGCACGTGCAAGGCGGCGCCCAAAGTGTGGCGTGGCTATCGTTGCCCACATTTGATGGCTCCGTCGCCGTCACGGTCCGCCCCGCGCGGGCAGAGCCGGATGTCGTGTCGGCCCGCGGCGGATGCAGTGTGTCCGGCTGGTTGCGCTCACCAGGCGAGGAAGGTTGTTGGGGAGTTCTCGTCGTCGTGCTTGGAATGGCGGGTAGCGCGAGGCTCCGGACAAAACCGCGCCTGTCCGGTGTCGGATGAGCTCGCGCTCCCCCTGAGCTTCCCGGCGATCGACGCCCACGAGCGCGAGCGGCAGCACCCGGCCAGCAAGGACGTGTCGTGCGCGCGGCCGAGCTTCAGCGCGTGTCTGCGCCCGGGATGCGGTGCCCGAGCCTGTCTGCCGCAAGGCACACCTGGTAGACGAGCGCTGCCAGGTCCTGGTCACGCACGCGCGCCAGGGGCAGGAACCCTTGGGCCACGAGCCGCTGCGCGCCGCCACTGCTCCGGACCAGCACGACTCGCGCGTATCCCACGCCCCCGAGTCCGCCCAACAACATCGACACGTCGAGCCCTGCGTTCAGCTCGCCGATGTCCGCCTCCACGCCCAGCATCGGCTCGCCCTCGCAGAACGGCTCGGTGCCGTCCACCACGAACACCTTCGCGACGTGACTCCGGCTCCCTTCGAGAGGAACGAGTACCTCGACGTACCGGTCCTGCGTGCGCCATCTCGCGCCCAGCTCGCCCAGGACTGTCTCGATGCGGTCTGGAAGGTCGCCCAGCCGACCTCTGCTGGCCGCCGTCTTCAGCGGTGAGATGCCTGCCGGGCTCCCCGCAGGTTCGGCCGCCGCGCCGGCATCCGAAGGCGCGGGCGCGACCGGCACGGCGGCAGCTGGCTCCATCGTGTGGTCCCGCACCACGGGCGGCGGTCCCCAAGAAGCGGGCAGCGGTCGAGCTTCGGCGATCGGCAGTCCGGCCGACGGCGCACCGCGCGCCTGCGCTCGGCGGGCGAGCAGAGCCTTCTTTCGGGCGCTGTACTCGAACGCGGTCAGCCCGCCCACCTGGCGCTCTACCTCCAGCTCGGCCAACTGCTGCTCGAACGACTTGCCAGAAGAGTCCTGCATCGATGGCCTCCGCAACCTGGCAGCATGAAGGAGCCGCAACACCACCGCAAGGCGTGTCTGCGTTGCCACCATGCGCGAACGGCCAGTGGCATCGGACGTGGCGCCGAAGGTCAGCCGTGAGGTGCGCCGAACGTGGAAGAAGGGTAGGCGAAGCGCGGGGAAGTGGATCGGAGACTACTCGCAGGAACCCAGGTGCGCGAGTCGCGCGCCTGCCAGGAGCCGCTCGCACTCGTTGGCGTAGGTGACACCGTCGCAACCGCACTGCGGCGCCCACACGCCGCTGACGCACTCGGTCGGCCGGGGCTTGCACACGCCGGGCAGGTCGTATTGGTCGCAGGTGTTCTCGGCCGTGATGTCGCAGAGCTCATTCTCGGTGCAGAACGTCATGCCGACGAAGCCCCCGCACGTCTTGGGGTGGTGAATGGCGCGCGTGTAGTACTCGTCCGCGATCAGCGCGTTGTACTTGCCGCCCGGCCCCTTGACCTTCACGTGGTAGCCCGAGGCCAGCACGCCGGAGGCGTGCAGCTCCGTGTAGCCAGCATTGACCTCATCATCCGGCAAGCCTGGAATCCACAGGTCTAGGTCGGCGATGTTCGCCGCAGTAGTGGTGTCGAGCTTGGCCTCGTGGAGGCTGGGGCAAGGGTAGGCGAAGCACTGGATTCCGCGCGACGTCACCCTGTAGATCGGATCGACCGGCTGCACCTTCGCGTGCCCCGTCCAGCCCTCCATCACCTTGAGCGTGCTCACCTTCACCGCAACGCCGTCCTTGTCCACCGCCACGATGTCGCCACGCACCAGGCCGAAGCCCTGCGTGAACGTGTCGCTGAACGCGGCCTGCTCAGCGTCGTCGAGCCCCAGACCGCTCACGTCGATGTCAGCCACGTAGCATTCGGAAGCGTAGTGGCCGTCCGAGCACTTGGTCGTGGGCTTGTTGACGCGCTTGACGTACCAGCCGCCGCACGTCGGGTACATGCACTTCCGGTCGTCGTGGCGGGTCACGATGTAGAAGGTGGACGTCGAGGCGAGCGTGTCAGGCTGCTCCTGCTGCTGGTCGAACTGGTCTTCGCCGCCTTGGTCGGTGGTGCCGATGGCGCAGGCGGGGACTGCGAGCAGAGCCAGGAAGGCGATGGGAAGCGCGAGTTTGGTTTGCATGGGTTCGAGTCCTTGGAAAGCCGTGGTCGGGCTGGCCGACGTGGCGCACATGTAGTTTGTCAGGCCCCTTATGTGCCTGAAGGTGGGACCGTTCTACAGGAATAGCGCGTGGTGTCAACGCGCAAACATGCCACGGATCACGCTGACATGGCATCGCCTGCCGTGAGCGCCCGGGTCGGCAAGGCCTGGTCCGAGAACGGGCCGGGAGGGTGCCGACCTGGTTCCGCCGCTCCCATCGCTCGCCTAGGATTCGGCCGCGATGCCCAACAAGACCAAGCCTCAACCGTCCCTCGCGCTGGCTCATCGACCCTTCGCGGCGCTGGCCGCCAAGGCCGGGCGCCCGGCCGATGCACAGGCCGTCGCTGTCGCACCCGTCGAGCCCAAGGCGCCCCTGCGGGCGGTGATACGGCTCGAGCGCAAGGGTCGCGGCGGGAAAGAGGTCACCGTGATCGAGCAACTCGAGCTGGCCGCTCGCCGCTCGGGCGAGTGGCTGGACGGCATCAAGGCGGCGCTCGGCTGCGGGGGGGCGGAGAAGGACGGCGCGTGGGTGTTGCAGGGGGACCAGCGATCGCGCGCAAGCCAGTGGTTGCAGGAGCATGGCGTCCGGCATGTCACGGTCAGTGGCTGAGCATCCGAGGCTTTCTTTTGCCGACGTTCCTGGCTAGGTTACCGGCCGGGAGAGTTCATGAGCGATCCCACAACGCCTCGCCCAACGCCTGTGGCGCCCACATCCTCGCCAGCGTCTGACCTGGAAGGCCCGGATCGGCTCGCGGTGTTGCTCGCGTGGATTTTCCCCGATCGCGCTCCCGAGAAGTACGGCTTCCACGCTGGTGATCTGCTTATCGAGGAAGGCGAGTCGGTCGAGGACCGTCCCGCGCTCCTCATCGTCGAGGGGGAAATCGAGGAGTGCGTCGCGACCTACACGGCCGAGACGGGGCTGGGCGAGCACACGGTGCACGTGGCCCAGACCGGCGACATCGTGAACGCGCAGGCCCTGGTGCAGCCCTATGACGTCGAGCCTTCGCTGTGCTCTCTGCACGCCAATACCGACGGCTGGTGCTATCTGATCTGGCGCAAGCACGTCGACGAGCGTCCCGAAGTGCGCGCGGTGCTCTCTGTGTTCTTCGTCAAGTGGGCGGAGGCGGTCGAGCGTCTGCGCGCCACGTCGGTGGAATCCGAGGAGCTCACCGCGCGCGTCAAGCTTCTCGAGAGCGGCGCCACCGGCAAGATGTCGGCCAGCGCCGTGATCGACGAGTGGGAGGCAGGCAAGCTCACCGAGGCCGAGCAACGGCTCGAGCAGTTGCAGGACGAGCTGGAGCGCACGCAGGTAGCGGTTTGGGAAGCCAAGCAGCGCGTGGAGGAAGCTCAGCGCAAGCTCGACCTGGAGCGCCGTGCGCGGGGCGCGCTCGAGCAGCGAGTGCTGGAGCTGATGCAGCGCGTTGCCGATCAGCCGGCTCCTGCTTCGGACCAGAAGTTTCCCTCGGCCATTCGCATCCTGGAGAGCGCCGAGCTCGAAGAGATGGAGGCCGAGGCGCGGCGCCACCGCGAGCTGGCTGCCGACTACGAGACCCGCGCGCGCATGTTGCACCGCGCCTTCGAGGTGTTGGCCGAGGACAACCCGGGCCTCGTCGTCAAGCCCAAGGTCATGCAGCTGATGATGGGCGAGGAGCCGGAGGCCGACGAAGAAGAGCTGGCGCGCGCGGCCAGGAATCCCAGGGCCACTTTGCCGCTCATCTCGCCCGGAACCACGCACGCTGCCGTCGCGCCGTCGATCCCTCAACCGGCGCCGCTTCCCACGCTGGGCGGGCACAAGGGCGGCCCCGGGAAGCAGGGGGGCTGACCGGATGGCCGACCGTGCGGCTTCGGCCGGGCGAGAGCAGCATCGGCCCGAACCCGCGCAGGACTTCGTCCCGAGAGCCCTGTGTCCCGAGTGCCTGCGGCCCGTCCAGGTGTGCTGCTGTGCTCATGTCCAGAACCTGGAGACGCGCACTCGCGTGCTGATCCTCCAGCACCCCCGCGAGCGCAAAGTGGGAGTCAACACGGCGCGCCTCGCCCATCAGTGCCTGCCCAACTCCGTGATGCGCTCGGGCGTCGACTTCGGTGACGACCCGGTCGTGCGCGCCTTGCTCGAGGATCCCTCGCGCCCCGCGGCTGTCCTGTTTCCAGGCAAGGACGCCATCGACATCTTCGCCAATCCCCCCCAGGGGCCGGTCACGCTCGTCGTGCTCGACGGTACCTGGTGGCAGGCCGCCAAGCTGCTGAGAGCCAATCCCCGAATTGCCGCTCTGCCGCGTTGGGGCCTGTCGCTATCTCACGCGAGCCGCTACCGGATCCGCAGGCAGCCGGCGGAGCACTGCGTGTCCACGGTCGAGGCGTTGGCCGCCGTGCTCGGCGTGCTCGAGAGAGACCCGGACCGGATGCAGCGGCTGCTCATCCCTTTCGAACGGATGGTCCAGGTCCAGCTCGAGTATGCCGAGAAGTCCGGCGGTGCGAGCCGCCACGCCAGACCCGATCCCCAGCGCGCACTTCGCCCCTGGCAATGGCTCCGCCATCGTCCCGACCACGTCATCCTCGTCGCCGGCGAAACGAACGAGTGGCCGCGGCGCGCCCGGCAGGGGCTGCCCGAAGTCGTCCACTGGGTGGCTGTTCGTCCCGCCACCGGCGAGCTCTTCGAATCCGTCGTTCGCCCGGAGAACCGCCTCGCGCCCTCGTGCCCGGTCCAGATCGAGCTCACCGCCGATCGCGTCCAATCGGGCGAATCCTTCGACGAGTTCCGGCGTCGCTGGGCCGAGTTCGCGCATCCCGACGACCTGGTGTGCACCTGGGGCAGGCATGCGGGCGACGTTGCTGCGCGGCAGGGCTTGTCGTTGGAACCTCGCCTCGACGTGCGGGCATTCACCATCAGGCACCTGGGACGGCGCTCGGGCGACATGACCGCCTACGCGGAGGCGCTGGACGCTCGTGTCGGTGCGCCGCGGGCGCCGGGGAGAGCCGGCCGGAGGCTGGCGTTGCTCGAGGCAATCGCGGCCAGGATCGCGGAGCGGGTGCATCACTGAGGTTCGCGGCAGTGGCACGACGCGGCGGGCCTGCGCGGCGCTGGGCGTTCGCGCCCGTGGGCGAAGGAGATCGTCGTGAGATTCGGTGAACGGTTGTGCCTTTGCCACCATCGACGACCGTGGCTGCGGCGTGTAGGCTGCCGCGCAAACCATGGCTCCTTCCTCTGATGTCGACCGGCCTGCGCGTCCGGGGCTCCTCTCGCTCATCGGCAACACCCCGATGGTTCCGATCCTGCGGCTCAATCCCAACCCGCGGGTGCAGGTCTTTGCCAAGCTCGAGCGCAACAACCCGGGGGGCTCCATCAAGGACCGTCCTGCGCTGTGGATGATCGAGGAAGGCGAGCGCAAGGGCGAGCTGACCCGCGGCAAGATCCTGCTCGAAGCCACCTCCGGCAACACGGGCATCGGCCTCGCGATGGTCGCCGCTCTCAAGGGCTACAAGCTGCTGCTGGTCATGAGCGAGGGTGTGTCGGTGGAGCGGCGCAAGATCCTCGCGGCCTTCGGCGCGGAGTTCCTGCTCACCCCGGCGGACCAGGGGACCGACGGCGCGATCGAGCGTGCCTACGAGCTCGCGGGCGCCGAGCCCGACAAGTACTACCTGACCGATCAGTACAACAACGAGGCGAACTGGCTGTCGCACTACCACACGACAGCACAGGAGATCTGGGCGCAAACCGGAGGGAAGATCACCCATCTGGTCGCCTCGCTCGGAACCACCGGCACGCTCGTCGGCTGCTCCCGCAAGCTCCACGAGCTCAACCCCTCCGTCCGCGCGATCGCGGTCGAGCCCTATCTCGGCCACAAGATCCAGGGGCTCAAGAACCTCAAGGAGGCCTACGTTCCCGGCATCTACGACGCCAAGGCCCACGACGAGAAGGTCAACATCGAGGACGACGCCGCCTACGAGATGGCCAGGCGCCTCGCTCGCGAGGAAGGGCTGCTGGTGGGCATGAGCTCCGGCGCGGCGATGCACGTTGCCCTCGAGAAAGCCAAGGAGCTCGACTGCGGTGTCATCGTGGCAATCTTGCCCGACGGTGGCGAGCGGTATCTGAGCACCACGTTGTTCCAGGTATCGGTCCCCGAGGCCGTGCCCGCGCGGCTGCACTTCCTCAACACGCTCACGCGCCGCACCGAGCCCTTCGAGCCCATCGCCAAGGACAAGACCGTTACGATGTACTCCTGCGGCCCCACCGTGCACCGCAGGCCCCATCTCGGCGTGCTGCGACGGCTCCTGGCTGACGATGTCATTCGTCGCACCCTGGAGTTTTCCGGCTACGAGGTGACCCACGTGGTCAGCATCACGGACGTGGACGACAACACGGTGCAGGAGTCGGAGCGAACGGGAGAGCCGATGGCATCGCTGTGCGCGAGGCACGAGCAGGAGGTGCTCGAGGATCTCGCGTCGCTGTCGATTCGGCCCGCCACGCGCTACGCGCGCGCCTCCGAGTCGGTGCCGCAGATGGTCGACCTGGCGCGCGATCTGGTCCGCGTCGGATTCGCCTACGAGAAGCACAAGAGTGTCTACTTCGACATCGGCCGGGTGGAGACCTACGGCGAGCTGTCCGGCAAGGACCTGGGCAAGATTCGGTTGGGGGCGACGGTCGATCTGGAGCGCTACGACAAGGACGACCCGAGGGACTTCACGCTCCTGCGTCGTTCCACGCTCGGCGAGATTCGCAAGGGCGTTTCCTTCAAGACCGAGTGGGGCAACGTCCGGCCGAGCTGGCACGTGCAGTGCTCGGCGATGGCACGTGCGTGCCTGGGCGACCGGTTCGACATCCACATGGCCTCGGTGGACCTGATCTTCCCGCACAACGAGAACGAGATCGCGCAGAGTCGCGCGTTGACCGGGCAGCCACAGGCCCGGTTCTGGCTGCACTCCGAGCTGGTTCTGGCCGGCGGGAAGAAGATGACCTACGACGAGGGCGTGTGCGTGACGCTGCCCGAGCTCCTCGCACAGGGCTGGTCTGCCCGCGAAATCAGGTACTTCTTGCTTCGCACGCATTATCGTCAGCCCGTGCGTCTCGAGCAGAGCGCCCTGGACGATGCGCGCGCCAGCCTTCGACGCATCGACGAGTTTGTCGCCAACCTGCGCGCGGCGGTGACCGACGGGGACCACGTGGAGGAGGTAGGCAGCTGGGTGGCGGAAGCGCGCGAAGCATTCCGCTCGGCCTTGTTCGACGACGTGAACGTGCCGATGGCGCTGGCGGCCATCTTCAAGCTGATCCGGCAGGTCAACTACGTCATGGCCCAGGGGCGGCTGTGCGGCACGTGCGCCGCGGAGTTGCTGTCGTTCTTGGAGACGGCCGACGCGGTCTTGGCGATTCTGCCGGCGTCCGAGCCGGCCGAGCCGGTGCCCCCGGAGGTCGCGGGCCTGGTGGCCGAGCGGGAGGTTGCCCGCAAGGCTCATGACTTCGCGCAAGCGGACATGCTCCGTTCCCAGGTGCTCGACGCGGGGTTCATCGTCGAGGACAGGCCGGAAGGTCCCCGCGTCAAACGTCGTCCATGACTTCAGGGGTTGCCGGCACCTTGCCGAACGAGTGCTCCTGGGCAGCCGTTGGTGCGAAAGACTGCGGATATCGGGCTGTCCGAACACCGGGAGCGGGACGTTGAAACGGGCGGGGGCCCTTGATAGATTGCGCAAGCGGGATTCCTTCCACCGATCGTGATGGCCCACTTGCATGGCTGATCGACGAGAACGAAAAAGGGCAGAAACCCGGGCTGCGCTGCTCGACAGCGCCCTCGCGTTGGTACGGCAGAGAGGCGTGTACGGCACGCGCGTCGAGGACATCACCGAGCGAGCCGACGTCGGCAAGGGAGTCTTCTACAACTACTTCGACTCCAAGGATGCCGTCGTGGCCGCGCTGCTGTCGGACGGCGTGGACATGCTGCAGCGCGACTACCTTGCGCCCGCCTTGGCGCGCGAGCCGGGCGACCGCGCGGTGCGGGTGGCAAACATCGTACGCGCGCACGAGCAGTTCTTCGGTGACCATCCCGAGTACTCGTTGCTGTTCCACCAGGCGCGAGGCGTGCTCCAGCTCGGACAGGGTGGCGTCGAGCAGTTGCGCGCGGTCTTCGTTCGCTACCTGCGATACCTGGCCGAAGCGCTCGACCCGTCCGCGACCGGCGCGCCGGAGCCCGATGCGCGTTCGATGGATGCCGCCGCCGTGGTGGCAGGAACCATCTCGGGCTACCGCTCGTTCTGCGTGGCAGCGGGCCGCCAGGACCAGAGCTCGTCGTTGATCGCGACGCTGTCCGGAGGCGTTCCGTCCCTGCTCGGCTCGTCCGGCCGCTGATGCTGCCCGCGCTTGCGGGGCACGGCGCTCGCGTGCGCGCTTCGCTCAACGAAGCGCACAAAATGCCGAAGGGACTCGAGCTACCGAGTCCCTTCAGTCGGGGCGAGAGGATTTGAACCTCCGACTCCACGGTCCCGAACCGTGTGCGCTACCAGGCTGCGCTACGCCCCGGATTGCACCGGGTTGCCGGAATGCGGACGCGCAGCATGAAGGCCAGCGCGCAACATGTCAAGCAGGGATCCGACGAGCCGATCATTTTCTCACCCGGACCTGGCGACGCGGTACTCGTTGAGGTCCACGCGGATGAGCGGCGCGAGCCACGGATGCACCTCGCACACGGCGCGATACATCTGCTGGGCGATCCGGCGGTAGCTCGCGTGCCCTTGCTTTCCGCTGCGAAGCTCGACCACGTGGAATACCTCGCGCAGGTCGAGCGTCCAGAGCGTGCGCACGCGATAGGCCAGGGGCACGACGTACTGGGCCTCGAACGGCAGCGTGCTGTGCAGCAGCTCCCAGGTGTGCTGGGCGCGGTCCAGCGCCTCGCGATACCGGGCTCCCACGCCCAGCTGCTCGAGCTCATCGGGAACCTGGGCCCCGAGCGAGCAGCCCAGCAGCTGCGTGGCAGGGGAGACCATGCGATGGCGCTGCAGGTCGCGGTACGCGCCGTAGTCGAGATCCATCTCCACCGAGACGCTCGCGGCTTCGAACGCACGGGGCGGCGGATCGTATGTCCCTCGCTTGCTCATCGCCGCCGCCACGATCGCGAGCCTGGCCTCGCGGGACATCGAGCCGATCGCGTCGCGGACGCCCGCGGCATCGGCCGTGGCGCCGTCGTAGGTGAGTGCGAGCACGATGCGTTCGAGGGCATCGGGGTCGTGATGCACCACGCGCACGGTGGGTGCTGCCGGCGCAGGCGTGTGTCGCGCGGCGACGATCGGCGCAGCGTGGGAGATCTGGTCGCGCAGCGAGGCGCGGTAGTCGTTCTGGTCGGCGTAGCGCAGCAGGGTAGGCGCCACCGAGCGCGCCTCTTCGCGCATCTGCAGGCCGAGCGCGCGCACTTCGCCCAGGGGAAAGGACAGCATCTTGCTGATGAGCATGCCGAGGGCGCGTGCGTTCGCGGTGATCCCGAGGTTGGTCCGGGTCGACGCCGGCAGCAGGCCGCGCAGAAGATCGCAGGTGTGTGAGCGCAGCACGTTCTCGCGGGCCTTGGGCGTGAGCGTGGGGTCTTGCGGCACCAACTCCCGCAGCCCGTGCTGCACGATCGGAAACAGCTCGAGGTACGTCGCGAACAGGTTGGCGCACGTCTCGCGGTACGGAGCACGGACGTCGTCGGGCAGCGAAGGCAGGTCGGCGAACGATCCGGTGTCGAACACCACGTAGCGCGTGCTCTTCTCCGTGTACGAGCCGAGACGCAGATCCTCGATCACCTTCGAGGCCACGATGCTCACGTCTTCCACCGCCAGGTGCACGACGGCGTGTTCGGCCACCGAGGAGTGTCCGTAGCCCACGACCCACTTCTCGTGGAACGCGCGCGCCTTGTCCTCGGCCGATGCGACGCTGCGAGGCATCGCGGCGCCGGTCGCGTTCAGCGCCAGCGAGTCGTCGTCGAGCAGCCGTGCGAGGTTGGTGCGCAGGTCGTCGCGGCTGCGCGAGTAGTAGGCGAGCAGCACGGCGATGACCTCCTCGGGCAAGCCGGTGATCGCAAAGACGCGGCGGTCCAGGTTGGAGACATAGGGCCGGATCCGCTCCAGCGAGGATGCATCGAGCGCCATGGGATGGGTCGACTCCCTTAGGGGCTGTGGTTCGAGCTCACGGGGACAATACCGTCGGGAAGATCTCGCTGTGCTTGAGAGGACGCGATCGGCGGGTCAGCACCTCGCAGCCGTTCTTGGTGACGGCCACGGTGTGCTCGAATTGCGCGCTGAGCGATCGGTCCCGCGTCACCGCCGTCCAGTCGTCGTCGAGCACTTCGACTTCCCATTCGCCGAGGTTGATCATGGGCTCGATGGTGAAGACCATGCCGGCGCGCAGCCTGGGGTTGGAGCCGCCGAGCGGTTTGTAGTGGGCCACTTGCGGAGGCTCGTGGAACTTGCGTCCGATGCCGTGTCCGACGAACTGGCGCACTACCGAGCAGCCCTGCGCTTCGGCGAACTCCTGGATGGCCGCGCCGATGTCGTTCAGACGAGCGCCCTCGCGGACCTGCGCGATACCCAGCTCCAGCGACCGACGCGCCACCTCGGTGACATGCCGTGCCTCGGGCGATGGCTCGCCGATGTAGAAAGTGGCCGAGGTGTCGCCGTGGAAGCCGTTGTAGAACGTGGTCACGTCGACGTTGATGATGTCGCCGTTCCGGAGGACCTGGGCGCCCGGGATGCCGTGACAGACCACGTCGTTGACCGAGGTGCAGACGCTCTTGGGGAAGCCGTGGTAGTTCAGGGGGGAGGGGATGGCTCCGCGTCGCACGGTGTCTTCGTGCACGATGCGGTTGATCTCTTCGGTGGACATCCCCGGGCCAAGCTGGTCGCCGACCAGAAGCAGCGTTTCGGCCGCCATCTGGCTGCTGACTCGGATGGCTTCGATCTCACGCGGGCTCTTGATTTCGATCGCCATGGGCTCCGCTGCCCATAAGGGGCCGCACGCATTGCCGTCAAGCGCTAATCCGAATCGTTGGACAACGGCCCCGCCGGCGCGCAGCCCGGCAAGCCGGTCGCCGTCGCGGACGGTGGAAAGCATCAGCCCCGGCGCGCTAGGGTGGGGGCGTGGTGCGGGGGCCGGATCCGAGAACGGACAGGACGACAGTCGCGATGGGCGCGAGCGTCCGGCGTTGGGAGGTCTCGGTGGAACGGCGTTTCGCTTGAAGGCTTGACTACCCGCCGGAATTCGGCGAGGAGCCAGGGCAGCCGGCCGACGGAGGGCGAAAAAAACACGACCCCGATTTGCCAATTCCATCGCTTCGGGGGACGTTTCGTCTAACGTTCGGTTCGACGGGTTGTTGCACCACTCGGCCGTGCGTGCCCTTGGAAAACAGGCGGTGACGGGCCTTTCGGAGAAGTCACAGGAGACGACGATGAAGCGTTTGCCGAAATGGGGGTTGGTAGTTGCTATCGGACTGGGAGCCGCTTCGATTGCGTTGCTGTCCAGCGGCGACGCGGTTGCGCAGCGCAGGCACGCGCCGCCAGCAGCGGCGCCGGCCGCTCCGGTCGATCCGCCGATGGTCAAGAACCAGGGCGGCATCCAGCTCAAGCCCGAGGGGCTTCGCTGGGGCATGACGCCCGAGCAGCTCGCCGAGTTCTTCGACCGGGTGATCGACAAGGACTATCTTCCCCTGTACAAGCGTGCCCAGCCGGGGCCCCAGACCACGCGTCTCGACGCTGCGGTGTCCGAGGCCAAGGCCGCGTTCCGCCGCAGCAAGGTCGAGTTCGGCAGCCTGCCGACGGGCATGGATTCCACGCCTCTCAAGGGCGAGTACACGTACAACAACGGCGAGTCGATGATGCAGCTCAACCGCCGTGGCCAGGGCAACCGCTACTTCTTCTTCATCAAGAACCAGCTCTGGAAGATCTACGACGAGGTCCCGCTGGGTGAGGGCCGTCCCCTGGGCGCCACGTACGTCGACGCGCTGGGCAAGTTCGCCACCGAATTCGGCGTCGTGGGCCGCGTGACCGAGCCCGACTACGAGAAGGGCCCGTTCACCAAGGAAGTCGACTGGCGCGACGACAAGACGCACATCCGCGTCGCCGACCGATCGGGCATGCACGTCGTCGGGGTCATTTACGAGGACCGCAACGTGCTCGCCAACCTGGGCAACTACCGCACCGCCACGGTGGAAGACCAGAACAAGCTCGACCCGGACATCGCGGCTCTCATTCGTCCGCCCTCGGCGCCCGTCGGCCCGCCCGATGCCGCCAAGGACAAGGACAAGGACAAGAACAAGCGCAAGAAGTAGTCGCTGTTCTCCGCGCTTCGCATCCCCCCATCCTGTGCTACGTTTCCCGGGCCGATGGCTACCCGCCGCCAACTGATCGATCTCTGCCACGACGTGCTTGCCCCTTTGATCGGGGCCGACGGCGGCGAGCTTTACATCGTCGACGCCGCCGAGGACGCATTGACGCTGCACCTGGGAGGGAAGTGTTCGGGCTGCCCGGGCGCTTCCAGCACGATCCGCACGCTCATCGAGCCCGCGGTGCGCACGTTGCCCGGCCAGGTCCGTCTGAAGGTTTCGGTGGGGGCCAGGCTTCCGGCCGGTGCCACGAAGGTCGAGGCGGGCGAGGGGCCGTCGTCCGAGCAGCCGGCGGATGCGGACAGGGCCTCGGATGTGGCTTCTTGAGGTGGCCTGCTCGCAGTCTCCGATTCGCCCCTTGATCTTTCGCCAGATTCGCGTACCTTCGCCCGCTCGCCGCCCTGGTGGCGGCTTCGTATGCGCATCCCCGCTGGCCCATCTCGCAGCGGGTGCTATCTTCGCCGACTCAGACTTGGAACGACAGGACTACAGATGGCAGTTCACATTCGCATGACTCGTCGCGGTGGCAAGAAGTTCCCCCACTACCGCATCGTCGTCACCGACCAGCGCGCTCGTCGCGATGGCGGCTGCATCGAGACCATCGGCAGTTACAACCCGGCTGACGCTGCCAACGCGATCGTGCTCGACCGCGCGCGCCTCGCGTACTGGCAGAGCCAGGGGGCGCAGCTGTCCCACACAGTCGCCGGCTTGCTGAAGAAGAATCCGCCGCCGGCCGCCACGGCTTGAGCCCGGCGGCGGGCTTTCCCGCTCCCGTGGGCGCACGACCGCCCCTTCACACCAGCGCACAACATGCCGCTCAAAGACCTCGTTTTGACCATCGCTCGTGCTCTCGTCGATGACCCCGATGCCGTCGAAGTCCGCGAGATCGACGGCGACCACAACTCGGTCATGGAGTTGCGCGTCGCCAAGAACGACGTGGGCAAGGTCATCGGCCGCGATGGCCGCACCGCCCAATCCATGCGCACGATCCTCACCGCTGCCGCCAGCAAGACGGGTCGTCGCTCGCACCTCGACATCGTCGACTGACCCGCGCCATGCCCTCTGAAGAACGCTGGGTCGCCGTCGGTTCGATCGTCAAGCCGCACGGTGTTCGCGGCGAGGTGCGCGTCAAGCTCTACAACGCGCACAGCGACGTGCTGCTGGACATCCACGAGGTGCGCCTGCAACGTCCCGGCGTTCCGGCCGCCGACCGGGCGATTCGCAAGGCGCGCGCCCTCGCGGGAGGCTTCCTGCTCATCTCTTTCGACGGCGTCGCCGATTGCGATCAAGCTGAAGCGCTTCGCGGCTCCGAGATCCTCGTGCCGCGCGATGCTCTGCCGCCCCCCGAGCCGGGCGAGTTCTACGTGGTCGATGTGATCGGCTCGCGCGCCGTGCTCTCCGACGGCACCGACGTTGGAGCCGTCGTCGACTTCCTCTCGTTCCCCACCACCGACGTGCTTGTGATCGAGAGCGAAGGACGACGCTTCGACGTGCCCCTCGTCGACGACTTTGTCGAATCCGTGGACGTTGCCGGGCGCCGTGTCGTCATCCGTTCGCTCGAGGGCCTGGAGTCGAGCTGACGACCATGCGGGTCGACGTCGTCACCCTCTTCCCGGAGCTGTTCGCCCCGTTTCTGGACATCAGCTTCGTGGGCAAGGCACGCGAGCGCGGCAAGCTCGAGGTGCGCTTTCGATCGCCGCGCGAGTTCGGCCTCGGTGTGCACCGCAGCGTCGATGACACGCCCTACGGCGGTGGCTCGGGCATGGTGCTGCGGGTCGACTGCGTGGTGTCGTGCATGGAGGCGATGGATGCCGACGCGCCCGGAGGCGAGCGGGCTCATCGCGTGCTGCTCACGCCCCAGGGCCGTCGGTTCCGACAGGCCGACGCCCAGCGGCTTGCCGAGCTTCCCGCCGTGATGCTGGTGTGTGGCCGCTATGAGGGATTCGACGAGCGCGTGCGTTCGTTCGTCGACGAGGAGATCGCGCTGGGCGACTTCGTGCTGAGTGGCGGCGAGGTGGCCGCCATGACGATCATTGAAGCCTGCGTGCGCCTGATTCCCGGCGTGCTCGGCAACGATGCGTCCGTCTCCGAGGAGTCGCACAGCCCCTCGACCGGTGGCCTGCTCGAGTACCCCCAGTACACCCGTCCCGCCGAGTTCCGCGGACTGAAGGTCGACCCGATCCTCCTGTCCGGCGACCACGGCCGCATCGCAGCGTGGCGCAAGGAGCAGTCCCTGCAGCGCACCCGCGCGCGCCGTCCCGACCTGCTCGACCAGCCCAGCGACGGGCAAGACGCCGCGCCCCCGCACGAGGAGGCCGACCGATGAGTCGTCGCGTCGCTATCGCCCTGGTTCACTACCCGGTCCTCGATCGCTCCGGCGAGGTGATCACGACCGCGATCACCAACCTCGATCTGCACGACATGGCCAGAAGCGCGTGTACGTTCGGCCTGTCCGACATGTTCGTCGTGCATCCGGTCACTGCGCAGCGAGACCTCTGCGAGAAGGTGCGCGACCACTGGCTCGTCGGATCCGGCGCAAGACGCATTCCGGACCGCGCGCCGCCCATGCGCTTGTTGCGGATCGTCCCGTCGATCGAGCAGGCCTACGACCAGCTCGGGGCAGGGCGTGCCCACCTCGAGGTGTGGGTCACGAGTGCACGTCCGCTCGGCAGCGTGACTTCGTTCGCTGCGGCCAGGCAAACGCTCCGGCAGGACGGCCCGCCGGTGCTGCTGGTCTTTGGGACGGGCTGGGGACTGGCTCCGGCGCTGGTGGACGGCGCGGACTGTTGTCTGGAGCCGATCCGGGCCGCGGCGGACACGGGCTTCAACCACCTGAGCGTCCGCGCGGCATGCGCCATTGCGCTCGACCGGCTTCTGGGCCCGGAACGCAGAGGGAACTAAACTGGATCACGCGAAGCCGAGGCCAAACAACCGGCGAAGCCGGAGCCTTGAAGCGTCGGCAGAGCCAGGGCGAGCGTGAGCTCGCCCGCG
>JAJZQG010000279.1 GCA_021847645.1 Myxococcales bacterium
AACACAGCCCGGCGCCGCGCCGACCAAAGCGCGTAGCCATTCCCCGTTGGCGTTCCGTGTTGCTAGTCGAGTGTTGCTAGTTGTCCGGACAGGCCCGACCGGGAAACTGCTAACAGCTATGCCGATACGTGGGAGATGGTCAGGCCAGGCCGCCGGCCACCTGCCCGAGAGTCCGCAGCACCTTGTCGAGCGTGGATGGCTGGAGGATGGCCTTGATCTCCTTCATGCCCCTTCTCCTTTCAGAGCTTCACCTCGCAGCGCCGTTCGCCAAACCACGCATAGACCGACGGAAGAACGCGCAACGTCAGGGGAAGAGCAGTGGACGGGAGAGGGCGCGACGTTCAGGGCGACTGTCGTCAGGCGGCCCGACGGTCTGTTCGAGCCTCACATCGAGCGCTACCACCTACAGCCCGGAGGTTTCCGCTCTCATCGCCGGATTCACGGCTTGCCGATCAGGGCCACCTGCAGCCGTCAGACGCCCTGCGAGGTAGTCCCCGTAGCTGGCCAGATCGAGCAGGCCGTGTCCCGACAGGTTGAACAGGATGCGCTGGGTTCGCCCCTCGGCGTCGGCCGCGCGGGCCGCTTGGATGGCAGCCGCGATCGCGTGCGACGACTCGGGGGCAGGGACGATGCCCTCGGCCGCGGCGAACAGCCGTCCGGCGTCGAAGGTGGCAGTCTGGGGGAACGCCTGCGCCTCCACCAACCCCTGGGCGAGCAGCGCGCTGACCTGCGGCGCGGCGCCGTGATACCGAAGCCCGCCCGCGTGGATCGGGTCCGGCACGAAGTCCGCTCCGAGCGTGTACATCTTCATCAACGGCGTCATCTTCGCCGTATCCCCATGGTCGAAACGGTACGTACCGCGGGTCAGCGTCGGACAGGATGCCGGCTCGGCGGCGATGATGCGCAGGCTCCGTCCGTCGAGCTTGTGGCGTAGAAACGGGAAGGCGATTCCCGCGAAGTTCGAGCCCCCGCCGTGGCAGCCGATCACCACGTCCGGGAAGGCCCCCAGATCGTCCATCTGGCGAATGGCCTCTTGCCCGATGACCGACTGGTGCAGGAGCACGTGGTTGAGCACCGAGCCGAGGGCGTACTTGGTTCCGGGGTGCGTGACGGCGTCCTCGATGGCCTCGGAGATGGCGATGCCGAGGGAGCCGTGGTGGGCGGGGTTCTGCCGGGCGAAGGTGCAGCCAAAGGCGGTTTGTTGGGAGGGAGAAGCGTAGACCGAGGCGCCGTACAGCTCCATCATGGTTCGGCGGAACGGCTTCTGGTGGTAGGAGACATTGACCATGTACACGGAGCAGGAAAGGCCGAATCGCTGGCAGGAATAGGCCAGGGCGGTTCCCCACTGGCCGGCGCCGGTTTCGGTGGCGAGGCGCCGGACGCCCTCGCGTGCGTTGTAGTACGCCTGGGCCAAGGCCGTGTTGAGCTTGTGCGAGCCGACCGGCGAGGCGCCTTCGTATTTGTAATAGATCTGGCAGCGCGTGCCCAGGGCGCGCTCGAAGGCCACCGCGCGTCGAAGAGGCGTGGGCCGGAACATCGCATACGCTTCGAGGATGTCCTCGGCGATCGGCACGTGGGCGTCGCTGCCCATCTCCTGCTCGAGCAATCCGGCGGGAAAGAGGGCGGCCATCTTCTCGGGCGCCACCGGCGCATGGGTGTCCGGATCGAGGGCGGGTTCCTGCGGGAGACAAGCGTCAGCGAAGAGGTTGTAGTAGGTAGTCGGGATGCCGGAGGCCGTGAACCGGGGGGTCACAGGATTCGAATTCATGGTCGTCAGTCCATTCTGCTCATGCATGGATATCCACGTAGCCCCGGGGACCAGCATGGGTCACGGACGATTCCGGCCGCCAGCCTGGAAGCGCCCTCACCGGGACAGCGACGCGAAGCCCCGTCCCGGGAGCGCGGACTGACCTGTATCAACCAGGCGGCACGATCAGCCCACGCAGCCAGGACGGGCCTCGCCAACACCAATGGCCGAGGTGCGTCGGACGCGGGCTGAAGGAAACGATCGTCACGTCGGCATTTCTACCAACCGGTCGAGGGAACGTCAAGGGCAGGCCTGGTGCGGGCAAGAACGCGCCATGGTTCTGCGGGCGAGTCCGGCTCTCCGAGTCTGCCGGGCCCCGGGGGCCGCACGGCGGTCGGCGGCGGCGGACTTGCCCGCAATTCACCTGGCCGAGCACGGATGGGCTGGCGCCGGCACCGTGCTGGTGGATCGAGCGGGGGCTGTCAACGGCCCGCGGGGTCGCCAGCTTCTGCCCTCGGCGGGCCATGGCAGAAGCTTCAGCGCGCTCAGACCAGCGCGGGCTGCGAGAGGCTCGCAGCCACTGGCTGCGCACGAAGCTGGCGCTTGTGATGTGCAACTCGACAACATCGGGATTCGGACCGCTTGACCAGGCCCTTTTCGCATCGTTGTAGTCCGGGCCGAGGCAACGAGGACGCGGGCTGCGGTTGTCCGGCAGCTGCCGAGAGGGTATCGTCCCAGGGCTCGCAGGCAGGGCCAGTGCTCTGCCAGAGGTTGGATGACTGCTTCGGTTCTCCATACGGATCTTGCGTAACGACGCGCGCGTCGCCGGCTTTGCCACGTCGCGCCCTTCTCGCGTGTTGATCCCTGTCCGCATGCCGCGCTGAGCCGCGCATGCGGTTAGCCGCGCGCGCCCATCGCCGCGCGCATGGAGGACGTCATCGTGCATGCGCTATCCGCTTTAGGATTTGGACCATTCTTCGAAGATCAGCTCCGCGCATCGAATGCGCCTGACCTCGTTCCGGCGCGCATCGCGGCCGAGCATCGCGGCGCCTATGAGGTGTGGACTCGAGCCGGATCGGGTCCCGCCGAGCTCGCGGGACGGCTTCGCCTCGAGCTCGAAGAGGCAGGCCTGCCTGCCGTCGGTGACTGGGTCGTTCTCGACGGCGCACCCGGCTCCGACCGCACCGCCATCATCGAACGCGTCTTGGCGCGACGCACCGCTTTCACACGCGGTGCGGCTGGCCGCGAGGTTCGCGCGCAGGTCGTCGCTGCCAACGTGGACCTGGTGTTCGCCGTTTGCGGCCTCGACGCGGACTTCAATGTACGCCGGATCGAGCGGTATCTGGCCCGCATTTGGGCGAGCGGCGCGCAGCCCGCGGTGATTCTCAACAAGGCCGACCTGTGTGCCCAGACCGCTGCCTGCGTCGCCCAGGTCGAGCGCCATGCCGCAGGCGCCGCGGTCTTGCTCACCAGCGCCTTGCGTTCCGATGGTGTCGAGGCGGTGCGTGCATGCATTCACGAAGGCATGACCGTGGCGCTGGTGGGCTCTTCGGGCGCTGGCAAGTCGACGTTGCTCAATGCCTTGCTCGGCGAAGAGAGGATGCCGACCGGCGAGGTTCGCGCGCGCGACGGGCGAGGCTGCCACGTCACGACGCATCGTCAGCTCGTGCTGCTGCCCGGCGGCGGCCTGCTGCTCGACACGCCGGGCATGCGAGAGCTGCAGCTGGTCGACGATGAAGGCCTCGACACGGTCTTTGCCGACATAGCCGTGCTCGCCGAAGGCTGCCGCTACCGCGACTGCAGCCACGAGGCGGAGCCGGGCTGCGCGGTAAGGGCTGCGGTGGAATCAGGAGAGCTCGAGGCCGATCGGCTGGAGCACTACGTCAAGCTCGAGCGCGAGGCCCAGGCCTACGAGCTGCGTCACGACGCGCGCAAGCGAAGACAGACCGAGCGGGTGTGGGGTCAGCTCCACGAAGAGGCCGCTCGCCTGCGGCGGTGGAAGGGCGGCAAGGAGTAAGAGGCCCCAATCGTCGGATTGGCGGCCCCGAAGACACATTCACTCCGCAACGCTTACCGCGCGCGCAAGAGCGAATGGCTCCTCCGGCACCCGCGGCCCTGCCTCGATTCCATCGCTCGGATACAGCTCAACGCGATACCACTTCGAAGAAGTGCCGGTCCGGCGTCACGAACACACCGATCTGCCGACCGTCGGCGAGGGCTCGCAGCCCCGGAAAAGCGCGTGCGCCGGCTTGCGACGCCCGCTGGGCAACGGCGGCCGGCTCCCCGGCAACCAGCCCGATTCCCACGTCGCCTGCGTGGGTGGTGGTGCCGTCGGTCTGGTACAGGGCAATCTCGACGCCGCCGAGATCGAAGACCACGGGCGCGCGCGGCGAGAACGGATGGCGCGCGGGTGCGCTGGCCGGCGCCTTGGGAGGCACGCCCAGGATTGCCTCGTAACGTCGCGCGGCGTCGTCGAGGTCCGGAACGAACAGGCTCAAGAAGCGAAGCTGGGGTGACGTGGTCATGCGTTCTCCCTGGTGGGGAGCGCCATAGCACGGCGCCCGCGCATCGTCGCCGGTCCGTGAGCACTGCGTCGCGGCGTCGGTGCCGCGACGTGGTAGTCTCGCGCCGCGCCACCAGCGACGAGACAGCATGCAAGCACCCGCAGACGAACCTGGCCGACGAACGCAGCGACTGGTCCTGCTTGGGTTGCTGCTGCTCAGCGCGTCGTCGCTGCACTTCGAGGTGCTGCTGACCAAGCTGTTCGCCAACAAGCTCGAGCACCACTACACGTTCGCGATCCTGTCCATCGCGCTCCTGGGCTTCGGCATCGGCGGCGTGATCGTTCACCTGCGCGGGGGCCTCGAGGCCGATCCCAGGGCGCAGGCGCGCAGGCTCTGGCGCTACGCCGCGGCCTATTCGCTCGCCATGCCGGTGTCCTCCGCCGTGTTCGTCGCGCTGCCGCTCGATCCGGGCAAGGCTGGCGTGCTCGGTGCCATCTCGCTGCCGGTCTACTTCCTGCTGTTCGCCGCCACGTTCCTGCCCGCCGGCCTGTTCGTCAGCGCCGTGCTCACCGCCCCCGGCCTTCGACCCGGCCGCGTTTACGCCTGGGATCTGATCGGCGCGGGCATCGGCGCTGCCCTGGGTCCCGCGTTGCTTCCGAGCCTCGGCGCGTGGGGCAGCATCATCGTGGCCTCGCTCGTGGCGATGACGGCCGCGCTCGTGCTCCGATCGGTCGATCGCGCTGGCCGCGCGCGTGCGTGGCTCGCCGCGCTCGCGTCGCTGGTGCTCGCCTCCTCGCTGATCGTGGCGGTGCCCGCGGCGCTGCGCAGAGCCATCGGCTTCGACATCCTGTCGTTCAAGTACACCGAGCTGCGCGACGAGTTCCTCGCGTTCGGTCCGCCTACCCAGGTGTACTGGAACGCGATCGCGCGCGTGGACGTGAGCCCGACCGGCACCTCGCCGCTCGGGGGCTTCCGCTACGGGCTCGCCCGCGATCTGTGGCAGGCGCCGCTGTCGGGCAGGATGATGCTGGTCGACGGCAGCGCCAACACGCGCCAATGGCTCTTCGATCATCGTCCTCGGCGCGACGGCCTGCTGGGCCGCACGCTCTGGAGCCTGCCCTACGTGCTGAATCCCCAGACGCACCGCGCGCTGATCATCGGCGCGGGCGGCGGCGTGGACATTTTGGTGGGCAAGGCCATGGGCGCCACGGACATCGACGCCGTCGAGCTCAACCCGGACATCTACCGGCTGCTCGTGGGGCGTCCCGACGATCCGGAGCGGCAGCTGTACACGCCGTCGGTGGCGAGCGACGACCTGACGCGCGTGAACGTGGTGAACGCGGAGGCACGTCACTACGCGCGCACGCGGCGTGGCCAGGCGACCTACGACGTGGTGCTCGCAAGCGGCGTGGACACGCTCACGACCATCCAGACCTCGGGCAACGCGCTGAGCGAGAACTTCCTGTACACGCGCGACGCGGTGGAGGACTACGTGAGCCTGCTGGCGCCGGGCGGACAGCTGGCGTTGACGCACTGGCACCTGGACGATCCGGTGCACGGCTACAGCCCGACGTTGCCGCTCAAGATGCTGGTGACGTATCTGGATGTGCTCGAGGCGCACGGAGCCAGGGAGCCGGGCAAGCGCGTGTGCGTGGTCTCCGAGGGATTCTGGGAGAGCACGATCCTCAAGAACGGCAGCGACTACACGCGCGAGGAGATCGATCGGCTGCGCGCCTTCGCCAACGTCAACCGCTTCCAGGTGGTCTACGACCCGTTCATGCCCGACGACGCGCCGATCGTGCGTTCGCGCGACATCCTGTTTCGCAAGATCGCGAGGGCCACGCACCGGGAGCGCGAGCGGTTGCTGGCGTCGCTGCCGTGGAACCTGGAGCCGGCCACGGACGAGCGGCCGTACTTCTACTGGATTCGCCCAAACAGCTCCGGCCTGCAGCTGAGCGACGCGGGCGGCTGGATCTTCCCGCAGTCGTCCGTGCGCTGGATGTTCGCGATCGCGCTGCTGGCGTGTGCGGCGATGGTGGCTGCGCCCGGGATGGGATTGCGTCGCGGCCCCGAGCTGCGACGCTCGGTGGCGGTGCTGCCGTTCTTCGCGGCCACGGGCTTTGCGTTCCTGCTGGCGGAGAACGCGCTGTTCCTGATGCTGACGTTGTTCGTGGGCGGGCCCTTCTGGTCCATCTCGGTCGTGTTGCCGTCCATGCTCACGGGCTACGGTGTCGGCAGTTGGTTGGCCGCGCGCTTCGTGCCGCCGCGGCCCTGGGGCGCGTGGCTGCTGATGGCGGCGTTCGCTTCGGGCTTCGCGCTCATGTCGCTGGCGTCGTCGCGGATGCTGCCGGCGTTGATGGGACAGTCGACGGCGGTGCGCATGGTGGTAGCGGTGGGCGTGGTGGCACCGTTCGGAGCGCTGTTGGGAACGGCTGTGCCCTGGTTCATGGATATCGTCAGCGCCCGGGAGGGGGGCAAGCGAGGGCTGGCGTGGATGTGGTCGGTCAGCTCGGCGGCGAACGTGGTCGGCTCGCTGATGTTCGTGCCGCTGTGCGCGCAGCTCGGCCTGCGATGGACGTTCGGCCTGTCGGCGGCGCTGTACCTGCTGGCGCTGGGTGGGGCGTCGCGGGCGGCGCGGGGCGGGCGATGGGCCGAGCCTTCGTGACATGCTGCGTCGTGCGGGGCGCTCGCGCGGGGTGCGCGGGTGGGGCCGCGAACCCGGGGTCTATTTTCGGGCTGGCAGCCCGCTGGCATCGTGATTAGTTTCGGACGGCCGCACCCGGCACGAAGGTTGCGGCATCGAGAGAAGCAGAGTCTGGTAACAAGTCTGAACAGCTCCCATTCGCTTCCGAGGATCGAACAACATGTCTGAGAAGAAAGCCCCCCCCGCGCGTTCGGAAGACGAGCCGAAGATCGGCAACACCTTGCCGGTCTTGCCCATCCGCAACGCAGTCCTGTTTCCCGGGGCGGTCGCGCCCTTCGACGTGGGGCGCGAGAAGTCCGTCGCCCTGGTCGAGGACCTCGACAACCTGGGAAGTCCCGTCATTGCCATCTTCGCGCAGCGCGACTCGGCGGTCGACGACCCCGGGTTCGACGACATGTATCCCGTGGGCTGTGCGGCGCGCGTGCTCAAGGCGCTCAAGCACAGCTCGGGCAACTACTCGCTCATCCTGCAGGGGCTGACGCGCATTCGCATGCAGTCGCTGGTGCAGGTCGCTCCGTATCTGAAGGCCCGCATCCAGAAGCTCGAGTCGCCGCCGGCCGAAGACGTGGAGGTCGAGGCCCTGGCGATGAGCCTGCGCGACATCGCCAAGCAGGTCATCCAGCTGATGCCCGAGCTGCCTCGCGAGGCCGCCTCGCTCATCGATTCGATCCAGGAGCCCGGCGCCCTGGCCGACCTGGTGGCCGCCAACCTCGACGCTCCGGTCGAGGAGAAGGCCCAGCTCATCGAGACGGTCGACGTCAAGGAGCGCATCCGCAAGGTGCTGCGTCTGCTCACGCGCCAGCTGGAAGTGCTCAAGATGCGGGACCGCATCAACTCCCAGATCAAGGAGGAGATGGGCAAGAACCAGCGAGAGTACGTGCTGCGCCAGCAGATGAAGGCCATCAAGGAGGAGCTGGGCGAGGACGAAGGCGACCAGGGCGATCTGGACGGCCTGGAGGAGCGCATCGCCAAGGCCGCCCTGCCCAACGAACCCGAGCAGGTGGCGCGCAAGCAGCTCAAGCGCCTGCGCTCGATGCAGGTGGGCTCGGCCGAGTACACGGTCGTGCGCACCTACCTCGATTGGATCCTGGACCTGCCGTGGCACACCTCGACGGCCGACAACATGGACATCAGCGACGTGCGTCAGGTGCTCGACGAGGACCACTACGGCCTGGAGAAGGTCAAGAAGCGCATCCTGGAGTACCTGGCGGTGCGCAAGCTCAAGACCGACAAGAAGGGCCCGATCCTGTGCCTCATCGGCCCGCCCGGCGTGGGAAAGACATCCCTGGGCAAGAGCATCGCCCGCGCGCTCGGACGCAAGTTCCACCGCATCTCGCTCGGCGGCGTGCACGACGAGGCCGCCATCCGCGGGCATCGTCGAACCTACGTGGGCGCGCTGCCCGGCCAGATCATCCAGGGCATGAAGAAGGCCGGCACGATCAACCCCGTTTACATGATGGATGAGGTCGACAAGATCGGCCACGACTTCCGGGGCGACCCGTCGGCCGCGCTGCTCGAGGTCTTGGACCCGGAGCAGAACAACTCGTTCGCCGACCACTACCTGGAGATCCCCTACGACCTGTCGCACGTGATGTTCGTGGCGACCGCGAACGTGCCCGACCCGATCCCGCCGCCCCTGCGCGACCGCATGGAGATCCTCGAGCTGCCCGGCTACACCCGGCGCGAGAAGATGGCGATCGCCCGTCGCCACCTCATCCCCAAGCAGCTCGACGAGCACGGGTTGACCGAGGCGCAGATCAAGATCACCGACGCGGGCATCGAGGAGATCATCGACCACTGGACCCGAGAGGCCGGTGTTCGAAGCCTCGAGCGCAGCATCGCGAGCGTGATCCGCGGCGTGGCGGTCAAGGTCGCCGAGGGCGACGACCAGGCGCGCGTGGTGGAAACCGAGGATGAGCTGCGCGAGTACCTGGGGCCGATCCGGTTCACCAGCGAGGTCGCCGAGCGCACGGAAGAGACCGGCGTCGCCACCGGGCTGGCGTGGACGAGCGTAGGCGGCGAGATTCTGTTCATCGAAGCCACGAAGATGTACGGCACGGGCAAGCTGCAGCTGACCGGCCAGCTGGGCGACGTGATGAAGGAGAGCGCCCAGGCCGCGCTGTCGTACGTTCGCGCCAACGCCGAGCACTACGGCATCTTGCGCGACTTCCTCGAGAAGAGCGACATCCACATCCACATTCCCGCGGGCGCCATGCCCAAGGACGGGCCGAGCGCGGGCGTCACGCTGTTCACCGCGCTGGTCTCGATGCTCACCGGAATCCGCGTGAGCCACGAGGTGGCGATGACCGGCGAGATCACGCTGCGCGGGCGCGTGCTGCCGGTGGGCGGCATCAAGGAGAAGGTGCTGGCCGCGCACCGGGCGGGCATTCGCAGGCTCATCCTGCCCGAGCGCAACAAGGCCGATCTCGAAGAGGTGCCTAAGGAGATCAAGGACGAGCTCGAGTTCATCTTCGCCCAGAGGATGGACCAGGTGCTCGAGGCCGCGCTCGAGACCATGCCCCAGCCGCTGCCCGCCGACACCGGCGCGGTAGGCCAGGCTTCCCCGCCCGCCAACTGATCAATCGCAGTCCCGCCTGGCCCGTAGCGGCGCAGCACCCGTCGCGCCGTCCCCTCTCCATCCCAAGCACGCGCATCTCGCGCCCTTCCGCGTCCAACGCCGGACAGCAGGGGTTCCGCAAGGCGGCCGTGACCCCGTGAGGTAGGGGCATTCCGGTTGCGGGCGTTCCCCAGCTTGGTTTCGCGTCCAAATCTGGCACGCGTTTTTATTGACAACACGTGCCAGATTGGCGAGTGTGCTCGCATGTCCGACACGCTCAGCCATCTCAGGCAGCAGCTGCGGCGGCTTGCTGAGCGCCGCCTGGCTCTGATCCGCTCCCTGCTCGCGAC
>JAJZQG010000034.1 GCA_021847645.1 Myxococcales bacterium
GCACGCGCGCCCGCAAGCGCCGCAGTTCAGAACGTCTGCCGACGTGTGGATCTCGCAGCCGTCCGAGTTCGTTCCGTTGCAGTCCGCGTACCCCGTGTTGCACGTGATCTTGCACGTGCCCGTGTCGCACGACGCCGTGCCGTTCGTCGTTCCGCACGCGCGCCCGCAAGCGCCGCAGTTCGACACGTCCGACGACGTGTGGATCTCGCAGCCGTCCGAGTTCGTGCCGTTGCAGTCCGTGTACCCGGCGGCGCACGTGATCTTGCACGTGCCCTGATCACACGATGCAGCGCCGTTCGTCGTTCCACACGCGTTCCCGCACATGCCGCAGTTGCTCGTCGTGTCCAGCTTCACCTCGCAGCCGGTCGCCTTGTCGCCGTCGCAGTCGGCGAACCCCGACACGCACTGGAGGCCGCACACCGCGTTGCTGCAAGTCGGCAGCGCGTTGTTGCTCGGGCTGCACACCACGCCGCACGCCCCGCAGTTGTCCACCGTGTCGATCGGCGTCTCGCAGCCGTTCGACGGATCGTGATCGCAGTCCGCCGTGGTCGTGCACGCGTCGGCGTCGGTCCCGGCGTCCTCCGGCGACGACCCCGCGCTGCCCGCCGTGCCCGCCGTGCCCGCGTTTCCAGCTTCACCCGCGCTGCCCGCAACCCCCGCCGCGCCCGCGCTTCCCGCTTCACCACCCGTTGCCGACGACCCCGCCGCCCCGCCCGTCGCTTGCGATCCACCCGACCCGCCCGTCGATGCATCTCCCGTCACACCACCCGAGCCGCCGTCGCTCGAGCTCGCAGGGGTGTCATGGAACGAATCGCCGCAAGCAGCCGTGACGATGGCAAACATCACTGCGCTCGAAGCGAGCGCAACGCGACCGGTCTTCATGGAGCCTCCCAGAGCAAAGTCGTCGGCGTGTTGCCGATGTGGGGCAAGCGCCTACCAGGACCAGACTCCCGCGGCAACCTGCAAGGCCCCCAAATCTGGACGCTCGCTTCTTCCGCCTTTTTTCTAGCTCTGGTCCGCGTAGGGCCGCGCGCTGGCCGACTCCCCCGCCCGGCTCAACGCTTCCGCCGACTCGATCGCCGCCACGATCTCCGCCCCCTCCTCGAAGTCCGCCCGCGCCGGCTCGCCGTCGAGCACCGCCCGCACGAACGCGTCGAGCTCGGCCGCCAGCGGACTGATCCGCTGGTCGTAGCCCACCGGCTCCACCCGCTGCTCGCCACCGCGACGGCTCGCCACCACCTTCGACAACGACACCACGTCGTCGAACGTCACCGAGCCCAGCTCGCACTCGACATGGATGCGCCGCGTCTTGCGGTCCGCCACGCGCGACAGCAGCACGCGCGCGCGCAGCCCGCCCGCTGTCTCCACATGCAGCTCGGCCTCGACTGGCTGGCCGCTCGATCCGGTGCGCAGCACGTCCACGCGGCTCACGCGCAGGGCCGACCGTCCGATCGCGCGGATCATCGACAGATCATGGGGCGCGAGCGACCAGAGGATCGAGCCGTCGACCTCGCGCGAGCCGGCGATCGAGCCGCGATCACAGCGCACGTACAGCGGGGCGCCGAGCTGCCCGCCGTGCAGCAGCTCGACCATCGCACGGGCCGCCGGATGGTGGTGCAGCAGGTGGCCCACCATGCCCACGCGCGCCCGGTCGCGCGCCATCGCGCACAGCCGCCTCGCGTCGACCGAGGAGGTGGCCAGCGGCTTCTCGACGAACACGTGCAGATCGTGGGCAAGAGCGAACGCCGCATGCTCGGCGTGCAGCGGGCCGGGAGACACGATGACCGCGGCGTGGGCGCGCGCGTCCGCGATGTCGTCGATGGTGCTGGTCACCCGCACGCCCGGGGCGATCTCGCGGGCCCGATCGCGTGCGGCCGCGCGCGGGTCGGCGACGATCACCAACTCGACGCGCGGGTGGGCGGCGAGCTCGTGCAGGACGTTGGCGCCCCAAGCGCCGCAGCCCACCTGCGCTACGCGCAGGGGTCGGTCGGGCAAGGTCCGGGAGGGATCGTTCATGTTGCACTCTCGTTCTTGGCTGCCGCGATCGTCCTCGTCCTCGCGCCCTCCCGAGCCCTCCCGGCCAATCGGACAGGGGCCCGCGCACGTGGGACCTCCGCGCAGCTTGTTGCTTCAGGCGGACGTGTACTTGTCGATCAAGCGCGCGACCCGCGGCACCGCCTCTTCCACGTTCTTCTTGGCCGACGGCCTGAGCTTCTCGTAGGTGCTCTTGACCATCGCATGGCGCGATCGCTGGGCGCGGCCGTCGGTGATGCTCAGCAACGCGTCGGCCACGCGCGATCGGTTGGCCTCGAAGAACTCCGGCACGCGCTTGCCCTTGTCCCGGGCTTCCTGGGCCAGAGGATCGAGCTGCTTGGAGAAGTCGTCGAGCAGCCCGTCGACCGCTTCGTGGATGAAGCCTGGCTTGACGCCCTTGACCACCTTGTAGGCGCCCTTGATGGCCAGGCCGCCGATGCCGCCCTTGGCGGCAACCTCTTCGTCGATGACGGTGACGCAGTCGGCGATGATGGTCTTGCGCTTGGTGGCGTCCTGCACGGTCTCGAGCATGGTAGGCATGCGGCACTCCGGTGTTGGATGCGGGCTCCGTAGCACACAACGCGGCGCTGCGTCAGTGGAAGCGGCGGATTCCAGGCAAGCTGCGCGGATGAGCCAGTCACACCCCATCGCGCCGCACTGTGATAGCGTTGCACGCCATGGCAGGAATTCCCGGACCCCGAGACACGGATGCGGAAGATGTCGCGCTCAAGCTGGAGGTCGCGCAGACGCAATGGACGCGCGGTGACCACGCGGAAGCGCTCAAGTGGCTGCGCAAAGCGGCCGACGCGGCGTTCGACGCGGACGACGACAAGCGCGGCATCGAGCTGTCGAAGCTCGCGGCGGAGCTGACGGCGCAGGACAAGACCGCGCCCAAGCCGAAGCTGCCGCCGCCGCGCGATCCGATCGCGCCCGCGCGCGCCGCACCGGTGCGTCCGTCGGCGCCGCCCGCGCCGCCCGTTCGTCCCTCGGCGCCCGCACCGCAGTCCGAGCCGACAACGCAGCCGCGTCCCGGCTCGCGCGCCTCGGAGCCGTCGCGCCGTGGCGGCGATGCGAAGCTGTCGGCCACCGGCGCGCGAAGGGCCGCCGCGGCCAGGGCCGCCGAAGCACGCGCGACGCAATCGGCGCGACGCGGACGCTCCTCGCGCAAAAGCTCACCGAACCTCGAAGAAGAGGCGACGCGCGAGTACATCGTGGCCGACGTGGTCAAGACCAGCGCCACGGACCTGGCTCGCGCGAGCTCCGACGCGCGGGAAGAGTGGCCCACCGAGAGCGTGGACAACAACGTCGAGGAGATCGTGGCGCCGCCCGAGCACACCGAGTCACGCCCGATCAGCGCGCGCAGCCGCGCTGCCGACGACGCGGAGCCGACCCAGGTGGGCCAGACAGTCATTGCGGCCACGGCCATCCCGTTCACCCAGGCGCTGCGCGTGGCGGTCGGCCGCGCGGCCGACGGGCGTGTCGTGCTGCGGTTGCTCGATGCTCAAGGACTGCGGGAAGGCGAGCGGGACGCGCTGCTCGTCGCGCTGACGAACGAGTCGATCACGACGCTGTTCACCGGCGGGTGAGCCGCGGCGGGCAGTGAGTCGCGGCAGGAGAGAAATAGCGCAGAGGCTCAGAGGTGCAGAGGCTCAGAGCCCTGTCTGCATCTCTGCATCTCTGTGTCTCTGCGTTGTTCTGGAAGCTGGGGGTCAGTCCTCGTCCTCGACGGCCTTGAAGCCCGAGTCCTTGATGACCTTCTCCTGCAGCATCGCAGGCACGGGCTCGTACCGATCCATGGTCATGGTGAAGGTGCCCGTGCCCTGCGTGAGCGCGCGCAGCTTCGGCTCGTACTCGAGCACCTCGACCAGCGGCACCTGCGCGTTGACGATGCTGTACGCGTCCTGCGTCTCGGTGCCCAGGATGCGTCCCCGGCGCGAGTTCAGGTCGCCCATGATGTCGCCGAGCGTGGCGGTGGGCACCGTGACCTCGAGCTTGACCATCGGCTCGAGAATCGTGGGCTGCGCCTTGGCCATCGCAGCCTTGAACGCCTTGGAGCCCGCGAGCTGGAACGCGGCGTCCGACGAGTCCACGTCGTGGTACTTGCCGTCCCACAGCCGGACCTTGAAGTCGACCACCGGGAAGCCGGCGAGGTAGCCGCGCGCCGCCGTCTTGACGATGCCCTTTTCGACGGAGGGAATGAAGTTGCGGGGGATCGCGCCGCCGACGATGGCGTCATCGAACACGAAGCCCGATCCGCGAGGCAGCGGCTCCATGTCGATCATGCACACGCCGAACTGGCCGTGGCCGCCGCTCTGCTTCTTGTGCTTGCCTTCGATGCCGGTGACCTTGCGGGCAATGGTCTCCTTGTAGGGAATCCGGGGCGGGCCGAGCACGCAGTCCAGCCCGTTGCGCCGCTTGAGCCGCTCGAGCATCACGTCGATGTGCAGCTGGCTCAGGCCGGCCACCACCAGGTCGTGGTTCTGCTCGTCGTGGTAGACCTTGAGGCTGCAGTCTTCTTCCGCGAGCTTGGACAGACCCAAGCTGATCTTCTCGCCGACGGCGCGGTCGGTCATGACCACGACGCGCGCGAACAGCGCGGGCGGCGGAAGCGGGGCGGCGTAGGTGAACGGCTTGCGGTCTTCGCTCAGCGTGTCGCCCGTCTTGACCGTCTTGAGCTTGGTGATGGCGACGATGTCGCCTGCATACACCTCGGTCAGGGCAGCGCCTGCAGGCTTGCCCACCAGGTTGAACAGCGCGCCGACGCGCTCTTTCTGCGTGCCGTTCAGGAGCGTCGCGTCGCTCTTGAGCACGCCCGTAAGCACGCGTACGCACGACGCGCGGCCGGCATGCGGGTCGATCGTGGTCTTGAAGCAGAACGCCGTGGTAGGGCCGTCCTTGGAGTTGGGACGCTCCAGGTCGCCTTCGCCCGTGCCGGGCCACGCCGCATGCTTGGTCGGGTCGGGGCACACGTCGACGATCGCATCGAGCAGGGACGCCACGCCGTAAGGAGCGCCGAGACCTGCGTAGAAGTACGGCACGAGCGCGCCCTTGCCGATCGCGTTGCGAATGCCCGTCTCCAGATCCTGCGCGGTCAGATCGCCCTCTTCCAGGTACTTCTCCGTCAGCGCGTCGTCCGTCGCAGCCACGTCGTCGACCAGCTGCCCGCGAGCCTTGCTCACGGCGTCCTTCGCGTCCGCGGGCACGTCCGTGCCCGGCTTGGGGTTCGGGCCGTCGGCCTTGTCGACGAACACGTTGCCCGTGCGCAGATCGACCACGCCGCGCATGTTCGCGCCTTCGCCCACCAACACCTGCAGCGGCGCGATGGCGATCTTCAGGCGCTTCTTGGTCGCCTCGATCGCGGGGGCGACTTGCACGTGCTCGATGTCGCACTTGGTGAAGATCACGAAGCGCGGCAGGTTCATCTCGGCAGCCCAGTTCGAGACGCGCTCGGTCATCGGCTGCACGCCGTCCTTGGCGGACACCACGAGGATCACCGCGTCGGCCGCGGACATGGCCGTGCGCGTGTCGCCGAACAGCCCGCCCTCTCCGGGGGTGTCGATGATGTTGATCTTGGTGTTGCGCCACACGACGTGCGCCACGCTCGTCTGCAGCGTGCCCAGGCGCGACTGCTCCTCGGGCTCGTCATCGAGAATGCTCGTCTTGGCCGCGACGGTGCCGATGGCCTGGGTCGCTCCCCCAACGTAGAGCATGGCCTCGGCCAGGAACGTCTTGCCGGTGCCCTTGTGGCCTACGATGACAACGTTTCTTATGTTTTGGGGCTCGAACCCGTTCGCCATGAGATGCTCTCCTTGCGTGGACGTACCGCGTCCCCGGATGGGGGGACCCGCCATAGTATTCAAACGGGGCGCGAAAGCTACCCGGCGAGAAGGCTTCCGTCTACGGGCCTGGGCCGGGCGCCCAGCACGAGGGCCCGGCCGCGACGCTCCCGAACGCCGCCGGCCGGCTTCCTCTCGTAGTAGATGGAGGAGAGAATCGCGGGCGTGAACGCATGAACAGCCACGCTTTGCGGGCTGCAATCGCCGCCTCGTCCGATACCCTGCGCTCGATCATGTCGCCCTCCACCCGGACCACGCTCGCCCAGCTCGCCCTTGTGGCCCTGCTGCGCCTGCTGGTCTCCGCCCTGGTCCTTCGCCTGGGGTTCGTCGCGATCTCGGACGACGACTACGCGCGCGTGACTATCGCGCAAGCGTTCGCGAGCGCCCCGCGGATCGATCCGAGCGGCACCAGCTGGCTGCCCCTTCCCTTCTGGACGACCGGCGCGTGGATGATGCTGTTCGGCAGCACCCTGCGCGCGGCCCGGCTCGCGTCGATCGCCGTGGGCGTCGCAGCCTCGTGCGGCCTTCTGCTCGCCATGCGCGCCAGCGGCTCGAGTCCTCGCGCGGCATTCGTCGCCGCGGTCGCCGCCACCATCATGCCCGTCAGCGCGCTCACCGGGGTCGCCACCGTGCCCGAGCTGCCCACCGCCGCGCTGGGCGCCTGCTCCCTTCTCCTGCTGCGACGCCGCAATCGCACCGCCCTGCTGGCGTCGGCCCTGTGCGTGCTGCCCGCGACCTTGTCGCGCTACGAGTCTTGGCCCGTCGCGCTCGTGGTGGCCGCATCCGCGTGGATCGACACGCGCTCGCGCGCGGCCGATCGCCCCGCGATCAGGCCGTGGCAACGCGCGGGCATTTCCGCGTTGGCCCTGTCCGGCATCGCGTCATGGCTGCTGTGGAACCGCATCGCCCACGGCGACGCCCTGCACTTCCATACGCGTGTGTCGTCGTTCTGGTTCGCGTCGGGCCACGCGCACGGCGAGGCGATCTCGCAGCTGCTGCGCGGCTACCCGTGGACCGCCCTGGCCGGTGTGCCGGTGCTCTCGACGCTGGTGCTCGGCGCGCTGTGGTTGGTGCAGGACCGTCGCGCGCTGGTGCCGTGGCGACGGCCGATGGGGGGCGCGCTGTTCGTGGTGCTGGCATTGACGATCATGGAGGCCACGGGAGGCGCTCCGACCCACCACCCCGAGCGCACGCTGATGCTGGTGTGGATGGTGGAGTGGGCGTTCGCCACGGATCTGATCGAGCGCACGGGGGTGATCGAGCGCTTGCGGCTGGGCTCGCTGGCTGCGGCGGCCATCGTGGTGGCGCTGCTGGGACGGCAGTTGGTCGAGCAGGCTGGCCAGGGGCAGGCCGATCGTCGCGCCGAGGAGCGGGTGGGCGCGTGGCTGGGCGCGCACGCCGCGCGGGACACGATCCTGATCGACCCGGTCGACTACGGCTACTTCGCGATCATCGCCGCTGCCGGTGCGCCGGCGCGCGTGGCGCTGTCCCACTCGATCGATCCGCGGGACGGCTCGACGCCTTCGCCGTTCGCGCACGAGCAGGCGCTGCGCGAGCGGATCGCGCAGACGGGCGCGCGATGGCTGGTGGTGCGGGAGGATCGGGGGCAGGCGGCCAGGCTGGTCGGCAGCGTGCAGGCGAGCGAGTCGGGATGGGAGATCGCACGGGTGCGGTGAGCACGCCTTGCCTGGCGTGGGGAAGGGACCCCATACTGGTGCGTGTTGCCCGAACGTGGTGAGATCACCCGGCTCTTGCAGGCCGAAGTTCCCGGCCTGGTAGCGGTCTATGTCTTCGGGTCGCGGGCCAGGGGCGATCAGCTCGCTGCGAGCGACCTGGATATCGCCGCCCTGGGCGCGCGGCCCCTGGACCCGGTCCACCGGTGGGAGCTGCAAGAGAAGCTGGCAGCGGCGGTCCACATGCCGGTCGATCTGGTGGACCTTCGGGCGGCCTCGACCGTAATGCGCGCGCGGGTCTTCGACAGCGCCGAGCTCCTCTGGGAATCCGACCGCACGACGCGCCAAACGTTCGAGGCCGTGGCCCTGGGCGCCTACGCTCGGCTCAACGAGGAGCGGCGGGGCATCCTCGACGACGTGCGCCAGCGAGGCAGCGTTCATGGATGACGTGGTGCTCAACAAGGCGGCGGCGATCGAGCGGTGCGTCCGCCGCGTGCGTCAGGAGCATGCGAGCGACGACGCGAACCTCGAGTCCGATATCAGCAGGCAGGACGAGATCGTCGAGGAGATCGTGGCGCGGCATCTGGACGAGGTGGCGGCCTTCGCGCAAGCGATGGTGCGCAGGTACGGGTAAGGTGGGCCGTCAGATCGCCCGCAGGGTGCTGGCCCTGCGCAGGATGTTGAAGATCGGCAGCGGGTGCTCCTTGCCCTTGACCTTGGCCGGCTCGAGCTTCTCGTACTCGAAGCGGTTGCCGAGCTTGGCGAAGGTCGACTCGCTGACGATGATCTGCCCCATGGCCGCGTGGGAGCACAGCCGCGCGGAGGTGTTCACGGTGTCGCCGATGACCGTGTACGAAAGAGCCTTGGAGCTGCCGATGTAGCCGGCCACCAGCGTGCCGGTGTGGATGCCGATGCCGATGCCCAACGGGGGCAGCGAGTGGGCCATGCGCTCGCGGTTGTAGCGGCCGAGCACCTCCATCTGCTCGAGCGCGCACTCGACCGCCCGGATCGGGTCGTCCGGGTGCGCGATGGGCGCGCCCCACAGCGCCATCAGGCCGTCGCCCATGAACTTGTCGAGCGTGCCCTCGTACTTGAACAACGTCTCGACCATCAGCTCGAAGTACTCGTTGAGCATGTCGACGATGACCTGCGGGTCGGCCGTCGAGCTCATGCGGGTGAAGCCGCGGATGTCGGAGTTGAAGACGGTGCACTCCTGGACGAGCTGGCCGCCCTTCTCGACGTTGAGCTCGCCGGAGGCGACGCGTTCGGCGATGTTGGGAGACAGCAGCCGGGAGAAACGCTCGCGGGTGATGATCTCGCGTTCGATCTTCTTGGCGAGGATGTTGTTCTCGATGAACATGGCGGCCTGGGCGGCCACGCCGGCCACGATCTCGAGGTCCTTGGGCTGGAACTGCGCGAGCGATTCGGAGTCGAGCCACAGCACGCCGAGGAAGTCGTCGTTGTGCAGCAGGGGCACCACGATGGCCGAGCTGATCCGGTTCAGGATCATGCTCTTGCCCTTGGAGGCGGCGAAGTCCATGGCCGCGTCGTGGGTGAGCACGGCGGCCTTCTCCTTCTCCACATGGTTGAGGATCGTGGAGGAGACCACGATGGCCCCCTCGGAGCCGTCGCGACGCAGGCTGGCGCCGGGCTCGAGCACGCCCTCGTCGTTGCGCAGGAAGATCACGCCGCGGTCGGCCCGAACGAACTTGAAGATCGACTGCAGGATCTTGGCGAGCAGCTGGGTGGTGTTGCGCTCCAGGGCGATCTCGCGGGAAAGCTCGTGGCTCAGGCGCAAGCGCTCGTAGTCGGCGCGCAGGGCCGCGGGGTCGCCGACGATCTGCTCGAAGGGGCGGAAGCCCTTTTCGGTGGCGGCGATCTGGGTGCCGATGGCGCGCTGCTGGTCGGTCAGGTCGACCTGGCCGAGGCGCGCGAGACGCTGGCCCTCGCCGGCGAAGGCGGGGATGGCCATGGTACCCACGGCGCGGGCCGGCTGGGGTGCGGGAGCTTGGGCCACGGGCGCGGGCGCCGACCGGGCGGCCGCCGAGGGCGCAGGCATCGGCGGGGCAAAGGGCGCGCCTTGCGGCGGGGCAAAGGGCGCGCCTTGCGGCATCGGCGCGATCCCCGGGGGCGAGGGCATGCGCGGCCCCGCCGCTCCCGGCCCGCCCATCGACGGCGGCGCTTGATAGGGCCCGACCTCCGGTGGCGTCAGCCCGCGCCCGTCGTCGTACCAGGCGCGTGTCGAGCCCATCACGATCTCGTCCCCGTGGCGCAGCGGCCGCTCGCCCTCCACGCGTTCCTGGTTGATGTACGTCCCGTTGAGGCTGCCCAGATCGCGCAGCCAGAACCCGTCGGCGCGCTGCTCGACGATGCTGTGCTCCTTGGAGACGATTCGGTCGAGGAGCTGGATCGTGTTGCTGGGGTGCCGGCCGATCGAGTTGTGGGCGCGAAGCTCGATTGCCCTCTGGCCTTCAGCGGTGGCGATGATGAGGCGGGCCATGGGATGGTTTAGGGTAGCCGTCCGCCGCCGAGTGGACAACGGGCTTGATTCGAAACCGGAGAGCCGTGGTAGACGATAGGCTCGGCCGCGAGCCCCGCAGCATTAAGGGGGCCATGGCACCGGTCCCGGTCGCCGTCGCGGCCCGTGCCGGAGGTGCTCAGCATGTCCGAATTGATTCTCGCGATCGACCAGGGAACGACCGGCTCCACCGCGCTCGTGATGGACACCCGCGGCGCCACGCTCGGTCGCTCCAACGTGGAGTTCCCCCAGCACTACCCCAAGCCCGGCTGGGTGGAGCACGAGCCCGACGACATCTGGCAGAGCGTCGTCAAGGCGGTGGGCAACGCGCTTTCCGCCGCCGGGATCAAGGCTGATCGCGTCGCCGCCATCGGCATCACCAACCAGCGCGAAACCACCTTGCTCTGGGATCGCGCTACCCTGCGTCCGGTCCATCGCGCCATCGTCTGGCAGTGCCGCCGCACCGCAGAGATGTGCGCCTCGATCAAGGCCGCGGGCCACGAGCAGCACATCCGCCACACCACCGGCCTCGTCGTCGACCCCTACTTCTCCGGCACCAAGATCGCCTGGCTGCTCGAGCACGTCGCGGGCGCCCGCAAGCGCGCCGAGGCCGGCGATCTGGCCTTCGGCACCGTCGACTCGTACCTTGTCTACCGCCTGACCGGTGGCAAGGCCCACGTCACCGACGTCAGCAACGCGTCGCGCACCATGCTCATGAACCTCGAGAAGCTCGCGTGGGACGACACGATGGGCTCGATCCTGGGCGTACCGCGCGCGATCCTGCCGTCGATCGTGGGCTCGGCGCAGAAGGTCGGCGAGACCCGTGGCGTGCCCGGGCTCCCGGACGGCATTCCGATCACGGGCATCGCGGGCGACCAGCAGGCGGCGTTGTTCGGCCAGACGTGCTTTTCCGTGGGCGACGTCAAGTGCACGTACGGCACAGGGGCGTTCGTGCTGATCAACACGGGCTCGCGGGTGGTGCGCAGCCGCTTCGGGCTGCTGTCGACCGTGGGCTGGAAGCTGGGTGATCAGGTGGTGTACGCGCTGGAGGGCAGCGCGTTCATCGCGGGCGCGGCGGTGCAGTGGCTGCGCGACGGTCTGAAGCTGATCAAGAGCGCCGGGGAAATCGAGGCGCTGGCGCGCCAGGTGGAGTCGTCGGACGGCGTGATGTTCGTGCCGGCGCTGGCTGGGCTGGGCGCGCCGTATTGGGATCCGGACGCGCGGGGCACGATCTACGGGCTGACGCGGGGAAGCACGGCGGCGCACCTGGCGCGAGCCACGCTCGAGGGCGTGGCGCACGAGGTCTCGGATCTGATCCAGGCGATGAGCGACGATCTGGGTGCGCCGGTGGGCCGGGTGCGGGTGGACGGCGGCGCGGCGGCCAACGATCTGCTGATGCAGATGCAGGCGGACCTGGCTGGTATCACGGTGCAACGTCCCAAGGAGCTCGAGACCACGGCGCGGGGCGCGGCCATGCTGGCGGCCGTGGGCGCCGGACTCTTCGCCTCGCCCCAGCAAGCGGCTGGAATGTCTCAGACGGAGCATACGTTCGACGTGGTCATGGCGCCCGATCGGCGCGATCATCACCGCCGCGCCTGGAGCGACGCCATCCGACGCTCCCGGGGGACTTGCTGATCGCGACGGCCGGACGAACGTTTCTGTTCCTCCCAACGCACTTCGTTTAGATTCTTGTCACACTGAGGCTCCGATGACCGAACCCAACAGCGACGCAACCGAACCCGTCATGCGCGAGGTCCCCATCGACTGGGAGGCCCTGGAGAACGCGTTCGAGAACAATGCGCCGGAAGTTCACAGCTACCTGCAGACCATGTCCGGCGACGTAATCCGCATCGTCGACGGCGTGGCGGATCCGCAGACGCACGCGCGCATCGCCTCGGATCCGCGCTACTTGCGCATCGAGGCGGTTAGCTCGCGCGAGCAGTACCGCTGGATGGAGCGCTACATCCCCACGGTGGAAGACCCGAAGCTGCGGGAACGGCTGGAGGTTTCGATCGACGGCAAGGGAGCGTTCCGCCGGTTCAAGGACGTACTGATGGCATTCGGACCGGAGCGCGAGCGCTGGTTCACCTACCGCAGCGAGCGTCTGCGCACGTTCATGGAAGCGTGGCTGGCGGCGCACAACATCAAGGCGGTGCCGCGCACGGAGTGGTCGGTTCCGCCGGCCGAGCCAGAGGCCGTCACGGCGCCCGAGGGCGAGCAAGTGCCGCCGGCCGGAGCGGTCGCACCCGAGTCGCACGACCTGCGCCGCGGCCGCAACATCGAGTCGCTGCGCCAGCGCCTGCACGACCATGCCGACGCCCTGGGGCCGCGCGATCTGGAGTCGGTCGTGGCCTTCGCCGACTTCCTCAAGGCGCGGCGCACGGCTCGGTCGTTCGCGCACCACCACCCCACGCACCACGGCCATCGCGATGAGCTGACCTCGGACGTTCCGCCCGACGAGGCGCGCGACGACGAGTCGGATCTGCGCGACGACGGCAGCGAGCCGGACATGCCGGCGCCGGATGGCGGCTCGGATCAGGACAAGTGAGAGCGCCGGCGGCCGCGCTGATCGTCGCGCTGCTGCTCGGGTCGTCGGGGGCGGCGGCGCAGGTCGCTCCTGCCACGCTGGTCGACAGGGCGATCGTGCGCTTCGAGGCCAGTGAGCTGGGAGGCGCGGCGCACCCGCGGTTCATCTTCGAGCGGACGTTGGCCTTCGAGGCGCGGCTCGAGGCGCTGGCCGAGGCTCAGCGTGGCATCCCGCTGCCGCAGTCCTCACCCTACGAGGACCGCCATGTGCGCGCGGCGCTCGAGCGCCATGTCACCGAAGAGATTCTCGCCAACCTGCCCGTGGTCCCCCCGCTGACCGAGCTCGACGTTCGCGCGCGGTCCATCCCCACGCAGCTGATGCTGCAGCAGCAGGTGGGCGGGCGCGCCGCCTTGCTCGACGCCGCCGTGGCGGAGGGCATGGAGAGCGAGGACCTGGACCTGCTGGTGCGCCGTCGCGCCCGCGCCAGCCTGTACCTCGACCGCATGGTGGCCCCGATGCTCGAACCTTCCGACGCCGAGCTGCGCGAGGTGCACCGCACCGAGGCCACGCCCTTTCGCAATCGTCCTTTCGACGAGATCGAGCCGCAGCTGCGCCAGTGGTACGTGGCCGACCGGCTGGCCGCATCGCTCGCCGCGTTCTTCCGAGGCGCACGCGCGCGCATTCACATCGTGGTCCTGCCGGGCTCCCGGGAGCCCGAATCCGCAGCCCTGGCGCCCGACACGCGCTAGGATGATTCGGTGGCCCCTCGGACCATCGCCGCTGTGCTCGTGTCGGTCGGCGCGGTTCTCACCGCCCTGCTCCCGGCGCGGCATCCCGAGCCTGCCGCGCACGGCAAGGCCGCCGCGTTCCGTGTCGGGCTGGTGTTCGACGTGGGCGGGCGCGGCGACAAGAGCTTCAACGACTCGGCCTGGCTCGGCCTCGATCGCGCGCAACGCGAGCTGGGCGTCACCACCGAGATCGTCGAGCCCTCGGGCGCCGAGGACCGCGAGGCCGCCATGCGCCTGTTCGCCGCCCGCCACTTCGATCTGGTCATCGGCGTCGGCTTCATCTTCTCCACCGACATGAACGTGGTGGCGCGCGACTTCCCGTCCACCGACTTCGCGTGCATCGACTACTTCCCGCCGTCCGACGGGCGCATCCCGAACAACGTCGCGGGCCTGGTGTTCCGGGAAGAAGAGGGCTCGTTCTTGGTCGGCGCGGTGGCCGGCCTGGTGTCGCACAACAAGGCGGTGGGCTTCGTGGGCGGCATGGACGTGCCGCTCATTCGCAAGTTCGAGGCCGGCTACACGGCCGGCGTTCACTACGTGTGCCCCGCCTGCCGCGTGCACGCCGCGTTCGCCGGCACCACCCCCGAGGCATTCAAGGATCCCGCCAAGGGCGAGGCCTTGGCCACCAGCCAGATCTCCGCGGGCGCCGACGTGATCTTCCACGCGTCGGGCACCACCGGCCTCGGCGTGTTCGAGGCCGCCCACGACATGGGCGTGTCGGCCATCGGCGTCGACTCGGACCAGTACGACGAGATGCCCGGCGTGGTCATCACCAGCATGGTCAAGCGCGTGGACGTGGTGGTCTACGACGTGATCGACCAGACGCTGCATCACCAGTTCGAGGGTGGGATGCACGCGTTCGGACTGAAGGACGACGGCATCGGCTACGTGGACAGCGGACCGCACGCGGCCAAGATCCCGGACGACGTAAAGGCGCGCGTGGCGGCGATCCGAACGAAGGTCATCGACGGCGAGATCACGGTGCCGCGCTGACGACACGGCGCGCGGGGTTGGCCGCAGAGAGCGAAGATTTTCCGCAGATAGAAGTCAGTGCTGGCGCGACGATTGCCACGCCCTGGTCTTCCTGACGTTTCCACCACGTCGGCAATACCCCCAGATCTTCTGCGATCCTCTGCGTCATCTGCGGCTGCCCCGGTCACTTCGGGTTCTCGACGCGTATCGTCTCGGGCTTGGTGCCCGGGTCTGCGATCCACTTGAAGTCGTCGAGCAGCACCGTGGACCCGCGCAGGTGATCGCCCGCGTCCCAGATGACGAAACGCAGCTCGGCGTCCTCGCCGGGCGTGACGGCCGCCTTGGTCTCGAGCCATCCGGTGGCCGCATGACCGTGCGGCTCCTCGCTGCTGGCCTCGAAGCCCGTGCCCTCGAGCGCCTGGTTTCCTTGCAGGCACGTGAACGCCTTGCCCCCCGCGACCTGCGGCTCGCACACCTCCAGGAACGCCGTGTTCACGCTCAGCGCGTTGCCCTGCGGATCGAACGCGATGTTGCCGTCCTGCGCGCCAGGGTTGCTCGCCGTCGAACCCAGCAGCGCCACGAAGTAGTCGTCAAACTGCTTGCACACCCAGCCCGGAAACTCCGTCGTGTAGAACGTCAGCTTGAACGACAGCCCGTGCGCATTGGTCGGCACGCGGACGCGAAGGGCCAGCGACGCCGAGTCGTTGGCGATCGGCGTAGTGGACACCGGGTCGGGACACGACGGGAAGTCCTTGGGCCAGCCCGGCGGCGTCGCGCAGGAGGTGCCCATGTCGCCTTGCACCGGGTCGCGATAGCCGGTATCGCCAGGACGCCGCGCGGCCGCGGAGGACAGCGCGAGCAGGCGTGAGCCTTGCTGCGGGTGAACGAACGGGCCGAAGTCGGGCAGGATCCCGTGGGAGGCGTAGTGCATCCCGAGCGTTCCGTCGGCCAGCACGTACGCGGCCGACAGCACGCCCCAGGTGCGCTCGCGCGGATCGGCCGGGCTTTCCTGGGCGAAACGGCACAGTCCCACCGCGCGTGCGCCGTCTTGCGGATCGTTCGACGTCAGGTCGATGCCGTCGTCGCAGCTCGCCGGCTCGTCGTCCGCGACCCCGGAGCAGTCTTCGTCGACGCCGTTTCCTGGCACGTCATAGGCGCCCGGGTTCGTGTTGGGATCGCAGTCGTTGCAGTCGCCCTGCGCGATGGACCAGCCGTCGTGGTCGTAGTCCTCGTCGGCATCCACGCCGATCCACCCGTCGCCTTGACGGCATGAGCCGCCCTCGTTCATGCCGGTCTCGAAGATCGCTTCGGGAGCGTCGCTCGCATCGAGCGCGGCGTCCGCAGTGGAGGCGTCGGCTCCCGTGGCGATGGCCGCGCCTCCGCCCGCGGAGCAGGAGGTGAGCAGAAGCAGGGGCAGGAGGTCTCGGGCAAGCATGACGGGCTCGACGATCGACGCGGGGAAAGGATGGCACAGCTCGAGGCGGGCTGCTCGACACTGCAGGCGCGGCAGGCTAGCTTTGTCGCATGCTAGGCACCGCGAACAAGCGCACGCCGCCCGTGCAAGGCGCCAAGTACGTCCGCGCTCCCAGGCCGGTGCACTTTCCCGTGGAGGCCGAGGTGCCCGAGACCAAGCGCCATCTGCTGCTTCGTACGGCGCTCTTCCAGATCGTGCAGCGCCTCGTGGCAGGGCGATACGCCGTCGGATCCGAGCAGTTCGTGTACTGGAACGGGTCGGATCCGCAGCGGTCGCTGGCGCCGGACGTGTTCGTCAGCACGCTGCAGCCGGACTCCGTGTTCGACACGTGGAAGACGTGGGAGCGCGGGGCGCCGCAGCTGGCCGTCGAGATCGTCAGCGAGAGCGACTCGTCGGAAGGGTCGTGGACGCGAAAGCTCGAGCGCTATCAGGAAGCCGGGATCGACGAGGTCGTGCGGTTTCACCCGTTCGCGGAGCCGGGACGCCGGCTGCGTGTGTGGGACCGGGTGGACGACGATCTGGTGGAGCGCGTCGTGAGCCAGGAGCGGGCGCGGTGCGAGACGCTCGACGCTTGGTGGTGTGTTCGGGAAGAGCGCGGGCTGGGTGCGGCGCTTCGGCTCAGCACGGACGCCGGCGGCCAGGCGTTGGTGCTCACCCCGGCCGAGGCGGCGGAGCAGGAGGCCAAGCTGCGCGAGCAGGAGTCCGTATCGCGCGAGGCGGCCGAGCGTCGCGTTGCCGAGCTGGAAGCGGAGCTCGAGGGTCTTCGCCGTCGGTGAGCCGGACACCAGACCTTGCCGGCGGCCATGCGCGCGGGTGCCGTGCATCTACGGAAACGGGACGTCCTACAGCCTGGAATCCCCTTATCGCGCTGCCCTGGCCTTGTTCGTGGGGGACAATCCCTCGCTCATCGAGAAGGCATGGCGTACGCCATCGATGTCTCGGCCTTCCTTGAGGTTGGCGATACGCTTGCGGATGATCGCCAGGGCCGCCGCATTGTTCTCGATGACACAGGCCGAGCGCCCCAGCTTCACCGCTACAGCGAGGGTTGTGCCGCTGCCTCCATAGGGGTCGAGCACCCAATCCCCGCCCTTGGTGCATATGTTCATGAGGAAGGCCATGAGCGCCTCTGGCTTCTTCGAGTCCTTGTAGTCGCACCCCGGACCGCCTTCCTTGAACATGGTCGGGACAACTTCGGTGTAGTCCAGGTCGTTGGTGGGAAGGATCGGTCTGCCCGCGCTGCGTTGGGATTGGAAGTAGACTCCGCTGCTACGGCGTGCGTTCCCCGATTGGAACCAACGGTAGCCGAGCCCCTCGTTCTCGAGACCCCAGACGCGGATCAGCAGGTCGGAGCCCAGGGGCCGCAGGTGATTCTCGTACCATTCCCCGGACCAGTTGGCGGTCGCGAGCTTGCCCGCGATGACGTACCTGCGGAATGCTGACGGCTTGTACCCACATTCTATGATTTTGTAATGTCCCGGAAGGAAGATGTCGACCTTCTTGCCGTTGATGATCCGCGTGTCGCTCGGCGTTCGCGGCGTCTCGATGTCGAATACGAACTTGTCTTCCCTGGCCCCGCTGCGCTCGGTAAAGAAGCGGGTTGTCTTGTTCTTCCGATACATCAACAGATACTCGAACACGTCGTGGAACGTAGCATTGATCATGAGCTGCCGGGCCTTGTGGCGGATCTTGACCGGGAAGACGCCGATGAAACACTCCGCTCCGAAGACGTCATCCAAGATGGCCTTCAGGTTGAACAGCTCCACCTGGTTGATCGATGCCGCAAGGAAGCCCTTGTCGTGGGTCATGCCGTGTGCAGCGGTCGCAATTCGCCGGACACCTTCGCGCCAGTCCCGACGCGTATCGCCGAATCCTCTCCTTGCCCCTCGCCGTCTTCCCGTGTTGTAGGGCGGATCCAGGTAGACCAGCTGGAACCGGAAGCCGTGGGCTGCCAACTCGTCGATAGCGGTTTCGTTGTCTTGTTCCAGCAGCCGGTACTCGCAGCCGCGCGATGACGCTGACTGGCGTGCCGCAGGGGATCCCGCAGGGTCCGGGTGACGTGCGGGAGTTCGTCGGGAGGCCGCCTCGGGGGGCGTGTCCGGCAACTGCAGCTGCGCGTCTGAGATCTGCTTCATCGCTCGGCCGGCAGAACCTGAGCATGGAAGCGTGGCCATGGTCAAGGCGGTGCGGATCGATGCAAAGGGGATTGGACGCGAACCAGCCTCAACCAGGACTGCGGAACGCGAGCACCCAGTGCGAATCGCATCCGGCGCGCCTGCGACGCGCTTCGAGTCAGTCCGGATGCGCTTCGCTGCTGCGGGCTCTCCAGCGGCCGGCGAGCAGCCCGGCCGCCCCGCCGCCGAGCGCGGCCAGCACGGCGCCCACCACCACGGCGCCGATCGCCGCGAACGACGCGAAGCCGCCGATCCCGGCCGATCGGGCCATGGCAGCGTCGAATCCCACGAACGCGCCAGTCCGGAGCCAGGAGCCGGTCTGGACCTCGGCGACGATCAGCCACGGAGCGACAAGCGGGTTGGACACGTTCGCCGCCAGATAGGCGACGGGAGCGTCGAGCTCGAGCGGCAGGCAGACGGCCAAGACCAGCGGCAGGTGCAGGCCGAAAACGGGCAAGCATCCGATGAACAGGCCGACCGCGACGGAGACCGCGGCGCGCGCGGGTGTGAGCTCGCCACCGCGCAGGCGTTTCCAGCCGGTGCGTCGGAGCTCGGCGGCGCGGGCTCGCCAGCCGGACGATGGGGCGCCGTGGCCGGGCCGGGGCTGGTCGCCAGAGGTGCTCACGAGCCGCCGGGTTGGGACAACGGAGGCAGGTTCTCGGCCATCCGGAGGTACATCTGTGCGCTCTTGTTGTCGGGATCGGCCTCGAGCACGGCGCGCCACTCGGCCTTGGCGCCGTCGATCTCGTTGAGCGACAGCAGCGTCACGCCCAGCATCAGGCGTGCAGGCGCGTACTTGGGGTTGGCTTCGCGAGCGGCCTCGTAGTGCAGGCGCGCGCGGCTCATGTCGCCCGTATCGCGGAAAAGCGTGCCCAGCCGCGTCTGTAGGTCGGCGAAGCCCGGGCACATCGACACCGCGCGCTCCAGCTCCCGGATGGCGTCCGTGCGAAGCCCGGCGTCCTCGTACGCGGCGGCAAGCTCGGCATGCATGTTGGCGATCTTGCCGCGCACGAACGGATCGAGGTTGTCGCTGCTGCGCTCGCGCGTCGAACGAATCTGGCCGTAGACCCGTCGGCCCGCCTCGTACTTGGCCTGGTCGTTGTAGGTCACGGCCAGGTTCAGCAACGCCTCGGTGTAGTTCGGGTTGAGCTGCGTGGCGCGCTCGAAGTGCTTCTCGGCCGCCTCGAACTCCCCGCGCTCGTGCGCGATGACCCCCAGCATGTTGTGCACGTCCGCGAATCCGTCGTGCACCTGCACCACCAACAGCAGAAGCGGCTCGGCCTTGTCGAACTCGTGCTTCTGGTAGTGCTCCCTGCCCTGGTGCAGGGCCTGCTTCAGACGCTCTTCCATGCCCCTATCTTCCCCGCTTTCGGTGGCGGGTGTCCACTTCGCGGTGGCGGCAAGTCCCAAGGAGCGAGCGGACCGGCCGCGCACCTGCCGCCGCGACGATGCCCTGCCGACGTCCGCGCCATGGGCTGCGGGTTGCCCCATCCCTCGTCCGCTGCTAACCCCCTGCTCGTGCCCGATCTGCCCCCCCGCCATGCAGGAAGGGTCGTCGACCCCTCGGTCGCCGACGAGGACGACGTGTCGGTGCCGATCGAGCAGCTGAGCGAGGAGCCGCCGGAAACCGCGCCGGCCGACCGCGCCGGCCAGCGGGCCGACCTGGCCGAGTACCCGGACGAGCCATCCCTGCGCCCCAACAAGTTCCCGCCCATGCCCGCGACCGAGGTGCTGCTCGACCCGCGAGAGGCGCCTCCGCCCATTCCTGCCGCGGCGCGCAAGGCCCAGAGCGTCCCGGTGCTGTCGCCGTCGATGACCGCCCTGTTCGGTGCGCTCTTCGGCCTGGCAGGCCTGTTCGCGATCTTTGCGCTGCTGCACCGGTTCGCGCCGCACCCGACGCCCGGCTCGGCCAGCGCCGCCGTGCCGGTGGCGGCCAGCCTGCCGCCCGCCGCCTCCAGCGCCCATGCGGTCGCCACCGCCGTACTCAACACGCTGCCGAACCTCGACGAGGAAGACGGTCCGGCCCTTCCCGGTCCCTGGCGCGTCTCGGCCCTCGCCAACGACGACAGCATCCGCATCGTCACCGGCACGGTGGGGCTCGAGGCGTTCGTCAACGTGATGCAGGACAAGAAGATCTCGAAGAAGGAGACCTATCGGATCCTGACCGCGTTCAAGGGCTTCGACACCTTCAAGCACCTGCGCAAGACCGACAAGTTCACCGTGGCGATCGACAAGGCCTCGGGGCGCATCAAGGCCTTCGAGCTCGAGGTCAACCCCTTCGAGGTCTACCAGGCCAAGGAAGACGAGTCCGGGCTGCTGACCGCGACCAAGCTCGACATGCAGGTCGGCGAGCGCGAGCGGGCCACTGCGGTGCGGGTGACCGGCCGGCCGCTGGCCGACGATCTGCGCGCCGCGCACCTTCGCGAGTCGGCCATCGCCGTCATCGACGCTGCGTTCGACGGCCGCGCGAGCGTGGCGAGCATGCCGCGCAACTCCACGCTGCGCGTCATCCTCAAGGAAAAAACCGCGCTGGGACGCTTCGCGTCCTACGACCATGTCGAGGCGCTCGAGTACGTCTCCTCCAAGCAGGACACCAAGCCCCTGCGGCTGTACCGCTTCCAGGACAACGGCCGGTTCGGCTACTTCGACCAGCGCGGCCACGAGCCCTATCGCGGCGGCTGGCGTCGTCCGGTCCCCGGCGCGCCCGTGACCTCGCCGTTCAATCCCAAGCGCTTCCACCCCGTTCTTCACCGCATCATGCCCCACGAAGGCACGGACTTCGGCGTGCCGATGGGAACCCCAGTGCACGCGACGTCCTACGGCACGGTCGAGTGGGTCGGGCCGCGAGGGCCGGCCGGCAACCTGGTGATCCTCCAGCACCCGGGCAAGCTCGAGTCCTACTACATGCACCTGAGCCGCTTCGCCGACATCGCCAAAGGCGACAAGGTCGAGACCTTCCAGGTCATCGGCTGGTCCGGAAGCACCGGCCGCTCGACCGGCCCGCACCTGCACTTCGGCATCAAGAGGAACGGCCAGTGGATCGATCCCTTCTCGCTCAAGCTCGACGGCGACAGGCTGGTGTCGGCGTCGGTGCGCGACGAGTTCGACAAGGCGCGCGCGCAGTATGACGCGCAGCTCGATGCGATCCCGCTGCCGCCCGAGGCCAGCGAAGCGCAGCCGCCGCCCGCGGCCGAGGCGTCCTCGGGCGAAGGCGACGAGAGCGAGCCTCCGGCGCCGTCGGGCAGTGGGGCCGAGCCTCCCGTGGCAGCGACGGTCTCGGCTCCGGCACCGCCGGGCAACCAGAACTTCGACGACGAGCTGGAGCCCGAGGGTTTCCGCGATCCGCGCGACCAACCGGATCCAACGCCGCCGAAGTAGGCTGCCGTCAAAGACCCCGCCAGCGCCGCGAGCTTGCAGAGTCGGGCGCCCGCCGCGCGGTTGCACGACTCCGGTCAGATTTCACTCACCCCTGGCCCCTCTCCCGCGGAAGCGGGGAAGAAAGCCTCGCGCCGCCCTTTCGTGCTACAGACCCACCGCCGTCATGATCGTGGTCGAAAACCTCTCCAAGTCCTACGGTACCGTCGAGGCCGTGCGCGACCTGTCGTTCCGCGTCGAGCCCAAGGAAGTCGTCGGCTTCCTGGGACCCAACGGCGCCGGCAAGTCCACCACCCTGCGCATCATCGCCGGATTCCTCGGCGCCACCAGCGGAAGCGTCTCGGTCGACGGCCACGACATCGTCGAAGAGCCCCTCGCCACGCGGGCGTGCATCGGTTACATGCCGGAGAATGTGCCGCTGTACCCCGAGCTTCGTGTCCGCGAGTACCTGAGGTTCCGCGCCGAGCTCAAGGGCGTCCAGCGCGCCGGCCGCAAGGACGCCGTGCAGCGCGCCATGCACGACGCGCGCATCGAGGATCACGCCGAGAAGCTCATCGGCGAGCTGTCCAAGGGATACCGCCAGCGCGTGGGCCTGGCCGACGCCCTGGTGTCGCGTCCCTCGGTGCTCATTCTCGACGAGCCCACGGCGGGGCTCGACCCCAACCAGATTCGCGAGGTGCGCGATCTGATCCGATCGCTGGCCGAAACGCACACCATCCTGTTGTCGACGCACATCATGTCCGAGGTGGAGGCCACCTGCGATCGAGCGTTGGTCATCCACAAGGGGAGGCTTGTGGCGCAAGGCGCGCTCGAGGAGCTGCGCATGCTGCAGCGCGCGGTCTCGGCGCGCCTGACCGTGCGGGGCGACGCCGCCCTCGCCGAGAAGAAGCTGCGCGCCCTGCCGTCCAGCGGCAAGGTGCGACGGATCAACGCAGGCTCCGGCACCAAGACGGGCGAGCTGACCACGTTCGAGGTCGCGTGGAAGGACTCGGTCGAGGACACGTCGTCGGCCATCGAGACGGCGATTGCGGAGCTGGTGAGCGCTGGGCTGGGAATCCGGGAGGCCTTGCCGGGCAAGGCCACGCTCGAGGAGGTCTTCGCGCTGCTGACCGACGAGGAATCACGCCCCGCGGACACCGCGGGACGCGACGAGAACCGGCCGCAGGAGGGCAAGGCGTCGTGAAGGGCTTCTGGCCGATCTTCAAGCGCGACCTGTTCGCGAGCTTCGTGACCCCGGTAGCCTGGGCGATGATCGTCGCCTTCCTGTTCCTGCAGGGGCTCAACTTCTACTTCCTGGTGCAGCACTTCGTGAACCAGGTCGACCTCGCCGTCGATCAGGGCCCCATCCAGTGGTTCTTCGGCGAGACGGTCCTTTTCTACCTGCCCCTGCTCATGCTGCCGCCCGCGCTGACCATGCGATCGTTCGCCGAGGAGCGTCGCGCCGGCACCATCGAGACGCTGCTCACCGCACCGGTCGCCACGCCCGCCGTGGTGCTCGCCAAGTGGTGCGCGGCCATGACGGTTTACCTGGCAGCCTGGGCCCCCACCGTGCTGTACATCGTCATCCTGCGCCGCGCCGGCCCGGTCGACTGGAAGGTCGTCACCTCCAGCTATCTCGGCGTCACGCTCATCGGCTCGGCCTTCATCGCCCTGGGCGTGCTCATGAGCTCCCTGAGCAAGAGCCAGTTCGTGGCCCTGCTGCTGGCCCTGGCCGTAACCGTCGGCCTGTTCATCCTGGGCATCGGCGAGTTCATCTTCGACCGCGGCTTGGCCCACGACATCTGCGCCTACATCTCGGTCTGGACCCAAATGTCCGACTTCTCCAAGGGCCTCATCGACACGCGCCACATCGTCTTCGACGTCTCGCTCACGGCCTTGCCCCTGTTCATGACGGTGCGCGTGGTCGACTCCTGGAGGTGGGGATGAAAGCTCCCTCGGGTGTGGTCACCAACACCACCAAGGCCTTTGCCGCGGCCGGCGTGCTCGCCGCCCTCGCGCTGACCATCCTGCTCAACGTGCTGGCCGCACGGCATTACAAGCGCTGGGACTACTCCGCCTCCCAGCTGTACACCCTGAGCCCGGCCACCACCTCCACCCTGCACAGCCTCGAGCAGAACGTCGACATCTGGGTGCTGCTGCCGTCCTCCGACCCGCTCGAGCGCTCCATCGAGAACCTGCTGGCCGTCTACAGGGCAGAGTCCTCGCGCCTGAAGATCAGCTATGTCGACCCGGACCGTCACCCGGCCGAGTTCGTCGCCATCCAGCAGAAGTACGGCATCGTCGCCGGACGCACCGAGGACAACCACGTGGTGACCGACGCGGCCGTGGTGGTGGCGTCGGGCGATCGGCACTGGTTCATCACCGCCGACGAGATGGTGGACTTCGAGGGCGTGGAGGAGGGCAAGGCCCAGTCCAAGCTCGAGCAATCGCTGACCGGCGGCATCCGGGCGGTGCTCGGCGGCGAGCGCATGAAGCTGTGCTTCAGCGCCGGGCACGGGGAATTCTCCCTCGACGACAACGGCCAGCAGGGCCTGGGCGAGCTTCGCGACCGGCTCGAGAAGAACAACTACGACACGGTCACGGTCGACTCGACCAAGCCCGACGCCAAGGAGCCGTTCAAGGACTGCGACGTGCTGGTGGTGGTCGGGCCGGGTGCGCCGTTCAGCCAGCACGAGGCGGCCGAGATCGGCGAGCGCATGAAGGCCGGCATGAGCGGCTTCTTCCTGCTCAACCCGATGCTTGACGCCGATCGCAAGGTGCAGCTCGACACGGGGCTGGAGTCGGTCAGCAAGATGTTTGGCATCGGGATCCAGAACGACTACGTGTTCGAGCAGGACGACGCGTACCGGGTGCCGCAGGGCAACGGCGAGATCTTCTTCCCGGACCTCAAGCCCCACGCGATCACCGAGGGGTTGATCGTGGCGGCGCAGGCGGGCCTGAAGATCGTACTGATGCGCTCGCGGTCGTTCGCCGCCGTACCGGGGCAGGTGCAGCCCACTATCCTGCTTTCCACTTCGGACAAGGCGTTCGGCATGACGGACTTCTTCACATGGGTCGAGCAGGGCGGCGAGCCCAAGAAGTCCGACCGGGATCTGTCCGGTCCGCTGGCGGTCGCGATGGCGGCCGAGCTGCCCAAGCCCGCCGACAGCAAGCAAGCCCACGGCCCGCGGCTGGTGGTGGTGGGCACGGCCAACCCCTGCTTCTCGCAGAACTGGCGCGACATGGCCTTCCGCGGCAATGCGGTGCTGGTGGGCAACATCGTCTCGTGGGTCGCGGCCCGTCCTCCGATCCTCGACGTGCCGCCCAAGCCGACCATCGCCGCTGGCCTGCGCATCACCGAAGAATCCCTGGGCGAAGTGCTTCGCTACGTGCTGCTGTTCATGCCGGGCGCCGCCCTGCTGATGGGCGTGGCCGTGTGGATGCGCCGCCGCTCCTCGGACAAGTCCGGCCGAAACGCGCCTGCGTCCAGCGCCGACAAGCCCTCGGGCAAGGCGCGGGACAAGGACGACGACTCATGAGCAGCACCCTTCGCAAGCACGCGACGTCGATCGTGCTCATCGCCCTGGCGGTCGGCGTGGGCGGCTACGTGCTGGTGGTGGACCGCGGCAAGCCCAGCAGCGACGAGCTGGATGCTCGCAAGGACGACGTGCTGCCGGTCTTCCGGCGCGACCAGGTGACCGAGATCGACCTGGAGCGGGACGGCACGCGGGTGCGGCTGGTGCGTCGGGGAAATCCCGACGCGGGCACGGACATGTTCTGGTTCGAGTCGGGCAAGGTCGACGAGCTGGCGGACCAGATTGCGGTCGAGCAGCTGATGCAGGCGATCGAGTTCGGCAAGCGGCTGCGCACCGAGGCAGCTGGGTTCGACCGGGCGCAGGCCGGGCTGGACAAGCCGCGATTGCGCATGACGGTCAAGATGGGCGCGACCAGCTACGAGGTGGCGCTGGGCGCGGACGCCAAGACGCCGCGGGGCGCTGCGTTCGCCGAGCTGCAAGGCCTGGGCGTGATCGTGGCGTCGGCCGACTTCGTGCGCGGGCTGCTCGTGCCGCTGGAAGCCTTCCGCTCGCACGCGGTGCTGCCGTACACGTCGAGCAAGCTGGCGGCCATCACGCTCGACGGCGCGGGCGGGCACCGCCGGTTCGTGCGCGGCCCCTGGGGCGGCTTCCGGCTCGACGGCAACCCGCCCGGCCCGCGCGTCAATCAGGCCGTGTTCGATCGCTTGCTGTCGGCGTTCGCCTCGATCAATGCCGAGCAGTTCCTGGACGACGCGTCGGCGGACGCCGCGCTGGCACCGCCCGATGCGCGCGTGACGCTCACGCTCGAGCCCAAGGACACCTCGGATCCGCCGGCGGTCATTGAGCTGGGCGGTGCGTGTCCGGCGGGCGATGCGGGCGCTGCCGGGAAGTCCAACCTCGTCGTCGCCATCCGTCGCAAGCCCACGCGGCTCAGCGCGTGCGTGCCGGCCTCGGTGCTCGACGATCTGCGGGCGCCGGCCAGGGCGTTCGAGGACCGCAGCCTGATCGACGCGCGCCAGGAGGACATCGAGGAGATCGTGCTGCAGCAGGGCGATCGCGTGCTCGACCTGGCCCGTGCGGGCGACGGCTGGCATGTCCGCAAGCCCGAGGACAAGAACGTCACTGCGGCCGAGGCGTCCGGGCTGGTGGACGGGCTCTTGGGGATCGACGGCGAGGTGGCCGCGGATGTGGACAAGAAGGCCGCGGGGCTCGATCCGGCACACGGCTCGCTCGTGGTCAGGACCCACGGCCTGGGCGAGGAGGCTCAGGACGAGCAGAAGGTGTTGATGGGGACGCCGGCGGCCAACGGCGACGTGGTGGTCTTGCGCGAGGACGACGGCGTGATGCTGCGCATTCCCCGTGCCGAGGCCAGGGCGCTGGAGCCGTCGCTCACGCAGCTGCGCTCGACGACCCTTGTGGACGTGGCGGCCACCGCGGTGCTGGATATCGACGTAGCGGTCGATGGCAAGCCGTGGCAGTCGATCGCGCGCAAGGACGGCGGATTCTCACTTACGCAGCCGCCGGGGTTCGAGGCGGACGGCGGGCTGGCGTCGGACCTGTTTGCCACGCTCGCCACCCTGCACGCGGAGCGTTGGGTGGCAGACCGGGACGACGGCACGTTCGGGCTGGACAAGCCGCGGCTCGACGTGCGCTTCGAAACGAAAGAGGGCAGTGGGACGAAGTCGTGGCATCTGCTGGTGGGCAATGAGCTGGCGGGCGGCGCCTTCGCGCGGTTCGACCCGGATACGGGGGTGTTCGTTCTCTCGCGTACGGTGGAGAACATCCTGCGCGGCCTGGTGATCGACCGGTCGTCGCTGATGGTGGACGCGAGCAAGACGAAGTCGGTGGAGCTGGTGGCCGGCGATCGCAAGGCCGTATTGCAGACGCAGGGCGACGAGTGGGTGTCGGCGGCGGACGCGGGGGTGCCGCTCGCGCCGGAGACGGCGGGAAGAATCGAGCGTGCGCTGACGGAGCTGCGGGCGGAGCGGGTGGTGCACACCGGTCCGGCGCGGGACAACGAGGGATTCGACAAGCCCACGCTGACGGTCATTATCAAGGGTGCTGTCGGCAGCGGCGTGCGCGGCTCGGAGACGCGGCTCACGTTCGGCCGCGCGGATGCGTGGCAGTCGATGAATGTGTATTACGCGCGTCGCGAGGGAATCGACGCGACGTACGTCGTGGCGGCGTCGCAGGTTCAGCCGGTGATTGACGCGATGAGTGGAGAGTAGGCGGAGCTGCCTGGAGGCAGAATTGCCCCGTGGCCGTGTCGCCTCGTGGGGCGGAAGAGAGCCTCGCCCCGCATGCCGAGCGGGTGAGGGGAACGTGTTGGTGGCGCAGTTGTGTAGCCGATGAATCCACCCCGGTCGATCCGGGGGCTGGCCGCGGGGAATCGCTCACGCTCGCCTGACGATGTCGACCGAGATCTCCACCGCCGGAATCGTACCGCGGTTCTCGAGCCAGTGAGTGGTGTTCGTATCCTCGGGCCAGCCCACTCCCGGACCATAGTCCGTGGCGACGCCATCTCGATGGTCCGTGATCGTTCCTTGCAGGATGTAGACGGTGCCTGGACGGCCCTTGTGATCGTGGATCGGGCCCAACACGCCTCCAGGCTCGATGGTCACCATGCGCATTTGAATCAGCACGGTATCGCCGTTCTTGACTCTTTGCATGGCTCGACTCCCCACTTGTCGCCCTGTGCGCGTCATCCCCGGTCGTCCAGACCGCGGTACTTCGCTCCGGTTATCATCAGCTCCATGACCTTCGCAACGTGGCTCTTTTCCACCGCGATGAGCGCTTCGATCGTCTCGTCGGCCCCGATGATGTCGCTGACGGCCTGGTAGTACGACAGCGTGGCCTTCTCCAGGTCCATCGCGCGCCCCAGCGCATCGTCCCTCGTGCGGATGCTCTCGGCAGCTTTGCCCACCGACATGTTGTCCGAGAAGACCTCGGAGACCGACATGGCCCGAAGGTAGTTTTGGCGCTCGAAGGAGATGTCGGCGTTGCGGACCTCCGGCGGGATGCGGTCGAGCAGCGTGCGGAAAAGTTGCTCATGCTTGGCCTCGTCGCCCGCCAGCCCCCAGAAGAGCTCGCGCAGCTCGCGGTCATCCTTGAAGCGCTCGGCAAGACGCGCGTAGAGCCCGGCGCCGAGCTTCTCGGTCTCGATCGCAAATTCGAGGCACCGGCTGACTGTAACGGTTTCGAACATGGTGACCTCCAGGATGGTGGTGTCTGTGGTTTCGATTCCAGGGGCGCCCCACCGGTTCCGCCATGCCGCACGCACCTGCCCGAACCACCGACCGCACTTCGCATGTCGTCCCTGCCCTCGAGCGATGGCGCCGCGCACGGCTCCTTTCGCTGGCCCATCGGGCAGATCGCGGGGTCGACGTTCGCGTGCTTTGTCAGCTCGCGCGCGGTCTGAGGAGCATCTGGACGATGCAGGGCGATCGGTGGGTGTCGGGCCCTGCCGGACCCGAGAAGAGCGCGGGCTACCAGATGACCAACTCGGTCGTCTTGCTCGCTGGGCTGGGCTCGTCGGTCTGCCCGCCGACCAGGAAGATGAACGCGCTTTGCACCGAGCTGCCCATCAGATACCTCCCGTGGGTCATGGTCAGGCCTTCGTCGTTCCACGCACCGGACGCGAGGGCGGGCAGCGGCGTGGTCAACTCGGCGGACTTGGCCTTGTTGCTCGGAGACGCATTGGCGCCTCCGAAGGCGAACAGCTGCCCGTTGGCCGCGCACACGCCGTAGCCAGCCAGCGCCCCGTTGAAGTCCGCCGGCGTGTCGGACAGCGCGCCCAGGTCACCGCCGGCCTGGACCTTGCCCGCTTCCACGTGCTTTGCGGAAGCGCCGGCAGCCGTGATGCCGCCACCCAAGTACACCCACGTGTCACCCTGCGGAATCAGGTTCAACGTGGTGTGGTCGGCAACCCACGCGCCGAGCTGCCAGCGCGCCTGCACCGATTGCTGCGTTCCGGTCGTCCACGCCGAGCCCGCGCTCTGGTGACCGTTGGGCTGCAGCGTGATGGCCAGATGCTCGTAGCTGGCGAGAGCGTTGTTGGCGCTGTCCAAACCCAACGCTGCATACACGTGCACGATCGTGGGATCGGCCGGGTCGGGCGCCCAGGCTCCGGCCAACCCCTTGCGGGCGGTGTTCAACGGAGCCAAGGGCGCCCACTTGCCCGTGCTGCCCAGCGGCAGCGGAGTCGCCGTGCCCTTGTTCGCGGTGTCGTCGTCGGTCCACGTCAGCGTGGTGCCGTTCGTGATCTCCTGGAGGAGCACTTCCTGGCCCGACGTCCCATTGACCGTGGGCGTGCGGTAGACACGATATCCGACCACGTTGGGCAATGGCTGGCCCATGCTGTCGACCGGCGCGGTCCACTGCAGCACGACCTGAATCAGCTTGTTCGTGAACGACGGCACCTTGACGATGAACTCGTCGCTCGGGAGCGATTCACCACCAGGATTGTCCGGATCGTTGGCGCCAAACACGGCCGAGACCCGGTAGTACCAGTAGCCCGCTTCGAGTCCTTGGTCGTTCGGAACGATATCCGCCACGTCGAGCTTGGGCACTTCGCGCGGGTTCAGAACCATGGCCCGCTCGCCCGACGCCAGCACCGAGCTGCCGTCCGTGCCGCCGAACACGTACACGTAGCGGCCAATCGTGGCCGATCCGGCGAGGCTTCGCTTGGTCCCCAACGAGTAGGGCAGGTCGTGCCACGGCTGGACCTTGCCGAACAAATCGACCGCAGCGAATTCCCCGCTGTCGAACGCCGCCGGCGTGGCAGCACCGTCGTCGCCCCCAATCGCGTACAGGAAGCGCGCCGCCGACGTCGCTTGCGCGGCCGATGCCACCAGGGCGCGACGGCCCACGTTCAGCGTCGGACCCGCCTGCGGCGTCGACAGGTTGAGCGACGGAGTCGTCACCCCGATCGCCGAGTACTCCGCCCAGCTGCCGTCCGCGTTGGTCACGCGCAGCACGCACACGGCCCCTGCCGGCAGTGCCGACCCGTCGATCGTCAAGGTCTGCGTGCAATTCTGGTTCGCGTCGCACACCGGCGCCGCCGACTGGACCGCGGGCGCGGTCACGGTATTGCCCGCGCTGTCCTCGCAGGTCAGCGAGCCGGTCGAATCGCGGAAGTTGGTGCCCGCGACAACCACGTTCTGCCCGGCTGCATCCGGAATCGACGACGGTGTGGCCGAGGTGATGTCCGGCGGTGCCTGGTCCAGAACATTGAAGGCGTTGGGCAGCAGTCCCACCGAGCCATCCGGGTCCACCACGATCAGGTCGTAGGCATGGACCGGCTCGTTGGCCGGCACGACCGCCGTCAGGGTGTCGCCGTCGACGAACGCCACGGACTCGAGCGGAATCGCCACGTCGGTCGGCGCGGGATTGCTGGGGTTGAGGAACGCACGGGGTGTCGGCACGAAGGGCTTGTCGGCCGGCGCCGGAGCCGTGGTGTCCCGAAACAGGGTCACCGGCGTCTCGCTGCTCTTCCAGCCGAAGGGCGGAAGAATGCTCTTCAAGCTCACCGTCAAGCTGTCGGTGACCGTGATCGCGCCCGGAAGCATCGTGGAGCAACCGGTCGCGTCATTCAAGTACAAGTCATACACACCCGCGGGCTGGCCCTGCGGAATGATGATCTGCACGCGGTTCTTGCCCGGCACCACCGCCCAAGTCAGGTCGGTCTGCGGCGCAGCCTGCCCCGTCGGCGTGATCCACACCGCGTTGGCCGGAAGCGGCAGCGTCAGCGCCGTCGCGTACACCGTCGCTCTCGTGTTGATTCCCGAATAGACGACCTCCGGGTCCACGAAGAACACCACCGGTCCTGGAACCACCGTCACCGTCTTGTGCGGAAGCGGCCGATCGTCGCAACCGTCCGGATTGGTCACGACAACGTCGTAGGTCGACCCGACCTGCGCGCCCATCGCGAACTGAGCCGTTAGATCGGTATCCGAGTTCCACGTCACCGACGACGCCGGAACCGACGGCTGCCCCGCCGAGTCCAGCCTGACGGTCGGCGTTTGCACGAAGCCAGCGCCCTGAATCTCGAACGTGCCGCCGCCTGCGCACACCGTCGCCGGCAGGACCGAGTCCACCCGCGGTGGGTCCTCCACGTGCAGCGATATCGTCGCGGTCGAATGGCAGTCCGCCGGAGGCGGGTTGGTCACCACGACCGGGTAGTCGCCCGAGGTGAAGGTGCCCTTCGGCACCACGATCGTCAGCGACGTGCACTCGTCGACCTCGCCCTCGGAGTAGGTGCCCGGCAGCGCCTGGCAGCCACCCATGTCGGTGGGCACGAACGTCTCGCCTCCGATGTCCACCGACGGCGCCACACCCGCGATGCGAAGGAGCTTGGAGCCGTTGATGACGATGGTCTGATCGGCCTGGTCATCGCAGATGGCGGGTGTTGCCAGCGAATCGACGATGGGAGGAGGCGCGATGTGCAGGTTGATCGCCTCGGTGGAGACGCAATCCGCAGGCGGCGGGTTGGTCACCGTGACCGGATAGTCGCCCTCGGGAAGGTCGTTGACCGGAATCTCGAAGTCGAGCGACGTGCACGCCTGCGCGACGCCCTCGGCGTAGGTTCCCTGGATCGGCGTGCAGCCGTCGGCGGCCGTCGCCGGGTAGCTCTTGGTGCCGACCTGCACCGTGGGCAGCGTCGTTCCCAGCTCGATGAATCCCTCGCCCGTGACCTTCATGGCCTGCGCGGCCTGCGCCACGCACTCCAGGTCCGGCACCACCGACGCCACCTTGGGCGGAGGCACCACCCGAAGCTTGACCACGTCCGCGGCCGAGTTGCAGTCGGCCTGAGGCGGATTGGTCACGACAATATCGTAGTACCCGGGATCGAGGCTGCCCTTGGGAATGACGAAGGAGAATGACGTGCACGTGGAGAGCTCGCCTTCCGGGTAGTTGCCCGGCACGACGGTGCAGCCGTCCACCTTGTCGCCCTGATAGGTCTTGTCCCCCACTTTCACCGTCGGCAGCACGTCTCCCATGCGCAGGAAGCCGGTGCCTGTGACCTGGACCCGCTGATCGCCCTGCGCGTCGCACAGGATGTCCGGCACCGGAAGCGCGTTGGTCACCGAAGGACGGGGCACGGCCGCCAAGGCCGACGCGAACGTGCCAGATGCCTTGCCGTCGGGATTGGTCACCTTGATATCGTAGACGCCCGGATCCAACGCGAGCTGCGGCGACACTTGGAAGGTCATCTGCTGCTCGCTCTGCCAGCTGACGGTGCTCGCCGAGGGGTTCGCAGCGTCGTCCGGCAGCGTGACCGTGCCCGACGCGGTCGTGCCGTCCAGCGCCTTCGTTCGCGTCAGCACGATCGACGGCAGGACGAGCTGCTGGGTGTTCTCCAGGGTCTTCTGCGGCATCGGCGTGAAGCCGTCGCCGTGAACGACCACCTGCCTGGTGAGCTGTTCCACGCACACCACGCCGGGATCGACCGACCCTACGGTGGAGTTGGTCGTGATGGGAGGACTTTCCACCTCATGCGAGCAGCCCACGACAACGGCCGTGACTCCGACCAGAAGCAGGAGCAAATATCGTCTCACGTCCATGCCTTCCTCCTCACCAACTGCCCTTTCGCGCCTGCGTCCGGCGACCGGCCATCCTGCACGCCGGACACCCGCACCATCGCACGCTCGACATCACAATAGGAACCGGTAGCCCACCGACAGGCTCGCCGCCCCCGTGTTCGCCTTGCCCGTCGCGCTGTGATCGAGCCCGCCATACTGCAAGAGCAGCTCACCGATCAGCGCCCCGGGACCGAGCCGGAACTCGGCTCCGAGCGGAACACCCACGCCCACCTTCGTGGATTGCTCCTTGGTCGGCTCGATGGGCCCGCCGTTGGCGCTGCCCTCGACCGTGCTCTGCAACAGATAGATCCGCGGACCCACGCCCCCGTACGGCGTCAGCCTGCCCAGCGACGTCAGCCGGAACATCACGACCGGCATGAACGCCAGCTCCTTCTCCGTGAGCTTCCAGTCATAGGAGCCCCCCGACGTGCCGAGGCGCGGATCGCTCTGCGTGCCGCTGGCCTTGGGCACCGTGTAGTCCACGTCGAGCGCCAACGCGAACGAGCGGTGCATCCAGGGAAACACGTACCCGGCCTCCACGCCCACGTTGACGAACGGCGACAGGCCGGAGAACGGCAGGATCCCTCCCACCTTGGCCCCAAGCAACACCGCACCGCCCGTGTCCCCTTGCGGCGTGTCGCCCTGTGCGTCGACCGTGACGGCCGACGGCTGCACGGATGCTGCTGCCGACACCTGCCCAGGAGCTGCCGACTGCGATGCCGGGGCTGCCGGCTGCTGCGCAGCAGCCGTTGCGGCAGCGAACACCAGGGTGACCACACTTGCCAACGCGATCCGTCGCTGCATCATGCCCTCCAACCTCGCTCGTTCTTCGCCTCACGCCTCGAGCCGCCCGCCCTTGGATCCCGCTCGCGGTCGCGGAGGCGGATTGAACGCGCTCCTCCGCGCAGCACGCCACGAACGACGTCAATGGGGCAAGGGTGAGCTTCCGTCCTTGCTCGGCCATCGGCGTCCGTTCTCGGTGTGGTGCTCGGACACGTCATCAACGGACAAGTACCGGGACCGTCCGCCGGCAGGCAAGGAAGAGAAAAATGCCCGGCGGGACCTCTCAACGCCGGGCAACGGCGCACCTCGTGCCCCCCGGCGTCGCCAGCGGCCGCCCGGTGCCCCGCCAGGTCACTCCTGGTCGGGCTGCTTGCGCCCAAGCGGAGCTACTGTCTTGCCGATGCTGAACGCCGCGCCCAGAGGCTCTCCCAATCCGAAGTACGCCCGCTGCTCCGGCGCGAAGATCACCGCGCCCATGCGCCCCAGATCGGGCTTGCCCGCCCCGTCGATCGCCGCCTCGTCGAGCTTCACGTCGAGGATCTCCCCCACGAACTGCGTGTGCAGACCGATCTCGAGCGTGTGCAGCAGACGGCACTCCAGCACCATGGGGAACTCCGCCATGTACGGCGCGTCGACCAGCTCGCTTCGTGTGGCCGTGAGCCCCAGCACCGCGACCTTGTCCTCGTGGCGCCCGGACACCATGCCCGCGTGATCCACCTGCGCCACCTGGTGCGGGGACGGCACGTTGACCGTGAACGCCTTGCGCTCGACGATGTATCCGTAGGTGGCAGTGGCCTTGCGCAGCGAGATAGCCACGCAGGGCGGAGAGGAGCAGCAGATACCGCCCCAGGCCACGGTCATGATGTTGGGCTTGCCGGCCGGGTCGTAAGTGCCAATGACCCAGGCGGGCGTGGGAAACAGCAGTGTCTTGGGACCAAAGGATTTCTTCATCGCGGCTTACACGTATCGGGTTCCCGCCGCCGGGACAAGACCTTGTCGCGCGCACCGCTCACAGCACGCCATGGCACGGCGTGTCGTAGTTGCGGAGCAGCACGCTCAGGAATCCCGCCACCGGCTCCAGCGTGGGAGCGGCCGACTTGTCCTGCACCTGCGGCGCGCATCGCTCGCCGGTCTCGTGGAAGGTCCCGTCCGCCAGCACCGAGAAGGGATGACTCTGCGCATCCACGCCCCACGCCAGGCACTCCCCGCCCACCTCGGCCCGGAAGTACGGGCTGGTACGCTGGCCGCCCATCGTGTGCCATCGCTCGTCCGCGCCCAGCCCGCGCATCGCCGACGACTCCGACACCAGCGCCAGCATCATCGCCGGCAGATCATTCTGCGACAGCGGCAGGTCGCCCAGCAGCTGCTGCGCCTGGTCCATCGCCTTGTCCGCAGCGCCGCGGTCCGAAAGGCCCTCGAGCCATGTTTGGGGCACGACGATCACCGCCGGAATGCGCGTCAGCGCGATCGACCTCTCGCGCGCGTCCAGGGCCTGGCCCGGCGGCGCCCATGCGGACGGGTCGTTCGTGGAATGGTCCGCGGAGACGAGCACGATGGACCGGTCGGCCCAAGGAGAGCGCGACAGCTGCTCGAAGAACTCTCGCACCGCTTCGTCCGTGTACGCATTGGTGATCAGGCGCGCCCGATCCTCGGGGCTGGCCGGCGAAGGTGCCGACGGCAGCACGCCGTCCACGTCCCGGATCACGCGCTCCGGCATGTCCTGGGGAAATCCCCAGGGATGGTGGTTGGTCAGGGTCAGCACGAGCGAGTAGGCGTTGGCTCGCGCCGCGCCGCCCGTGTCGGCCTCGCGCAGCGGAAAGCCGTTGCGCAGCAGGGCCAGGTCGCTGACCCCCCAACCGCCCGAGGGCAATCCGGGGGGCAGGTTCTTCTTGACGATGAAGTGCTCGACATGGTGGGCCGTGAGAAAGTCGAGCATGTTGTCGAATGCGGGCTTCTCGCCGTACATGAATGCGGTGTCGAAGCCGGCGTCGGCCAGCACGTCGGGCAGGCAGCGGTAGGGAACGGCGCCGATGTCGCGGGCGAAGCTCACGTCGTAGGGCAGCGAGCCGAGCCCGCACAGCAGCGCCGAGAGCGCTTGGGAGGTGCGGATACCGCCCTGGTAGACCTCGCGCAGCGCGATGGATCGGTAGCTCGGAAGCGCCTTCTCGTACAGCGCATTGACGAAGGGAGCCAGCTCCCGCGGTGCGCGCGGGTTGATGGCGTGCAGCTCCTCGGCGCGAAAGCTCTCGAGCACCAGGTGCCAGACATGGATCGAGGACGGCGCGCCGCGCGAGAAGAGCGCCTGGGATACGGCGCCGAGCGCGTCGATGATCCGCGGATCGTAGGCGGGCGCGGCGGCTAGCTGCCCGGAGCCGACACGCGCGCGCTCCGGCAACGGCATCTCGCGTCGAAAGGGGTGGGGCAGGCAGGAACGCACCGGTGCGGTCGCCAGCTCCCGCGCGGCCTGGGGAGGCGCGCCCACCATCTGCGCCCCGCGCGCCACCAACGCGGGCGGCTCCTGGATCTGCTCGACGTTCGCGCGCAGCCCCCACCGCACGTTGCGGGCGGTCGCGGATACGTCGAAGATCTGGCCGATGGGCAGGGACACCTCGCGGCGATCGAGCACGGTACCGAGCACGCTGTCGGAGCTGAACCAGAAGGCCCAGCCCGCCAGCCACAGCCCGGCCGCGCACGACAGATACCCCACGAGCACGCCGAGCCTTCGCAGCTCGCCCGTGCGCTTGACGAGCAGGCGCCCCAGCCCCACCAGGCCTGCCAGCACCAGCGGGAACGCCACCAAGCCCGGCTGCAGGTAGCGGCGGAACCAGAAGGTGCGAAACGCGCTGGCCCAGTACGACGTCTCGCCGGCCATGCGCAGGTCCTCGAGCGTGGGGTACAAGCCCCGCTGCAGGCGGAACTCGGTGGCCGCAATGCCGCCGATCCACAGGGCCGCCCAGACCAGCACCAGCACGCCCATGGGCACCGCGACGGCCACGGCCTTGCGCCAGCGGCGTCGGGGCGCGGGCCCCGGCGACAAGCCGAGCAGCAGGCCCAGCACGACCGGCCAGATCCAGCCGCCCGCGGCGAACAGGTCCACGGCGATCCCCACCGCGAGATACTCGGGCAGCGACTTGCCGGTCCGATGCTGGTCCGCGGCAAAGGCCCAGCGGTTGGGCAGGTCGGCGAATACCACGATAGCGGCCACCAGCAGGGCGGCCTTCGCGCCCCACAAGACACTGGACTTCGGAACTAGCCTTCGGAGGCCTGGTGACGTCGTTGCTGCGGAGTCCGTGGGGTGCTGCATGCTACGGCAACGTGGCTGGGACGGCGCCGCCGGGCGCCTCGAGGTTCTATTCGGCCAACAACTTTCGGAAGTACGCGACGGTCTCCTTCAGGCCGTCTTCCAGGCTGACCTTGGGCTCCCACCCGAGCTTGCTCCTGGCCAGGTCGATGTTGGGTTGTCGCTGCTTGGGATCGTCCTGCGGCAAGGGCCGGAAGACCAGCTTCGAACGGCTCGTCGTGAGGGACAGAACCTTCTCGGCCAGCTCGAGCATCGTGAACTCGCCGGGGTTGCCCACGTTGATCGGGCCCGTGAGCTCCGGGGGGCTATCCATCAATCGCAGCATGCCTTCGATGAGATCATCCACATAGCAAAAGCTGCGCGTCTGCCGGCCATCGCCGTAGATCGTGATGTCCTCGCCCCGCAACGCCTGGACGATGAAGTTGCTCACCACCCGGCCGTCGTTCGGGTGCATGCGCGGACCGTACGTGTTGAAGATGCGCATGACCTTGATCTGCAGGTTGTGCTGGCGCAGGTAGTCGAAGAACAGAGTCTCGGCGCAGCGCTTGCCCTCGTCGTAGCAGCTGCGGATACCGATGGGATTGACGCGCCCCCAGTAGCTCTCCTGCTGCGGGTGGATCTCAGGATCGCCGTAGACCTCGCTGGTGGACGCCTGCAGGATCCTGGCCTTCACGCGCTTGGCCAGGCCAAGCATGTTGATGGCGCCGTGCACGCTCGTCTTGGTGGTTTGCACCGGATCGTGCTGGTAGTGAATCGGGCTCGCCGGACAGGCGAGGTTGAAGATGCGATCGACTTCCACGTAGAGCGGGAAGGTCACGTCGTGACGCATCAGCTCGAATCTCGGGTTGCCGATCAGGTGCGCGACATTGCGCTTGCTGCCCGTGAAGAAGTTGTCCACGCACAGCACGTCATCGCCGCGCTCGATCAATCGGGTGCAGAGGTGAGAGCCGAGGAAGCCGGCACCGCCGGTGACGAGAATCTTGTTCATGGTGGATCTCGTCCCCATCTAGTCAGGGATGGGAGGAGGTGACAAGCCGTTTGTGGGCCGGCGATCGCGAAGCCGCCCACGCACGGTCCGCAGCCAGCGCCGGTGCCCGATCGCACTGGACTTCGTCGGGGGATGGATGCATGTTCGCGCCGTCGTCATGGGTCCGGTGAGCAACAGCGTACAGCGTCCCGCAGCGCCTCGCGGCGAGCTCGAGCGGCTCGTCTCCCGCGCATGCGGACCATCGGCGCCCCGCCCGGCTTGCCCCTGCGCGCGTAGGGACGTCTCCGTGCATGCTTGACGTGCTCGTCGACATGACCGCCCTCAACACGCCGTCGCACGATCGCGGCATTGGCCGCTACGTCAAGGGCCTGTGCGGGGCGCTGGCGCAGCGCGCGAGCTGGCCCGGCGAGCTGGCCAGGCAGCTGGGCGGCGAGGCGCTGGGCCTGTCGATCGCCGGGCTGGTGCGCCACCGGGGCGCGGCCCACGGCGCGATCGACCCGACCCTGCAATTCGCCGGCGATCCGAGCGTTCCGAAGACCAACCTGCGCTACCAGCGTCACAAGCTCGAGCGGCGCCTGTTCCTCGGCTCCCTGGCCCGGCGCACCGGCGCGCGCCTCCTTCACCTGCCCGACCCGCCCGGCACCCCGATCGATCGCCGCATGCCGCGCGTGGTGACCTGCCACGACCTGATCCCCCTGGTGCTCGGCGGCGACTACCTGCTCCCGATCCCCGGGGGGCGCGCCGTGCAGCGCGCCCGGGACCGCGCCCGCTACGCCGGTGCGCTCCGAGTCATTGCCATCAGCCACGCCACCAAGCGCGATCTGGTCGAGCACCTGGGCATTGCCCCGGAGCGCATCGACGTCACCTATCACGGAGTCGACCACGACCGCTTCCACACCCGTGCCGCCCCCGGCGAGCGCGAGAGGGTCGCGGCACACCTAGGCACCGATGCGCCCTACCTGGTTTGCCTGGGTGCTAGCGATTCGCGCAAGAACCTGCCAATGCTGCTGCGCGCCTTTGCGCAGAGCGGCGTCGCACGCGACGTTCGGCTGGTGCTGGGCGGACCCCTGTCGAACGCCCGTCGGGCACGGCTGCTCGACACGGCCCGGGCGTATGGCGTGACAGCCGGCTTGCACCTTCTGGGCTACGTGGAAGAAGACCTGGTGCCGGCGCTCTACCGCCAAGCCCTGGCGCACGTGTTTCCGTCGTCCTACGAAGGCTTCGGCCTGCCCCTGCTCGAGGCCATGGCCTGCGGCACACCCACGCTCACTAGCACCGTGTCCTCGCTCGGCGAGGTCGCGGGCGAGGCGGCCCTGACGATCGATCGGCCCGAGGTCGACGCCCTGGCCGCGTCGATACGACGAATGGTCGACGACGGCGAGCTTCGTGCCTCGCTGCGGGAGCGCGGCCTCGCGTGGGCGGCGCAATTCACCTGGCAACGCTGCGCCGCCGGCACGCTCGAGAGCTATGCGCGCGCGCTGGCCGAAGCGCGGTGGTGAGGGAAGCGAGCATGAGTCACGGCAGCATCGGACGATGGGTATGGCGTACGGCCTCGGTGCTCAGCGGGATTGAGGCACAAGCGCGCGGTCTCGCCGCCCGCGGTCCGTTCGAGCCCACCCGCTTCGTCTGGAGCCGTGGCTTCGCCCTGATGTGCGACCACAACGGCGGCATGACCTTCGTGCGCCGCCAGCGAGGCAGCCGTCCCGCCCTGCGCTTCCCCGCGGATGCCTACGATCGCGTGCGCGACGGCGACCTGGTCTGGGTGCGCCTGGTGGCCCTGCCCCAGTTCCTCGAGGAGGCGCTGCCGCGAATCCGCGCGCGCTTCGCGCTGGTGACCGGCGACGAGGACTGGGCGATTCCCTCGGGATTCGAGGGCTCCGCTGCGCTGCTCGACAGCCCCAAGGTCGCGTGCTGGTTCACGCAGAACCTGGACGACACGGGCCGGCACCCCAAGCTGTTCCACCTGCCCATCGGCCTCGACTTCCACACGATCAGCAACGGGCGCAAGTGGGGCCACGAGCAGGCCTCCCCCGCCGAGCAGGAAGCCGAGCTCGAGGCGATCCGCCGCCAGGCCCCCCCGAATGCCGAGCGGCTGCTGCGCGTGCACGCCGACTTCCACTTCAACAAGCACAAGCGCCAGGTCTGGGGAGACAAACGGCAGGACGTCGAGGCCCTGCTACATGCCAATCCCCTAGTCGACTTCCAGCCCCACAAGGTCCCGAGAACCGGCCTGTGGCTGGAGAAGACGCGCTACGCCTTCATCGCCAGCCCCCACGGCAACGGCCTGGACTGCCACCGTACGTGGGAGTCGCTGCTGCTGGGCAACATCCCGATCGTCAAACGTTCCTCCCTCGACCCGCTCTACGAGGGGTTGCCCGTGGTCATCGTGGACGACTGGAACGAGATCACGCGGGAGAACCTCGCGCGCTGGCAAGCCCAGCACAGCTCATCGTTCGGGCGCCCCGAGGTCGAGGAGCGCCTGACCGCGGCCTGGTGGATAGACCGCATGCGTCGCACGGTGGCCGACAAGATTGCGCAAGGCGGGTAAACCGCGCCTCTCGTTGTCCACCCCGGCCCGCGGTGCTAGCTTACCGGCTCCCCATGCTGTCCGCCTGCCGCGCCCAACCCCCGAGTAGCTGACATGAATCCGCTCACGCGGCTCGCCTACGCGCCTTTCCTGGCGCAGCTCGTGATCATCCGGCGCTGCAACCTGGCCTGCGGCTACTGCAACGAGTTCGACGATTCCTCGCCCCCGGTCGAGACCGCCGTGCTCCAGGCTCGCATCGACCGCCTCAAGGCGCTGGGCGCCTTCAGCCTCGAGCTCACGGGCGGCGAGCCCATGCTGCACCCGGACATCTACCAGCTCATCCGCTATGCGCGCTCCAAGTCCTTCACCAAGGTGATGATGATCTCCAACGCGTACCTGCTCAACGAGCGCAAGATCGACGCGCTCAACGAGGCGGGGCTCATGGAGATGCAGGTCAGTGTGGACGGCGTGAAGCCGAACGACGTGACGGTCAAGGTGCTCGAGCCAATGCTTCCCAAGCTTCGGGCGCTGGCGAAGACGGCGCGCTTCAAGGTGGTGCTCAGCGCCGTGTTGGGTGCGGCCAAGCCCGACGAGGTGCTGACCGTGGCCAGGACCGCCCGCGAGCTCGGCTTCCGGCCGCGCGTGCTGGTGCTGCACGACGCCGCCGGGCAGATGCACCTGTCGGCGGACGAGCGCGCCACCTTCGCCCAGGTCAAGCAGACCATCGGCGCGCGCGGGTTCCGCGAGGCGGGCGACTACCGCGAGCGCATCTTGCAGACCGGCAAGGCCCCCTTCAAGTGCCGCGCCGGCAGCCGCTACCTGTACGTCGACGAGTTCGGCGACGTGCACTGGTGCTCGCAGATGCGCGACGCCTTCAAGAAGCCCCTGCTCGAGTACACCGAGCAGGATCTCAAGCAGCAGTTCTACACACGAAAAAGCTGCGCCGACGCGTGCACGGTCGGCTGCGTGCGCACCCAGAGCGCCTACGACGGGTGGCGCGCCCAGCCCGTCGAGCAGGACGCCCCGCGGCGATTGCCCGTGGTTTGAGGTTGGCGCACGGCGGCGCCCCAGTGTAGGGTCGGGCCAACGATGGGTCGCTTCGTCATCGACGCCCGCTACGTTCGCTCGCGGCCGAGCGGCATTGGCAACTATGTCGCAGCGCTCACCGATCGGCTCCCGGCGCTGGCGCCCGACGCGCACTTCCGCTTCTGGACCCACCCCGAGCGCCCCGATCTGGCCCAGGCGCCCAACGTGCGCTGCGTCGTGGTGCCCGCCGTGGCCGACGGCCTCCGCACGTTGCTCCTGCCCTCGGTGCTCGATCGCCTCGAGCCCGACGACGTGCTCCATTTCCCCTATAGCCTCCTGGGACGGGGGCTGCCGTGCCCGACGGTCGTGACGATTCAGGACCTGATGTGGTTCGAGCACGCGGCCTTGGTGGATGGGCGTCCCCTGGTGCGGCGCGCGCGGGAGAAGTTCTATCAGACCGGCATGCGCTGGGCGTTCACCCACGCAACGCGCGTCATTGCCACGTCGAATGCCACGGCGGATCGGATTCGCGCTGTCTACCCCGCGAGCGCGACCCGTATCCGGGTCATTCCCCTGGCGGCGGGCCCTGCGTTTGCCGCACCCGCCGACCTGCAAGCCGCGCAGCGCGAGGCCGCCCGCCTGGTGGGATCCGGCGCGCCGTACTACATCGCAGTGGGCAAGAACGAGCCCTACAAGGCCCACGACATCGCCCTGCACGCCTTCGCCGAAGCCGCTCGGCCCGGCGAGCTGCTGGTCCTGGTGCAGCGCGAGAGCAGCGGACGAGGCATTCCCCAACTCGCTCGCAAGCTCGGCGTGGCAGACCGCGTGCGCTGGATTCCGCCGGTCTCCGAGACCAACCTGGTGACCCTGCTGCAGGGCGCCACCGCGCTGCTGCAGCCGTCGTTGGTCGAGGGCTTCGGCCTGCCCGTGCTCGAAGCGATGGCCTGCGGCTGCCCGGTCATCGCCAGCGACACACCCGCCTTGGTCGAAGTCTCCGGTGGCGCGGGGCTGCACGCGCGCGTCGGCGATGCGGCCGCACTGGCCGATCAGATCAGGCGCCTCCACGACGGCTCGCTGCGCGACGAGCTGCGACAACGCGGCTTCGAGCGGGCGCGCATCTTCACGTGGGACAGGACGGCCGCCGAGACCCTCGAGGTCTACCGCGATGTCCAGCGCACCGGCAACCACACGGGCTGGTAGGCGGGGCATCTGCCCGACGCCCGCTCGACGAGTCAATCGGTCTTGACCACCACCCCCAGGGTCGTGGTGACCTGCGTCTTCTCCAGATCCCGCGCCCGGGCCGCGAATAGCGCCTCGTTGGCGACGTCGATGCGGTTGTCGAGCCGCAGGACCAGGTTGGGCGTAGGAAGCGCCTCGAGGGTGAGCGTGCCCGTTTCGAACAGGTAGTTCGGATAGGTGCCGTCGGCGTTGGGAGCGGGCTTGAATCCCGCAAATGTGTAGCCTTGGGGATCCGCGTACGCCTCGCCCCGCAATGCCACCGCGAGCTCGTCGGTCAGCGCGCAGCGCGTCGCCAGCATCGCGCCATACCAGCTCATGCGCTTCGTCGCGTGCGTTACCGGATCCGTGAGCACGCTCTCGGTACCCCAGTCGGCATTGAGCGTGACCGACACGGCCTTGGAGGGCGCCACCTTCGCCACCAGGTCGACCAGATGCCGGAATCGCTCGTTGTTGGAGGGCAGTCGATACCGAGCGGTGACGCCGTCTGGCCCCGTATACAGCACGCTGTCTTCCTGCTCCGGACCGCCGTACCAGCCCAGGCTCAGACCGAGCCAATCGCCCCTCGCGTAGTTGACCTGCAACCCATACGACTTGCCCGTGTTCAGGTCCGCGTTCTGGCTCCAGCCATTGACGATCATCAGCTTGGCGTCGAGCTCGCGGCTGAGCTGCCAGTCCGCGCGAGCGCCGACGTGAAAGAGCGGCTGTCCGAGCCAGAAGAGAAAGCCCCGCGTGTAGGTGGGATTCTGCCAACTGTCGAACACCTCGGCGCCGTACAGGGTGTCGAACTTGCCGAACTCCAGCGTGACCGCGCTGTCCTTGCCGCCGGGGCGCCAGGAGCCGAACGCCTGCTTGACGAATTGCAGCTGGGTCGTGTTGTCGAATCCCGCATAGGCCGCGGCGGCGTACGGGCTGAACCGAAGCTGCACCGTACCGCCCACGGGTGACGGCTCGTGGGAGACGTCGAGGCCCACCGCGGCCAGCTGGAATCCGTTATTGGCGTCGAACGCCCTGGCCGTGGTGCCGGGCGCGGGCGGCACAGGAAGGCGGTAGTTGACCGCGAAGTAAGAATCGACGGAGGCGGCGAACCTGAATCCATCGGTCCAACTTCGCGCGGGCTCGGCCGCTGGAGCCACGCTGGGCCCCGCAACCTGCGCAGGCTGCGGGGGCGGGACGGGCTGGGCGACAGCGGGGCAAGCCAGCAGCGCCAGGGCGGCTCCGGCTTGGGCAGCCGGCGCACCGACGACGATGAGACGGACGAGACGCAACACGACCCTACCTCGAATTCGTCTGAGAGCGCGCGAACGTCCAGCCACGGAGTCTTCGCCCTGGCTCGGAGCAGATCCGGTTAGGCCTCTCCGTACGCTTCCTCGCCATGCAGTGCGTTGTCGAGGCCGACCACTTCCTCTTCCTCGGTGGCGCGGACGACGGTGAACTTGTTGATAATGACGAGCGCGGCATAGCTGATGACGAAGGCGTAGACGGAGAAGCCCAGCACGGCCACCACTTCCTTCATGAAGAATGCGCTGCCTCCGCGGATCAGGCCGTTGGCTCCGTTCTCGTTCATTGCCTTGTCGGCGAAGATCCCCAGCATGACCACGCCGAGCGCGCCACCCACGCCGTGCACGCCCCACACGTCCAGGGCGTCGTCCCAGCCCATCTTGTTCTTGACGCTAATTGCCATATAGCAGACGAGGCCGGAGACCACGCCGATGAGGGCGGCCACAGGCACCGAGACGTATCCGGCGGCGGGTGTGATGCACGCCAGCCCGGCGATGGATCCGGTGAGCAAGCCGAGGAACTTGGGCTTCTTCTCGAAGACCCAGGCCACGAAGAGCCACGTGATCGCCGCGAAGGAGGCGGCGGTATCGGTGTTGATGAACGCCAGCGCGGTGACGTGGTCGACCCGCAGCTCGGAGCCGGCGTTGAATCCGTACCAGCCGAACCACAGCATGCCGGTTCCGAGGGCGACCAGGGGAATGCTGTGCGGGCCTTTCTCCGCGACCTTGCGCTTGCCCACGAAGAACACGGACGCAAGCGCGGCCATGCCGGCCACGGCGTGAACGACGATGCCGCCGGCGAAGTCCAGAACGCCCCACCTGGCCAGGAGCCCGCCGCCCCAGACCATGTGCACGGCCGGGAAGTAGACGAGGACGAGCCAGGCGGTGAGGAAGGCAAGGTAGGGCGCGAACCGAATCCGGTTCGCGAAGGCCCCCGTGATCAACGCCGGCGTGATGATCGCGAACATCATCTGGTAGGCGACAAAGACCAGAAGGGGAATGTTATTGCCGGCCAGTACGTCCGTGGGCTTGAGCCCCCGGAGAAACATCATGTCGAGGTTGCCGACGATGCCGCCCACGTCCCCCGAGAAGCAAATCGAGTATCCGAACGCGAACCACAGCACCGAGGTCCATCCCATGGACAGAAAGCTCTGGATCATGATGGTCAGCACGTTCTTCCTGCCGACCAGACCTCCATAGAAGAACGCGAGACCCGGTGTCATGAACATCACCAGGCTCGTGGCCACCAGCATGAACCCCGTATTGCCAGTATCGAAATGCTGCATCGTGCACCTCCGGCAAAATGAGCCGAATGGAACGCAGGAATCGGGCTTGACCCGGATCGGGCCGTTCGGCTCGCGTACCGCGAGGTCCGCGCCGATCCCATGGGCGCCTTGGGCCGACGCGCGTCCGAATGGCTGGCCGGACTTAGGGAATTCGGAAGGGGCGATAGCAAATACCGCCACTTCGCGCCAAGCGAGCCGGCGCGTCACGAAACGCGGCGGTCACAGGTCCGTCAGCCCCTCGCGGATCGCGTACTTCGTCAGCTCTGCGATGCTGTGCAGGTTCAACCGATCCATGATTTGCCTGCGGTGCGTGTCGACCGTCTTGGCGCTGATGCGAAGGCGCGCCGCGATTTCCTTGGTGCTGGCGCCCTCGGCCAGAAGCTGCAGCACCTGCCGCTCGCGCGCGCTGAGCGTGGGCCCGCCCGACCCGGCAGGCTCCTGCATCCGCTGCACGTAGTCGCGCACTACCACGTCTGCCACCGGGGCACTCAGGAAGGTCCCTCCCCGGGCGACCGAGCGAATCGCCGCCACCAGCTCGTCGACCGCGAAGTCCTTCAACACGTAGCCCTTCGCGCCCGCGCGCAGCGCCTCGGTCACGAACCGCCGATCCGCGTGCATCGAGAGCATCACCACGCGCACGTCCGGCAGGGTCTCGGTGATCTGGCGGGCAGCATCGATGCCGTTCAAGCCCGGCATGGTCACGTCCATCACCACCACGTCGACCGCGATCTCCGAGGCCAGCTTCACGGCCGATGCGCCGTCGGCGGCCTCGCCCGCCACATCCAGGTCGGGGGCGCGCCCCAGGACGGTCTTGAGGCCCTCGCGCATCATCTTGTGGTCGTCGGCCAGCAGGACCCGGATCGCCATGTCAGCCTCCAGCGGGTGCTCGCAGGGTCACCCTGGTACCCTTGCCAGGGCTGGAATCAATGTGCATGTCCCCGCCCAGATCTTTGAGCCGCTCGCCGATGCTGAAGAGCCCGAAGCCCGCGCTCCGGGCCGTCAGCGCCTCGCCAACCGGCACGGGGAATCCGGCACCGTCGTCGGCCACCTCGATGAGCACGAAGGCGTCCGAGCGCGAGGCGGTGACGACGACGCGGGCGGGATGGGCGTGCTTGGCAGCGTTGACCAGCAGCTCGCGCACGGCCGTGAACAGGCAGAGCTGGGTGTTTTGAGGCAGATCGCGGAATGAATCCCCGGCGTGGGCGACGACCCCGACGCCGAGCTTCTTGGCTGTCTGCTCGGCGAGCCACTCGAGTGCGGGGCCCAGGCCGAGGTCGTAGAGGACCGGCGGGCTGAGCTCGAACGTGAGCGAGCGGGTGAAGTGGATGATCTGGTCGATGAGCTTGCGCATCTCCGCCAGGTCCCGCTCGAAGCCGCAGAACACCGCGTTTCCCTGCAAGGCGACCACGCGCATCTTAAGGATCGTGAGCGCCTGCCCCACGTGGTCGTGCAGGTGCACGGCGATCTCCCGACGCTCGCGCTGCTCCGCCCGCGTCAGCTCCGCCGCCAGCGCCCTCAACCTGGCCTGGTAGTCCGCAATCTGCGCGTCGCGCTTGCCGCGCTCGGCCACCTCGGCCGCGAGCGCGGCATGAGCCGCTTGGATCTCGGCCGTGCGCTCCCGAACCCGACGTTCGAGTTCGTCGCTGGCGCGCTCCTGCGCAGCCTGGGCCAGCTTGCGCTCGCAGTACAGCCGCAGCATCTCGGCCAGCGAGTCGATCAGGGCACGTTCCTCCGCAAGGAACGGGCCCTCCGACGACGACGGCATCTGGTCGGCGTAGTAGACCTCGATCGCGCCGGCCTCCCCACTGCCGGCCACGAACGCCGCCTCCTGCTTCCACTCCGACTCGCGAAAACCCTCCGATTCCCACGTAGTGCCGCCAAACCTGATACGAGCTGACGTGATCTCCGGATACTGCCACGCAGGCGGCAGCAGCCCAATCACCCCTTGCATCACCTCGTGCATCGGGCGTCTGTCATCCTGCAGCAGGCGCGCGGTCTGATGCAGCGCGGTCAGCTCCTTCACGCGCTCCCGCAGCGCATGCAGAATGTCGGCCTCGTCCGACACGACGCTGCGACGGTTGGCGGGGAAGCCGTTCGGGGATGGCACCATGTCCTACTGCTCGAATCGACCTGGAACGAGTGCATCGTCGCACGCCGCACGCGGCAGGGTCAATCCGCGGCGCCCCGTGCGGGTGCGGTTCCCTAGTGTGGGGATGAACCGGTGAGGGAAACCGGGGTCCCGAAGCGTGGAACCGATCCCGAAGCGCCGCAGGTCTTCTGTGAGGATCTCGATGTACGGCCCGCGGCACGGACAACGAGCCGTCGTCGCAAGCCCGTAGGGTTCATCCGCCATTCCCGGGTCCCGGCCCCCGGCTCACCGGTAGCCTTGCTGTCCCCACGTCGTGGAATCTCACCCCGGAACAAGCGGAAGTTCCTCCGCTCGATCGCATGTGAAAGAGTCCGCGGCGTGGAGCTCTATAGCGCTGCCCGGCGCCGGGGGCGCCCGTTCGCCATTCTGCCCTCGACTCGTCCCGTGGCTCTGCCCATCGGTGCGCGCGGGATCGTGGGCGACGGCCACCTCGTCAACGCCTATGGGCAAGACCGCCCCGACGCCGCGTTGCTGCTGATTCCCGCGGCGCGCCTCGACCGGGCGCTCCGACGGAACGCCCGTGCCGACTCAACGATCCAGCGCCTTCAGCGTCGCCACCGCCACCGGCAGGTCCGCCAGCAGCTCCCCCACCGCGACCGAGCCGCCCTCGCCCGTATTCGCCTTCCCTGCCCGGCCCGCAATCGCGTCCATCCAGGAGGCGCCGCGCCATTCCGACGGCAGCTCCACGCGCGTGTCGCCCCACGCGTCCGGCCCCGCGGGATAGCGCGTCTGCCCCCCGCACAGCTCCACGTGCAGCCTCGACGTCGCCACCAAGACCGCGTCGTCCGTACCGCCCCGCAGGAACGCCACGACATGCTTGCTGCGCGAACCCCGCACCTGCAGCGGCACGTACCCGCCGTCCTCGAACAGCTCCATGCGCGCCCGTCGCAGCTCCAGTACCCGCATCAGCACGTGCATCTTGATCCGGCCGTCCGCCGCCGTCTCGAGCAGCGCCCGCGCCTGCTGCGGAGACGGGTCCGTGCTCTTGAGCTCCCCCAGGAACCGTTGGCGAAGGCCATAGTCCACCGGTCGGCGGTTGTCCGGCTCGACCAGGCTCAGGTCCCACAGCTCCGTGCCCTGATAGATGTCGGGCACCCCGGGACACGTGAGCTTGAGTGCGAGTTGGGACAGCCCGTTGAGCATGCCGAAGAAGGCTACGCGCGCCGTGAATCGTTGCAGGTCGGGCAGGAACGACGGCGACAAGCCCAGCGTCAGGAG
>JAJZQG010000280.1 GCA_021847645.1 Myxococcales bacterium
GCTCTGTGCGACCAGCTCACTTCGATGCAGGCCGTCTTCCCCGGATCTGGCCTGCGGATGGTCTTCTCCGTCTTACAGGGCAGAACGCCATCATGAACCTTCAACTCCATGTCCCGACATCAGACCCGTGTGTCTCGTCACATACAGTCCGTGGCTCGTCGGGGCCAAGGGCTGTACCGAACCCACTTGGAACGCGCCCCGACAGAGAGGGAGCACCATGCCGTCCGCGAAGAACTCGTCCACCAAGTCCAAGAAACCCGCGGCCGCCCCCAAGGCAGAACCCCGCGAAAGCGCCTATGATCCCAACGAGGCCCGGCGCACCGTCCTCAGCCTCAAGGGCCGCTACGGGGTAGTCGACAACGCCCGCCGCGCCGCTTACGCCTCGCTCATCACCGACGCGCAACGGGCCGAGTTGGGTAGTCGGACCCGGGGCGCCAACGTGGCTCGGGAGGCTGTCGTCTGGGCTGTCGCTATCGGCCAGGCTTTCACCGCCTATCCTGCCGCTGTGGAGGAGCACTACGCGCGACCGCGCTTCGCCTACTACCTCGACCGGCTGGGCGCGCTCATCGATGCGGTGGAGGCCCAACAAGCGCAGCGCGGCGGCACCACGGCCACCCGAAGCACTGCTTCCGAACGCGAGCAGCTGGCGCGCGAGGGCCGGACGCAACTCTCGCGCAAGATGAAGAGAGTGGTGGGCGCGCGCCAGGCCGAGCTCGAGGCCCTTCAGGCCGCCAGCGGCACGACAGACACGATCGGCGCGCTCGGCAAGTCGATTGTCGATCTGGCGAGCTTGGCGCGTAAGTGGATGGCGCTCACCGACCCGAGCTGGAAGATCCTGTGCGGCGATGCCGGCCTTACGGAGGAGTTCATCCAGCAGGTCGTGGCCGCGGGCGAAGCGCTCACGGGCGCGGCGGTCGATGAGACGCTGGCCGGAAGGCTCCGCGGCACCGACACGCCGGAGGTCAACCTGCTCGAAGGAAGCGTGCTGCACGAGATGGCTGCGGCGCAGGATGCGTTCGACGACGCGCACGAGGCAAGCCAGGTCGTGGCGCGGCTGATCGCCGGACCGGCAACGCGCTCGGTGCTGGGGCCGCGAAAGGCGGCCAAGGCTTCTGACCAAGCGACCACCGGCGTCGCACCGGCCGCCAACCCCGCGTAGCGGAAACACCCCGCGCGGTAAGCACCCACCGCTCGGCGGTAAGCACCCACCGCTCGGCGGTAAGCACCCACCGCTCGGCGGTAAGCACCCACCGCTCGGCGGTAAGCACCCACCGCTCGGCGGTAAGCACCCACCGCTCGGCGGTAAGGAACGCAGACCCGGCGGCAAGCTTCCGATCGCCCTCGGCAAGGAGCTTTCCGTCGACGCCGAGTCCCCGCCGTCGCGCGAAGCCCCGCAAACACCGCCCGTTTGCAGGCCGCCAAGCTCAGAAGATCACGTCCGCACTCCCGCCCAGGCCCGTGAACCCGATATCGTGGCCGTCCGAATACAGCTTCCAGAACGTCATCCCGCCCGTCAGGCCCGCATGGACGCCCTTCGAATCCGGGTTGCCGATGGGGACGCGCAGGCCTACCGTGCTGCCGATTCCCCAGGTCGGCTTCGGCGTTCCCACATACGTGCCGGGCTGCTCGTCGTCGATGCTCACGTCCACCTGCCGGGCGCCGACCGGGATGCTGCTCATGGCGTGGAGCGAGAGGAACGGCACTGCATAGCGATTGTCGAAGCCGGCTATCACGCCCACATCGGGCGAGACGAAGCCGCCGCCCGCGTCGGTGCCGCCGCCGAGACCTGCAATCGCGGAGACGTGGTGGCGCCACAGCTCCTTCTTGACCCCGGCGCGTGCAGAGATGATGTCCGGCGAGGTGCCCGCCGAGGAGTGTCCCTGAAGGTGCGTGACGCTGGCGCCCAAGGATGCTTCGGTGCCCCGGCCCATTCCGACATGTACGGTCGCGGCGCCGGCGACGAGGTCGGGCCCGAACATGGAGGAGCTCGTGCCGCCGGAGGCCTGGATGGCCGCCTGGCCATTATCGAGGGTACGGGGCGCCTCGAGGGGCAGGGGAAGCGCGGGCGGCGAGAAGACGTTGCGCGCGCAAGCGAGGGAGGAGATGGCGAGAACCGGGAGCAACGCAAGGGCAAGGGATGATCGCAGCATGCCGGAGCAATTAGCACGTAGTGTGCCGTTGCGATACAGGCATGAAAGCGCCGAATGCGCGCTGCTGTGGCGCAATCCGGCCACAGCGTTTCGAGCCCGGTGTTGCCGATTGTCGACGACCCGGGTCGTGCCCATCACAGAAACACCTTCTGCTCGCCGATCTGGAGCAGCACCACCTGGTCGGCGCCGAGCCCGCGACGCGCCATTTCTTCTTGCAGCTTGCGCGGCGCCGCGCCGGCCTCGTCGAGCGAATTGACGAACGTGTCGAAGTGGATGGGTACCAGCCAGCGAGCCCCCAGATCCCGATAGGCATCCAAGGTCTGCGCCGGATCCATGTGCCTCGACCTCATGAAGTCGCGAGGCTCGATCGGGGCGATGGGCAACAAGGCTATGTCGATATGCGGTAATCGCGCCCGGGCCGCGCGGAACTTGCTCTGGTCATAGCCCGTGTCTCCGCCGAAGTAGACCGTCAGCCCGTGATAGTCCAAGACCCAGCCGGTCGCTCCGTGCTTCATCCACGCAGCGTCCAGCCCGTAGCGCCAGCCGCCGTGCATCACGGGGACGGCCGTGACGCGCAGTCCGCGCGACTGGTGCGTGGTCCATGTGGGTACCTCGCTGGCGGGAAAGTCGAAGTCGGTGAGGTAGGTCAGGCCGCCTTCGGGCAGGCCGAGCCAGCGCACCTTGCGCTCGATGAGCTCGAGCGAGCCGAGCGAGAGGTGATCGAAGTGCAGGTGCGAGATCACCACCGCGTCGAGAGGTGGCAGAGCCTCCGGGGCGATACCGGGCTCGACCAGCCGCAGTGACACCTGGCCAACGGTCTCGGTGAACACCGGGTCTGTCAGGACGAGCTTGTCGTCGAGCTGAACGAGCGCGGTCGCGTGACCGACCCACGACACCACAAGGCGGGCGTCGGTGCGGTACGGATGGGTGAGCCGGCCGGGCACGGCGCGGGGGGCGTCGCCCCAGGTCTGCGCCGTGCGCGAGAAGAATTGGGTGAACAGGCAACCTTGCGCGGCCAGCGCCGCGGCCACGACGACGAGCGCGTCGCGGGCGCGCTCGACGATCGACGGATGAACAGCCCGGGTGATCATCGGCGGCTCAGAAGATCCTCAGCTGCAGGGTGAAGGTCCAGCGGGCGGCGTGGGGCAAGGGCTCGAAGGTGACAATCGCCCCGACGAAGCCGAACAGCACGTGGGCGCCCGCTTCGTAGCCGACGCTGTCCCGACCCTGCCAATGCAGCCATGAGGCGCCGAAGGACAGGGACAGGTCGTCGCCCCGCTCGACGACAGGAAGGTACGTGCGCAGGCCGGTGCGCGCGCCGAAGCGCTGGTCGACGGAGCCCGAAACCCCGAAGTACTCGGGCGAGAAATACAGCTCGGTCGAGCCGCTCTGGCGCACGATGGGCTCGACGACGAAAGCGCGCCAGGGGCTCAGCGTGCGGTAGATGCCGAAGGAATAGAGCAGCGGCGTGAGCTGCCACCGCATGCCGAACAGGGCGCCGTGGCGGGGATCGGAGACGAACTCGGGGCTGGGCACGAGCTGCGCGCCGACCCATGGCACTGTTGGCACCGGGCCGGGCCGCGGGAGCTCGTCGCACGGCGCGGAGCGGGCGATCGCCAAGCAACCGAAGAGAGCGATCGCGGCAGGGAGCAGACGGCGTGGCATGGCGTGAGCAGCATGCGAGGGTGGCACGGTCCGGGTGGCTCGCCAAGAGCTTGACGGTCTGGGCCGCGGCGGCACGATCGCGTTCCGGGTCCGCCTCGACGATGGCACGGTGGCCGGATCAGTGCATTTTCTCACCGATTGGGGCTTGCGCTCACGGTGGGGCGAGGGCAGGTAGGGGGCCGAGGAAACACGCCGATGCACGCAAGCAGCTTGGCCTTCGTCGAGGAGTTGTTCGCGGACTACCTCCGCGATCCGTCCAGCGTTTCGCCCGAGTGGCGCGCCCACTTCGACCAGCTTCGGTCCGAAGGCGACGGCTCGGTGGGCCCTGCCGCCCGGGTGACCGCCGCCTATGCGCCTCCTGCGTCCGCGACCCACGCGCCTGCGGCGACAGCGCCTGCGGCCGGCTCGTCATCGGGCGCGCAGGATTCGTGCGGGCTGCAGCAGCGGGTCGAGGAGCTCATGCGCAACTACCGCGTGCGCGGGCACATCGTTGCCCAGCTCGATCCCCTCGGGCAGACGAACCCCACGCCGCCCGAGCTCGATCCGCGGCACGTGGGCATTCAACCGTCGGACTTCGATCGGCCCGTGGCGTTTCGCACGGCGTCGGGCACGATCCAGCAGACCGTGGGGCAGGTCCTGCAGCGCCTGCGCAACACGTACTGCAGGTACATCGGCGTGCAGTTCATGCACATCGACGATCTGACGGTGCGCGACTGGCTGCAGAACCGCATGGAAGCCACGGAGAACCGCATCGAGCTGCCGCGCGAGGCGCAGCTTCGCATCCTCACGCGGCTGACCGACGCGGTGATGTTCGAGGAGTTCATCCAGAAGAAGTACGTGGGCGCCAAGAGCTTCTCGCTGGAAGGTGCCGAGACGCTCATTCCGCTGCTCGAGGAGGCGATCGAGCGCGCATCGGAGCTGGGCGCCGAAGAGATCGTGATGGGCATGCCGCACCGCGGGCGCCTCAACGTCCTCGCCAACATCATCGGCAAGACCGTGCAGCAGATCCTGCGGGAGTTCGAGGATCTGGATGCGGCGGCGTTCATGGGCGGAGGCGACGTCAAGTACCACCTGGGCCACACCAATCGCCATTACAAGACGGCGTCGGGGCGCGAGCTGCAGGTGGGCATGGCGTTCAACCCGAGCCACCTGGAGTTTGTCAATCCACTCGTGCTCGGGCGTGCGCGGTCCAAGCAGGACCGCATCGGCGATCTGGAGCACAAGCGTCTGATGACGATCCTGGTGCACGGCGACGCCGCGTTCATGGGCGAGGGGATCGTGCAGGAGACGCTCAACCTGAGCGAGCTGGCGGCCTATACGACCGGCGGGACGCTGCACGTGGTGGTCAACAACCAGATCGGCTTCACGACGCGTCCCGAGCAGTCTCGCTCCACGTTCTATGCGACGGACGTGGCGAAGATGCTGCAGATTCCCGTCTTCCACGTGAACGGCGAGCACCCCGAGGCCGTGGCCCAGGTGGTGCGCCTGGCCTTGGACTTCCGCACCAGGTTCCGCCGCGACGTGGTCATTGACATGTACTGCTACCGCCGGCGCGGTCACAACGAGGGCGACGAACCCTCGTTCACCCAGCCTCTGCTCTACAAGACGATCGCGCAACGCAAGTCCGTGCGCGACGGTTACCTCGAGCATCTTCTGTCGCTCGGCGGCGTGACACGCGAGGAGGCCGACCGCATCGCCGAGCAGCGTCGCACGCGCCTCGAGCAGGCGTTGTCCGAGGCGCGCAGCGATGACTACTACCGTCCGACCGAGCCGCTCGCTGGCGTGTGGGAAGGGCTGCACGGCGGTCCGGAGCAGGCGGTGGACGATGCGCCCACGGGGATCGACGCGGAGCGGGCATCGCGCTTGCTCGTGCGTCTGACCGAGCTGCCGGCGGACTTTCACCTGCATCCCAAGCTCGTGCGCTGGATGGCGGCGAGGCGCGACATGGCGAGCGGCAAGCGGCCGCTGGACTGGGCCGCGGCCGAGTCCCTGGCGTTTGCGAGCCTGGCCACCGAGGGCCTCAAGGTGCGCCTGACCGGGCAGGACTCGGAGCGAGGCACGTTCAGCCAGCGTCACGCGGTGCTGCACGACGCCGAGGACGGGCGCCGCTATTGTCCGCTCGAGCATCTGGCCGAGAGGCAGGCTCCGGTGCTCATCGCCAATAGCCCGCTGTCCGAGGCAGGCGTGCTGGGCTTCGAGTTCGGCTACAGCCTGGGCTGTCCCGACGCGTTCATCGGCTGGGAGGCCCAGTTCGGCGACTTCGCGAACGCCGCGCAGGTCATCATCGATCAATTCATCACGAGCGCGGAGGACAAGTGGCACCAGTTCAGCGGGCTGACGCTGCTTCTGCCCCACGGCTTCGAGGGGCAGGGGCCCGAGCATTCGAGTGCGCGGTTCGAGCGGTTCCTGGTGCTCGCTGCCGAGGACAACATCCAGGTCGTGCAGCCCACCACGCCGGCCCAGTACTTCCACGCGCTGCGGCGCCAGGTCGTGCGGCCCTGGAGAAAGCCGCTGATCGTGCTCACCCCCAAGAGCCTCTTGCGCCATGCCGAATGTGTCTCGCCGCTGGCCGACGTCACCTCGGGACGCTTCCAGCGGGTGATCGCCGACGCGTCGGTCGCACCGGGCGCGCGCATCGATCGCGTGCTGCTGTGCTCGGGCAGGGTCTACTACGATCTGGCGAAGCGAAGGACGCAGCTGGGCCGCGGCGACGTGGCGATCGTGCGCATCGAGCAGCTGTATCCGTTCCCGGCCGAGGAGTTGCGGGCGGCGTTGGCGGCCTATGCGGACGGCACGCCGGCGGTCTGGGTGCAGGACGAGCCGAGCAATATGGGAGCGTGGCCGTATCTGCGAGCCAGGATGGGCAGCCACGTCTTCGGGAGGCTTCCGCTGTCGTTCGCGGGGCGCGCCGAGTCCGCGAGCCCGGCCACGGGCTCCCATCGCGCGCACGAGATGGAGCAGGAGCAGCTCATCACCCAAGCATTCGGCGGGCTGTGATAGAACCCGTCCACCAAGTCGAGGTGTCGAATGGCGATCGAGCTCAAGATTCCGTCTGCTGGAGAGTCGGTGACCGAGGCCTTCATCGGGCGGTGGTTGAAGAAGCCCGGTGAGCAGGTGAAGAAGGACGAGCCCATAGCGGAGCTCGAGACGGACAAGGCCAACTTCGAATTGCTCGCTCCGGTGTCGGGGACCGTGATGGAGCTGCTCAAGAAGGAAGGCGAGTCGGCCGCGATTGGCGAGGTGGTCGGGTACCTGGCCGAGGGCGAGGTTGTAGTGGCTGCCCCGGCACCGGTTGCCCCGGTCGCGCCTCCGCCGGTTCCGAAGCCAGCGGCTGCTGCGGTGCCTGTCGCTGCGCCGCCCATTGCCGTGCCAGCCGCTCCGCTTCCTGTCGCCGCGCCCGCACCTGTCGCGGCGCCGTCCGCGCCCGCGGAGCCGACCCCGCCGCCCGGTGGGGTGGAGCTCAAGCCCCGCATCATGCCCGCCGCGCGACGCGCCCTGGAAGAGCACGGATTGGCGGCGCGTGACGTCCAACCCACCGGTCCTGGCGGGCGCCTCTTGAAAGAGGACGTGTTGCGTCACGTGGAGCAATCACGCACAGCCGGCGCTCCTGCAGCGGCCGCGGCCCCCGCCCCTGCCGGCGAAAGCGCTGCCGATGTCGAGGTGGTGCGCATGACCACGATGCGCCGCACCATCGCACGGCGGCTGGTCGAGGCGCACCAGGTCGCGGCGATCCTGACCACCTTTAACGAAGTCGACATGAAGGCGGTCTACGACATCCGTGCCCGCTACCGCGATTCCTTCGAGAAGAGGCACGGCGTGCGCATCGGCTTCATGTCGTTCTTCCTCAAGGCTGCCATCGACGCGCTCAAGGAGTTTCCGTCGGTCAACGCGGAAATCCGCGGCGACGACATCGTGTATCACAAGCGCTATCACATCGGCGTGGCGGTGAGCACCGAGCGAGGGTTGGTGGTGCCGGTGGTGCGGGACGCCGACCGGCTGAGCTTCGCGGAGCTCGAGAAGACGATCGCCGATCTGGCAAAGCGCGGCCGCGACAAGAAGCTCGGCGTCGACGACCTGCAGGGCGGCACCTTCACCGTGACCAACGGCGGGCTGTTCGGCTCGCTGATGTCCACGCCCATCCTCAATCCGCCGCAGACGGGCGTGCTGGGCATGCACGGCGTGCAGGATCGCCCCGTGGTGCGCGATGGCCAGATCGTCATTCGTCCCATGATGTACATCGCACTGAGCTACGACCACCGGCTGATCGACGGGCGGGAAGCGGTGTTGTTCCTGCGCCGGATCAAGGACGGGATCGAGGATCCGACGCGGTTGCTCATCGATGTTTGAACGGTCGAGAGGTGAATCCATGAATCAGCACGACGTGGTGATCATCGGTGCCGGACCGGGTGGATACGTTGCCGCCATTCGCGCCGCGCAGCTCGGCTTGAATGTAGCCTGCATCGACGACAACGAGATGCTGGGAGGAACTTGCTTGAGAGTGGGCTGCATCCCCAGCAAGGCGATGCTCGAGTCCAGCGAGCTGTTCTACGAGACGTCGCATTCCTTTGCCGAGCACGGCATCGAGGTGCAGGGCGTGGGGCTCGACCTGGACCGCATGCTCAGCAGGAAGAATCAGGTAGTCAAGGCGCTGACCTCTGGAATCAATGCCCTGTTCAAGAAGAACAAGGTCACGCGCTACAAGGGCCGCGGACGCATCGACGGACCCGGGCGCGTGCTGGTGCAAGGCGACGACGGGACCGTGGAGCTGGGCGCCAGGAACATCCTGATTGCGACCGGCAGCGTGTCATCGTCGCTGCCGGGAATCGAGCTGGACGGCGACCGGATCGGGACGAGCACCGAGGCGCTGTCCTATCCGCAGGTGCCGAAGCACCTGGTGGTCATCGGGGCAGGCTACATCGGTATGGAGCTCGGGTCGGTGTGGCTGCGCCTGGGCGCGAAGGTGACCGTGCTCGAGTACCTGGATCGGATCCTGCCGGGCATGGACAGGGAGACGGCGGACGAGGCCTTCAAGCTGTTCAAGAAGCAGGGGTTCGAGTTCCACCTCGGCGCGCGGGTCACCGGAGCGCGCGTGCAGGGCGATCAGTGCGTGGTCGAGCGCGAGGGCGGCGAGCCAATCACCTGCGACCGGGTGCTGGTGTCCGTGGGGCGAAAGCCTTTGACAGACGGGCTGGGCCTGGAAACCGTAGGCGTGGCGACCGACAAGCGCGGATTCATCCAGGTCGACGGGCGGTTTGCGACGTCGGCCGCGGGCGTCTATGCGATAGGAGACGTCATCGGCGGGATGATGCTGGCCCACAAGGCGCAGGAAGAAGGGATTGCGTGCGTGGAGCTCATCGCGACCGGCCACGGTCACGTGAACTACGACGCCATCCCGGGTGTGGTCTATACGAACCCCGAGATCGGGACGGTGGGCAAGACGGAAGAGGCGTTGAAGGACGCGGGCGTGGAGTATCGCAAGGGGGTATTCCCGTTCCGGGCCAACGGGCGGGCGCGTGCGCTGGCGCAGGTCGAGGGCAAGGTGAAGGTGCTGGCGGACGCGAAGACCGACCGGGTGCTGGGCGTGCACATCCTGGGGCCCCGCGCCGGCGACCTCATCGCGGAGGCAGCAGTCGCGATGGACTACGGCGCGAGCAGCGAGGATATCGCGCGCGCCTGCCACGCCCACCCGACGCTCGCGGAAGCGTTGAAAGAGGCGGCGCTCGCGGTGGACGGTCGATCGATTCACTTCTAGCGGGGCAGGGCCCCGGCCCAAGTTGGGGGCTGTCGCCCCCACGCTCCCGGTGGTCGCAGCCCCCGCGGTCAGGCAGGGCATCGCCAAGACCGAATGCCGTTCGAGTTCTGCCTTGACGAAACTCGACTCCATCAGCGCAACTTTCCCGGCCCAAGCCCTCTAAACTGGATCACGCGAAGCCGAGGCCAAACAACCGGCGAAGCCGGAGCCTTGAAGCGTCGGCAGAGCCAGGGCGAGCGTGAGTTCGCCCGCGGCGGTCGCATACAC
>JAJZQG010000281.1 GCA_021847645.1 Myxococcales bacterium
GCCACCCGTTTCGTACGTCGTCGGACTAGGCCGGAATCTATGTAGCCGGCTAGGCCCCTGCCCTTTGCCCGGCGACCCTTTTCGGACGAGGTCTAGCGAGCACGTCCGTGACCGGGATGGCGTTCAGAAAGATGTGGGTCGTCCAGGTGCCAGGTCCGCTGCCGGGGTTGGACTTCCACCTGTTGTCCGCGCACTCGGTGCAGTCCCAAGGCCACTCGGGGGCCACGCCGAGCCCGAACCGCGCGCGAAGCGCGTCGAAGTTGGCGACCGCCTTGGGAGCGAGGATCTGCGTGTCGCCGAGGTCGCGCTCCGGCCCGACGTAGAAGGCTCCCATGACGATCGCTGGGCGAATACCGCTGCGCGCGGTGACGAAAGCCTCGAGCTTGTCGATCTGCAGCCGGTTCTCGTTGGTCCAGCCGTTGGGGTCATCGCCTTCGCCATACACTGACGTGTACGGCATCAGCGCCAGCGCCCGCTCGGCCGTGGTCAGGACCGTGCAGTACACGTCGGGCGACGTCTGGTTGGGCAGGCTCACACGCACGCGGGAGAAGGATGTGCGGTACGAGCTCGCGGCGACGGTCCAGGTCTCCGTCTCTTCGAACGGGTGGCGGGACAAGACGAGCTGGCAGTTGTTTCCACCGTAGGCGAGCATCTCGGTGGTGTTGGTCGTGCAGTCGCCCGCGAGCCTGGCGAGGGGAACGAAGCCGACCAGGTCGAATGCGATGCAATTGTAGCAGATCCGGTCCTGGAGGTCCGACGACCACATCAGCGAGCCGAACTGGGCGACGCAATTCTGCTCGGCGCACTGTGCGCTCGCCACCTCGCTGTGCGGGTCCCCGGGGTTCTGGGAGCAATGCTGCTGCACGCAGGCGATGCCGGCGTTCATGCGGGCGATCTGCTCATCGGTCCGGCAGGCGGGGCCACCCAGCGGAGCTGGCACCACCCCGTGAACGTCGGTCGCGTCGTCCAGGGGAGTCGAGAGGTCCTGAATCACATGATAGGCGTACGGGTACGCGTCCGTGGCCGCGTCGATGATCGCCTGCTTGTCGTCGACCGAGCAAACGTTCGGCACGCACAGCACGTCCGCATCGGAGGCCGCGATCGCCTGCGGCACGTACGGTCTTCGCTGCCGAATGCCCGCAGCTCCGGCTCCGTCGAGCATCGGCTCGAACACCATCACGGACAGTTGAGCCGCCGACGGCGCGCACTCCGTCCATACGCCGTCGGTGACGGATTCCTGGCAAGCGATGATTTGAGGTGGAAAATCCGCGTCGTTCAGATCGCCTACGCCGATGAGCGACAAGCCCGTGCCGTCGAGGACCTGGGCGAACCGGGTGGCGGTCGTCGTCGTCTGGCCGTGGGCGGCCAACACGAACTGCAGCCACGCGTTGTTCGTCCACAAGGGTAGATATCCGCGGTCGTCGACGGGTGCAATGTTGCCCGTGGCACCCTGGGGAGCGACTCCACCGTAAGGGACGTTGGCGAAGCCCACGGGGCCGAGAGCTCCCGCGACATCGGGCGTGCCCACGTCCACCTTGCCCACCCCGACCATGGCGTGGATGAACCGCACGAGCGAGGTGCCCAGCACGCTGACCTTCGTTTCCGGAAAGGCGCGCACGGATGGTGCCCCCTCACCATCTTCGCCTGCCAGGCGGAGAAGGGTGACGGTCTGTCCCTTGGCCACGGCGACGTCGTCCGCCACGGCGAGGCCATCGGCGCTGCAGTCGACGGTGTCGGCGTCGACGAGCTTGATCGTGTATGTGCCAGGAGCCACGGCCAAGGGCGCCATCATACGTTGGTAAGGAATGCCTGCGGGGCAATCGGCTCCAACGCCCAAGGTTAGGGGGTGGTCCGGTGCGAACGTGGCCTGATGGGCCGGCTTGACGCAGAAATGGACGGCGTCGATGCCGGGAGACATGTTGCCGAAGCGAAGGTGTGCTTCTCCCTTGGTCGGCAGCACGCAGCCCGCGGGAGGACCGGCGTCGGGCGCGGGGGGAGTGCCGGCGTCCGGTGTGGGAGGCGTTCCGCCATCCGTGGTGTCGATCGCGCGGGGCGCGCGCTCCTGGCGCGAATCGATGCCGGCGACGTACTGACAGCCCACCAGCGTTGCAAGCGCGGCGATGGCAAGCGAGCAACAGGGTTGTCTGACCATCAGAACACTCCCGAGGCAGAGATGGTCATGCTGTCGGGGGCGACGGAGCCGTCGATGTGAAGGCGACCGGTCCTGGTTTCGGACGTGTCCGGCGCGGGGGAGGTCCACAGCAGCACAAAGGCAGACAACCCTGTTGCGATGACGCCACCGCCCAAGAGCACGTTGCTTCGGGTGGCGGCGCGCTGGGCCTCGATGTTCGATTGAACTCCCTCGTGCGTGCAGCCGTCGGTACACTCGGCGTCGCTTGCCTGTCGTTTGGACAGGGCATGAAGTCCGTAGTACGCGCCGGCGCCCAAGAGGCCGATGCCGACTGCGCCGGTGACCCACGCCGTGGTTCGGAGTGCGTGCGGACTGCTGGGTGGTGCGGGTTGCGGCGTCGGTCGGACTTCGAGCGGACGCGGCGCGGGATCCTGGCGGGGTGCGGGCGGCAGCAGGCGAAGGGCTGGCACATCGACCACCCGGTGATCCCCCGGGTGCAGCGAGATGCTCTGTTGCCAGGGGAGGCAGTTCGGCGCCTGGGCGGTGACGATCTGGTCGCCGGGGTCCGCGGGAATGTCGATGCCCCAGGCTTCGGGGCTGACTATCACGTTGCCGCGGCGCACGACGAGTCCGGCACGTTGCGAGGCGACAGGCACGTTGATGCGCACCGACGGGATCCGCGGCGCCAGGGTGTTGATGTGCTGTTGGGCGATGTCGAGGCGGTCCTTTCGGCCGTAGCGGCGTGCCAGGGCGACCGACTGCTGGAACTCGAGCAGCGCGCTGGCCAGGAGCCCTTGCTGCTCGTGGCAGATCGCGAGGTTGAGCAGGGTGCCGCCCGCGGGGGCGACGCGCTGGCTCTCGGCGAACTTGGCGCACGCCTCCTCAATCCGGCCGGCTTCTATCGCCTCGCGGCCGGCCTGGAACAGGGCCTCGGCGAGCGCGCGCTGGTCTGTCGCCGTCGGCGCGCCGGCAGCCGCCCCGCGGATCAGGAACACCCCAAACAGCACGGGCAGGGCAAGGCCACATCGTCGCCGCATTACTCGCGCTCCGTCAACGCGGGAGGAGGTTGTGACCGCGTCGGCGCCGGTCGAGGGGGCGGGGCCGACGAGCCAGGTCCCGAGGCGCGTGCCGTGACCGGCGCGCTTGCGGGATGGCGAGGCGCAGGTCGGCCGGTGGCCGCAGGAGGTGACGGCAGTGGCGGCTGGCTTTCAGCCGTGGAAAGGGTGGCCCGCGGCGCCGACACCGGTGGTGCGACTTCGTCACTCGCCACGGGAACCGCTTGTGCGGAGGCCATCTTGGGCGTGTGCGGGGTGGAGGCCGGGGGAGGTGGCGCTTGCGCCGGCGTTCGGCTCAGCGTCGAGACGAAAAGCACGCTGGCCGCGACCGTCGCGAGGGCGGCCAGCACGGCGGTCGGCAGGACCCACGCGCGCTTTCGCTGTCGCGGGCCTGCGAACGATGTGCGCTTCCACGATTAAAGCGACAGGCAGTCGTCGGTTCCTCGCAGCTCGAGCGGAACCTCGAGGTCTGCTGAGATTCGCGGGGCGGGGTCGGCCGCCAGGAAGCGCGTGATGCGGTCGAGGCTATGGGAGGTCGCGGGTGTGGCGCCCACGGCGGACACGAGGGCTTCGGCGAGCTGCTGCACGGTCTGGAAGCGAGCGTCCGGATCCTTGTGCAGGCAGCGGTGGATCACGCGTTCGAGGGGTTCGGGCAAGTCCGCGCGGAGCTCGCGTGCGGGCTGCGGCTCGCGGCTGAGAATGGCTGTGAACAGCAGCGCGGCCGACTTCGCCTGGAACGGCACCTGGCCGGTCAGGATCTCGTAGAGAATCACTCCCATGCCCCAGATGTCCGTGCGGGCGTCGACCGGCACGCCCGAGAGCTGTTCGGGGGACATATACAGGGGTGAGCCAACAATGGCGTTGCTCTTCGTGATGGGCTGCATCGCCAGCGATTCGTCGTCCCCGCGGAGGACTTTCGAGATGCCGAAGTCCAGCACTTTCACGACGGTGGAGCCGTCGGTCGCCCGGGACAGGAACATGTTGGAGGGTTTGAGGTCCCGGTGAACGATGCCCCGGCAATGCGCTTCGGCAATCGCTTCGCCGGCTTGCAGAACGTATTCCACAGCGCGGTCGATGGGTAGCGGACCCTCGCGGGCCAGGACCTGCGATAGATCTTGGCCGTCCAGAAGCTCCATGACAATCGCCGGAACCCCGCCTTCGAAGACCCCGAAGTCCAGCACCCGAACGACGTGCTCGTTCTTCAGCCTCGCCGAGGCACGCGCTTCTCTCGCGAAACGACGTTGCGACGAGCCGTCCGGATCGTTGGCGGATTGGAGGAACTTGATCGCCACGAGCTCGCGAAGCTGGACGTGCAAGGCCGCGACCACGATTCCCATGCCGCCCTCGCCCAACACGCGTTCGACGCGGTACTTGCCATCGATGACGTCGCCGGGAGCAACGGGCGCCACCATGTCAAGTGCCTTGCCGAGGCGCCGGGCGGCACGAGCCAACGGTGGGTTCGTACGGGCTGCGAGCGTGTTTCCGCGACATCCATGACGCCGCCAGCACCGACGAATCGGTCCGCTGCAAAGCCGCCACCGGTACCTCCTTTGCCCCGCAACAAACGCGGTGACCAAGGAAGTTACCCGAGGTCACGCGAATGATCAAGCCCTGGCGGTCCGACCATCGCGCAACGAGAACACGAGTGTTGGACCCGGCCCTGAACTCCGGCCGCGTTCGACCTTTGTTCCAGAGTTCCGACAGGGCGTCACATCTTCCCACTCCGAGCCCGCTCGACACCCGCGAGACCAACCAGTCAGTCCGACCGCCTCCGTCCGCGGGCGCGCTTCCCGTTCTGCTCACGATGGTCGAGCCCTTTACGATTCGGCCGGCGGTCACCATGTTCAGCCAGCGCACACCTCTCCGACCTCCCGCCGCCAGCCCATGACCCGCACCGCCTACTTCGACTTGCACAGGATGCTGCGTCATCTCGACCCGGACGACATGTCCAAGCTCTGGGCCGAGTTTGGGCCGGAGAACATCACGCGCGCGGAGCCTGCGCGCGTCGACGCACTGCGGTCCATGATGCCGTCGGTGTTGCGGCGCGTGCTGTCGCGCGAGGAGGTGCCGATCGCCGATCGGCTCGTGCGCGTCGTCGGTCTGGTTGCTTCGGCGGCGCTCATCCGGCCCCTGCTTGCGGTGCTGGTGGTGGCGCCGGACGTGTCGGTGCGAAGCGAGACGGTGGAAGAGGCGCTGGTGTCGATCGGACCCGACGCGGTGGAGCCGTTGGCGGAAGCGTTGCAGGGGCTGGCGAGCTTTTCGCACACGCCGGTGCGCGTGGTGGCGAGCCTGGCGGGGGTGTTGGGTCGGCTCGGCGACCGCCGGGCCATCGGGGCGATCGAGCGGAGTCTGCAGGCGGGGGCGCATGGTCAGTGGGCGCTGCTCGAAGCGCTGCGGATGCTCGCGGGGGGAGCTGACGCGGGGGACTCGGTCGTGGAGTTCGTCACGCGCCAAGCTCACAACCGGCAACACAGCATCGAGAAAGGCCTGTGGCCGCAGCATGGGCGCAAGGGCATCTCCCCGTTGCGGGTAAAGCTGCTGCAGGCACGCTACGTGCGGGCCCTGCGCCGCTGGCGTTTGGACGGCGCGAACGGCTGAGCACGGTGGGCCTCCGACCGACACCGGAATACACCACTTCGCACGCGACGCGCCGTCCGCTGCAAGAACCCCACGCGGCGCGGTTGCCCAGCGGGCGTTGCAGACGGTAGACTCAAAGGTCTTCGCTGCAGGAGTTTCCGAGCAGCGTCCGACGCGACCTGTCACGCCTGGAGGCTTCGATGCGTATTGGCTTGATCATGAAGACCGCTGGCTCGTTCGCCGTCGTGTTGACGTGGTTGGTGGCGGCTTCGTGCAGCGCCAACTCCGCGGGCAGCACCTATGGAAACAGCACGGGAGGCGCGGGAGGCGGCGATGGCGGTGGGCTCGGCGGCTCGGGGGGCACCCAGCCCGTGCTGGGCGATGCGTCGCCGGGAGATGGCTCGCTCGACGAAGCCGGGGCGTGTGTTGGCCAGTCATACCCGGGCAAGGTCGTACCGCTGGACGTGCTGATCCTGCTGGATGCGACGGGGTCGATGGACGACTCGAGCGGGACGGGGGCTACTCCGGTGTGGCCGCCGGTGACGGCCGCGCTGCAGACGTTGATTTCGGACCCGAACATGAACGGTATCGGCATGGGACTGACGTTTCTGCCGAATCCTCCCCCGGCTGGCACGAAGATTCCGGGGCGATGCCTGACGAACGCCGAGTGCGTGAACATGGGCACGTGCAACATCATGTTCGGCTGCAACGCGGCCTGCAACGTGGACACCGATTGCGGGATTTACGGGCCGTGCATGATCCTGGGCCAGGCGCGATTTTGCACGGGCGCGGCCACGCCGAAGGTCTCGTGCGATCCGGCGGACTACGGCCAGCCGGTGGTTCCCATCGACGTGCTGCCGAGCAATGCGCAGGCGCTGGTCGACGCGATCAGCAGCAAGAGCCCTGACGGCAGCGCCACGCCGACGCAGCCGGCGCTCACCGGGGCATTGAGCTACGCGCATGGCTGGGCGGTGGCGCACCCCGACCATCTGACCAACGTGCTGTTCGCGACCGATGGCGAGCCGAACGATTGCACGTACGACACGCCGGAAGGAGCTGCGGATGTCGCCGCCACGGCATACAACGACAATCCGTCGGTCTCGACGTTCGTGCTGGGGCTGGGGCAGCTGGACGTGCTGAATCAGATTGCGCAGAAGGGTGGCACGCAGATGGCCTACATCGCGGACAGCAGCAGCGTGTCCGACAAGCTGGTCGACATGTTCAACCAGATGCGCGCGAACGGTGCATGCCAGTTCCAGATTCCCGTTCCCCAAAGCGGGCAGACGCTCGACTACGGTAGAGTCAATGTGTCGTACACGCCGATGGGCGCCAGCGAGCCTCAGTCCGTACCGTATGTGAAAGGCAAGGGCGGTTGCGATCCCACGGCAGGCGGCTGGTACTACGACACCGACCCGGCCCAGAAGGACCCCACCAAGATCCTGCTGTGTCCGGCGACCTGCGACGGCGTGCAGCTCAGCACCGAAGGGGTCGAGGTCATTCTCGGCTGCAAGACGATCGTCAAGTGATCGCTCATCGCCCCGGTACGCGGGCGAACTTTGATGCACAAATGAAGTGCCTGGGCGTGTCGGCTCGAACCCGATGTCGGCGGCTTCGCCCCTGCAAGCGCGGACCCAAGACGGTCCCGAGGCGCGTGGGAACGTGAGGTGCCCATCCACGGGTGGCGGCGCGGCGCTTTTTTTTCGTGCCGGCCTACCGCGACGGCCTTGGACCTGCTAGGGCTTCCAGCCGATCGCGCTGCCCGACGCCGCCTTCACACGTCAGCTTCCCATGACCACGTCCCAGCCTGCACAACCTCCTCCGACGGAACCCGATCCGATGTCCGTGATCGGGCCAGCCCTGGCGAGCGCCTTGAGCGCGAAGGGCTACACCAGCCTGACAGCCGTTCAACTGGCCGTGCTCGACCCTTCCCTGGCCGGAAAGGACTTGAAGATCACCTCCCGGACCGGATCGGGCAAGACGGTCGCGGTGGGGTTCGTGTTGCGCGACGTGGTCGCTCGGGCCGGCGAGGCGGCGGGGACGCGGGCAGGGCCGCGGGCGTTGATCATCACGCCCACCCGCGAGCTTGCCCAGCAGGTCGGCGGAGAGCTGACGTGGCTCTTTACGCCGCTGCACGTGCGCGTGGCCACGGTCACCGGAGGCGCCGACTACCGGGCCGAGCGTCGTGCTCTTGCCGCCGCGCCCGCCGTGATCGTCGGTACGCCGGGCCGTCTGCTGGACCACCTCGAGCGGGGCGCCATCGACCTTGCCCAGACCGCGGCCGTGGTCCTCGACGAGGCCGACCGCATGCTCGACATGGGGTTCCGCGAGGAGATCGAGAAGATCCTGGCGTTGGCCCCCGCCGAGCGCAACACGCACCTGATGTCGGCCACGTTTCCCCAGGACGTGCAGGCGCTGGCGGCCCGCGTGCAGCGCGACGCCGTGCACGTGGAAGGAACGAGGCTCGGCGAGGCGAACGCCGATATCGATCACGTGGTGCACATCGTCGATCCCCACCAGCGAGTCGACGCGATTGTGAATCTGCTGCTGGCCCATCCCGACGACGACACGCTGATTTTCGCGCGCACGCGCGTGGACGTGGCGGAGCTGGCGGCGGAGCTGGCCGAGGGGGGATTCTCGGTCACGTCGCTGTCCGGCGACCTGGAGCAGGCCGCGCGGGACCGGGCGCTGTCGGCTTTTCGGCGGGGTGACGTGCGGGTGCTCGTGGCGACCGACGTGGCGGCCAGAGGGCTCGATGTGGTGGACATCGCGCGGGTCATCCATGCCGAGCCTCCCGGGGATGCGGACACGTACACGCACCGCAGCGGCCGGACGGGGCGCGCCGGGCGAAAAGGGACCAGCTCGGTGCTCGTGTCGCCCGCCGGACTGCGTCGCACCATGTCGCTGCTCAAGTCCTCCGGCGTTTCGTTCCGGTTCGAGCCCATTCCGACGGCCGAGGCGATTGCCTCCTCGCGCGCCGATCGATTGTTCGCCGAGCTCACGGCGCCGGACGCGGAAGGATTCCGGGGATTCGACGACGATGTCTGGCAGCTGGCAAAGCGGCTCGAGGATGCTGGGGAAACGACGCGGCTGATCGCGAGGCTGCTGGAACGCGCGAAGGTCGCCGGGCCGACTCGTCCGCGGGAGATTCGCGTCTACGAGCCGCCAAGAGATCGACCCAAGGGCAAGCGCGAGACGCCGCAACTACCACGTAACCGGCGCGAGGACCTTGCGGCGCAATGGGCCGTCTTTCGCGTGAGCTGGGGCCAGCTGCACGGCGCGGACGCGCGCAGGCTGCTTGCGATGGCGTGCCGGCGGGGGGGCGTTCGAGGACAGGACGTCGGTGCGATCCGGGTCGGGCCCACATTCTCGGAAATCGAAGTGCGTGCCGAGCTGGCAGACGACTTCGAGGCGGCCGCGGGGCGCGACGATCCGCGCAATCCTCGCGTGTCGATTCGGCGCCACAGGGCGCACCAGTTTGCGAAGCCCTCGCCCCGCCCGCACCACCGGCCGCCGCCGTCGCCGGGGCAGGGGGCCGACCGCCTGCCCAAGCGCAAGACGGTGAAGAAGTCAGGTTGACCGTCGCCAACTGACCGATAAGGTGCGTGCCCGCAGGGGGCGCGCGACACGATTGGCATTCACGACCCGCCGAGTGCCATTGCCGATCTGCCCGAGCGGAGATGTTGGGGGCCCATCGGGTCGAAGAGGGGAGAAGCACGAGCGGATGCGGCGCGTGGGCATCGGAAGAACCGCCACATCCCCTCGGGAGCGATTGGGAGGCGCGAATCCCAATCCGGGCGATGTAGGGGGCACGAGCGCCGCGGTACGTTCGGTTCCAACCAAAGGCAGGTGTGCATGAGTTACGGCATACTGACCGACCTCACGCGATGTGTGGGTTGCGGCGCCTGCACCATCGCCTGCAAGGAAATCAACGGTGTCTTCTCGGCAGCCATGCGCGCAGGGTGTGGTCGCGGGCTGACGGGAAGCTCGGCGGTCGGGGTCGCGGGCTGACGTAGGTGATCCAGCACGGAAATCACTCTGGCAACAGTGCGTGAAGTCG
>JAJZQG010000035.1 GCA_021847645.1 Myxococcales bacterium
GGCCGTCGCGTAACTCGCTCGGGTCGTGCCCTGTGCCCGGCTCTGAACTGGCGCGCCAGCCGTACGCGGCCGGGCGTTGTCACGCACGCCGCCTCCCCACACGCTCCCTCGGTCGCTTTCCCGGCCTCCGCGCCTCTGCGCCTCTGCGCCTCTGCGTTGACCTTTTCCCCGACACGCTCCTAGCCCGCGATCTCACGCCGCCGAAGCTTGCGATAGAGCGAGACCCGATCAATGCCCAGAATCTGCGCCGCCCGCGACTTGTTGTTGCCCACCCGATCGAGCACCCAGCGGATGTACTGCGCCTCGAGCTCGTCGAGCGACCTCATGTCCTCGCCCTCGTAGCGGAACGTGCGCAGCTCCAGCTGGGTCATGTCCGGCGGAAGGTCGTCGGTCTCGATCCTCTCGCCCGCAGCCATCGACGCCGCCCTCTCCACGATATTTTCCAGCTCCCGCACGTTGCCCGGATACCGGTAGCCGGCCAGCACCTCCAGCGCATCCGCCGAAAACCCCGTCAGGTGCTTGCCCATGCGCGAGCGCGCCTGCGCCAGGAAGTGCTCCGCCAGCAGCGGGATGTCGTCGCGACGCTCCGCCAGCGACGGCATCCGGATCGGGATGACATTGAGACGGAAGAACAGATCCTCGCGAAACGCGCCCACCGAGATCAGCTTCTTTAGATCCTTGTTCGTCGCTGCGATGATGCGCAGGTCGATGGCCACCGGACGCGTGCCGCCCACGCGGATGATCTCCCGCTCCTGCACCGCCCGAAGCAGCTTGGACTGCATCGCCAGCGACATGTCCCCGACCTCGTCGAAGAACACCGTCCCGCCGTCGCTCACCTCCAGCAGCCCCTTGCGCGCCGTCGTTGCGCCCGTGAAGGCGTCCTTCTCGTGGCCGAACAGCTCGTTGGCCACCAGCTCGTCGGTGAATGCCCCGCAGTTGAACGCCACGAACGCCTGGCCTACCCGACGGCTGCACTCGTGGATCGCCCTGGCCACCAGCTCCTTGCCCGTGCCCGACTCGCCGGTGATGAGCACGTTCGAGTCCGACTGGCGAATGCGCGCCACCAGCTTGCGCACCGCCTCGATCGGCTCGGTCTTGCCGATGATCCGCGCGATCGCCCCCTTGCACAGCTGCGTCTCCAGATGCTCGACCCGGGACGACAGCCGACGCTTGTCCGCCGCCTGGCGCATCAGCAGCCGCACCTCGTCCGGCCGCACCGGCTTCTGTACGTAGTGGAACGCGCCGCCCTTCATCGCCGCTATCGCCGTGTCCACCGACGCATGCCCCGTCATCACCACGACCTGCGTCGTCGGGCTCAGCTGGCGCGACGCCTCCAGCACCTGCAGCCCGTCCACCTCGTCCATGACTAGGTCCGTCAGCACCACGTCGAACGTGCCGGACTTCAAGGCGGCCAGCGCCTGCGCGCCCCCCGCGACAGCCGTCACCTGCCAGCCGTCCCGCGTCAGGATCCGGGTCAGCATCTGCCGCGCGATGGATTCGTCATCCACCACGAGCACGGCGAGCGGAGCTTGGTCTTGCATGGTTGTCGCTGCCGGCCACGGCCCGCTGGCCAGCTTGTCGTTCACTTTACCCCTGGCCGGCCTCCGTCGAAACCCCCCGCCGACTTCCGCTGGAATTCAGGCTGTATCGTGTTCCCAATCGACGCTATCACGGTTGATGATCGGACCCGGCCGGCCCGCCGAAACCGTCTCTTCGATGCTCGACGGACCTTGCCGATCGAGGGCTTCAGCGAAACACTGGGTTCATGGCACAGCAAGCACCGCTGTCGCACGGTGCCGGGCAACGCTCGAGGCGGAGGCTGTCGCGAACCCAAGGCGTCGTGCTGGCCATGCTCGTGCTGCTGACGTCCGCGATCAGCGACGTTCTCATCGGTCCGTACCATTTCCTCGACGTCCTCTACCTGATTTCGGCGTTGCTGGCCGCGTGGTTCGTCGGACGTGGGTGGGGAGCCGCGTGGGTGATCGTGGGCGGCGCCTGCTGGGCAGTCGTTCGGTGGCAGCGGCCCGAGCTGTCGGTCTTCTGGTGGATTTGGAACGTGGTCGCGCGCGTCGGCGTGTGGTCCCTGGCGGTCGTTCTCCTGCTGCGGGTCAAGGAGCACCTGGCGGCGCAAGCCCGGCTCATTGGCGAGCTACGCGAGGCGCTCGACCAGATCCACGAGCTCAAGGGCTTGCTGCCGGTGTGCGCATGGTGTCGCAAGATCCGCGACGACGACGGCTACTGGCTGCAGCTCGAGCAATACGTGGGGCAGCACACGAACGCCAGGATCACGCACGGCATCTGCCCGGACTGCGCCCGCAAGATGATGGAAGGCCAGCAGCCCGGGAAAGCTCCGTGATCGGAAATGCTCAACGTCCCGCCGCAGGCGGCCCGACCCTGGCCAGCACCGGATCGGCGTTGGCGGCTCCCCGGATGGGCAGGGCCGCGGTGGCGCGGGCAGCGCGCAGCTGGAACACGGCCCGCACGGTCGCGTACACGATGACGCAGTAACCCAAGCCGAGCAGCACGTCGACGACCCAGTGGTGATCGAGGTAGACGGCGGCAAAGCACATGGACGCGAAGAAGGCGAGGGCGGCGGCGCGCCCGGGCAGGCGGTGCTTGTTCCAGCCCTCGAGCACGATGAGCAGGGGGTAGGAGACGTGCAGCGACGGCACCGCTCCAAAGACGTTTTGAGATCGGCCGTACAGGCCGTGAAAGTATGCGTAGCCGAGCCAAGCGTCGACGCGCGCCAGGTTGGGGCCTTCGCTGGCCGGCGCCGCGACGTCGACCAGGCAGCCGTAGTGGTGGTAGTACCAGGGCGGGGCGGCAGGCACGAGCTTGTAGGTCAGAAAGCCAACTACGTTGAGGGCGAAGAACGTCCAGGCGTAGCGCTGCAGGCCGGTGAAGTCTTTGCGATAGAGATAGAGGGCATATCCGATGACCACGAACAGGTACGTGCCGTAGGGAATGGCGGCGAGCGCGTCGAGCGCGGGCAGCCAGTGGGCCTGAAGCCAGTCCTGCAGGGTGATGGCGCTGGTGCCCTGGTGGATGCCGAACCAGCGCAGCTCCAGGTTGCGAAGATCGCACACGTGGACGCGCTCCGGCGAGAGGCCTACGTGCTGAACGAAACGCATGGCGTCGTAGAGCAGGCCGACGAGCACCATGGGGTACATTCCGACGAAGAAGCGTTGGGTGGCTCGGGTGCCCCAAGCGAGGGCAGGTAGAAGGAAGAATAGGACCCACAGCTCCCAACGGTGGTACTCGCCGCGGGCCAGCCAGTAGGCGCACCAGAGCATGGGTGGCGCCAGGGGCAGCAGGGGAGCGCGTGGCCAGAGCGACTTCACATGCGCCCAGAAGCTGTGAAAAGGAGTCCGCCCTGCTCGCTGCGCGTCGGTTGCCATGACTGCCCCCCCGCAAGGCGGAGCCGCTCAAACCGCGGCTCCTTCGGGCTCATGTGGCGCGCGCGCATCCTGTTGTCAATGCGCCGTCGGACAAGCGTCTGGCGGACTGCGCTTCAGCCATGCGCCTGCGACGGACCATCGCAGTGCGCCCGTCCGGGTCGCCAGAAAGTATTTGAGTCTTACGTGGCAATTCGCGTTGACTGGCTCGTTCCTGCGAGCTATTCAAGGGGCTCCGCTCGACAGCCACGCAGCAGCGGCAGTCGCGGGGTGCAGGCGGAACGGGGCAGGGGAGAACGATACCGGAGTGCGGCGGTCCGGGCCGACGAACAGTTGGCCAGGGCTCGTCGTCCTTGGTGACCTTGAAGCTGTATGCGGTCCAGGGGCGTGCCGCCGGCCGTCAGCAGCTCGCTGGCCGCGTCGCAGCGCCCTTGCAAGCACGCCGCAATCGCCTGCTCGCGCGGCGGGGCGTCGGACGGGAGCTGCGCGCCGTAGGTGCGAAGCTGTTGCAGGCGGTGCAGCGGGACATCGTGCCGCGCGGCCACGCGTGCGGCCTCGGCCAGGGTCAGCCTGTGCATGCGACGGCGGAACGCGGCCAGGTACCGCGCGTCGTACTCCTGGGCCAGAGCCTGTTGCCGGAGCTTGCGGTAGAGCGACGCGAGCCGCGCGAGCACGGACAGCTTGTGGTGGGTGGACTCTTGACGCGCGCCAGCAGGTTGATGGCCTCCACCATCGCCGGCTCGGCCTCGAGGATGTCGGCGATGAGAACGCTGGCGTCCAGCAGCTCTCCGAGCTCGACGAGCAGCCTGGCGTGCAGCAAGCGGTCTTCGTTGCTGGCGTAGTCGTGGTTCATTCGCCCCCCCGGTCCGCGCCGCAGCGACGCGGGTGCCCCTGATTCCGCGAGGACGAGATTGTACCTTGTGGCAGGAGCGAGACAAGCGTGGTCAGCTGGCCGGTGCATGCCCGACGGTCGGGTCGGCAGGACCTCAGCCGCCGGGCTGTGCGGACTCGCTCTGTGTGCCCATTCTCCGGCAGTTCGCCAGTCCGTCGTGAACGCAGGCAAGGACCGTCGTGGTTATTGCCACGGCTCGCCGCCTTCCCATTCGCACAGGAACCTGGACGGCAGTCGTGCCTCTCCATTGACGTCGCCCGGCCATCCGCGATATCAATCTTGCAAAGAGGGAAACGCACCAAGAGCCGGGCTGCGGCTGCGGGGCCGCGGCACCGAGGGGTGATCGATGAAGCCGTGCGCGCAACCACCCGAAGCCCATGCCGGCGTCGAACAAGGCCCAGCGCCGCGCGCTCTCGACGTTCGCCCGCTCGGGGGGCCCGGGCGCGCGCACTGGGTTGTGGACCACCTGGCCGATGGAGACTCTCGGGCGCGTTGCTTGGGCGCTTGCGCCTTCAACAACCAGTGCACCCCACGGGCGAGGATGCGCGCGGGCCCTTCCGCGGAAAGGTGGCTTGGTCATGGCTAGCGAGGCGGTCACCCGATGGGACGAGCTTGGTTGTCGCGCGGAGGGCAAGACGGACGAGAGCGCGCAAAGCACGGTGGCGAAGTCCGGGCGCAAGCCGACGCAGCCGGGTGAGCTCGCGACCCCCGTGCACGAGATCGGGCGGCAGAAGCTGGCGCTCGAGATGCTGAACGACGACTTGGAGGCAGCCCAGGCCACTCTGATCGAAGCGCGGGACCACTTCGCGCGGCTCTTCGAGCTCGCGCCCGTCGGCTACGTGTGTCTCGACCCGGAGGCTCTCATCCGCGAGGTGAACGCGGCGGGCGCGGCCCTGGTCGGTCTGCCGGCCAGCCACCTGGTCGGCCGGACGATGTCGAGCTTCCTGGCACCCGATTGCCACGCAACCTTTCGGGAGCACCGGCGCGCGGCGCTCGAGAGCAAGACGGTCGAGAGGTGCGAGCTGGTGCTGATCGGAGCTGGCAACTGTCGCGTGCCGGTCACGGCCATGAGCCTGGCCGAGCCGCATGTCGGGCACGACCTCGACGGGTACCGCATGGTGTTGATCGAGTCGGACGAGCGGCCGAGCGCGGTGGAGTGCCTGCGAGCGAAAGACGAGCTCATCGCGAAGCGCGACGCCGAGCTGGAGCAGCACAGGCTTGCGGTGCACGCGCTGGCCGAGCAATTGGTCTACGAGCGAGCCAGGGTCGGGGAGGCGGTGCGGGCGAATGTCGAGCAAGTGTTGATGCCCATCGTATTGAAGCTGCGCGAGCACGTGCGGTGGGACGAGTGCGCCGCGTTCGACGCGCTCGAGCGGGGCCTGCGGGAGCTGGGCTCGGGCTTTGCGAAGAAGCTGGTCGACAGCGGCTTCTCGCTCACGGGCCGCGAGCTCGAGATCTGCCATCTGCTTCGCGAGGGCCGCTCGTCCAAGGAGATCGCGCAGGTCCTGTCGATCTCGCCCCAGAGCGTCGACGTGCACCGTCGCAACATCCGCAAGAAGCTCGGGCTGACGCACCAGTCGCAGAGCCTGCTGGACAAGCTGCGCGAGATCGACTTGGACTCGGGCACGCGGAGCGGCTGAGCCACGCAGTGGACCCCCGCCGAAACGGGCCCTGGCAGGTATGCGCCGTACCTGTCGTCTACCGTACCTTTGCTCTTGATGGTGGCGGCAGAACGGTGCCATGTGGAAAGTACGGAGTTGGCACCGCAGTCTGGAGCATGGGGCAGCCAAGCCGGCGAGGGGAAGCGGTGCGGCGCCGGAGGGGCATTCGTATCGCGGCGGGAGACCATCCATGGACGAGCACATTCTCGTGGTGGGCCGGGATGGCGCAGCCATCGTCGATATCTTGCTCGCCCACGGCTTCGACGTTGCGATCGCGCGCTCCGTGGACGAGGCGCAATCGCGCCTGGCGGAGCACGTGCCGGGGGTCGTCGTTTGCGTGGCAGGCGCGAATCCGACCGACTTCGAGCTGATGCGCAGGGCCACCGTGGAGCTCGGGGCAGCGCCGGTGCCGGTCCTGGTGGTGAAGGGCGCCCACGACGAATGTACCTATGCCGCCGCGCTGCGATGCGGTGTGACGGACTTCGTGCGCGAGCCGGTGCTTCCGATCGAGCTGGTCACCCGGGTACGCAACCTGGGCCGCCAGCGCACCCTGGCCGAGCTGGTTCGCAGCCAGAAGTCATTGCTCGAACGAAGGGTGGATGACCTATTGAAGGCCAGGGAGGAGGCGTCGAACCTCCGCGTCGAGCTGGATGCCGCCTCTCGGCGCGGACCAGCGGTCATGTACAGCCAGGAGCCCGCAGCGATGGCGTGCTTCGATTCGCCCCGCGCCGTGGACGCCAGCGTGCTGACCTTCGTCGACGACAATGCCGTTCGGGTACTGGGGTATCGGCCCGATCAGCTCGTGGACGTGGCCGGCGCTTGGCGCGATGTCGTGCACCCGGCGGACCGGCGGCGGCTGTCGATCCGCAGCCGCATGCTGTTGCGCGACGGCCGCTATGCAGGAGAGTATCGCGTCCTGCACGGGGACGGCGCGTATCGGGTCGTGCGCGACGAGGCGAGCCTGGTTCGCAACGAAGCGGGAGCGGCCACCGCGGTGGTCGGCTGCCTGAGAGACGTCTCGTTCGAGCGTTCGACCAGGGGCCTCGTGCGTCGCAGCGGCGGACTCGTACGCAAGGCGCAGCGCATGGACGGCGCGCGGCAGTTGGCCGGCTGCGTGGCCCACGACTTCAACAACCTGCTGGCGGTCATCGTGGGCTATTGCCAGATAGCGTTGCGGTCGTTGCCCGAGGGGCACATGTCGCGCACGAGCATCGACCAGGTGCTCGTGGCCGCCGCCCGGGCGCGGTCGAGCACCCGTCTGCTCATGCAGTTGGCGAAGCAGGGGGAGACCAAGCGTACCGCGGTTGCGGTGAATGCGGCCGTGCGCTCCGCGCTCAAGCTGGTGGAGCCGATCGCGGGCGACCGGATTCGCATCGAGACGAGGCTTCAGGCCAGGATGCCCGCGGTGCTCGTGGATCGTGCGCAGCTCGAGCAGGTGTTGTTGAATCTGTGCGTCAATGCCAGGGACGCGATGCCCAAGGGAGGAACGCTCACGATCACGACGCAGCTGGCGCCGACGAGCGACAGCCGTGGCGAGGCGGGCAGGCGCCATGCGGTATTGTTGGAGGTCGCCGACACCGGCTGCGGCATGGACGACCGCACGCTGGCTCGGTGTTTCGAGCCGTTCTTCACGACCAAGCCGCCGCATCGCGGCACCGGGCTGGGGCTGTACAACGTTCTGCAGGCCACGCAGCAGTGGGGCGGCTCGGTGACGGTCGAAACCGAGCCCGGCAAGGGCACGACGTTCCGGTTGCTGCTTCCGGCGCGGCGGATGTCGCTGGTGACCGCTGCGGAACCGGCGGCCCCAGCCGAGCAGGAGCGGGCGCGCTCGGAGCGCCATGGTACGGCTCTGATCAGCAGAGTTCCAGCTTCACCCGGGTAGAGTCCCAGCTTCACCCGGGTGGAGTCCCAGCTTCACCCGGGTGGAGTCCCAGCTTCACCCGGGTGGGGTTCAGCGTATCTCACGCAGGGTAGGGCTGGGCAGGCGGCGGCACACGCTGGATCGGTAGCGCCGCTACCCAAACGATACCGCCTTTCCCAACGTGCAGCATGCATCCCGCGATGGTATCCGCTCAGGGAGGGATAGCGGGCAGTCGTCGCCAGGGGCCGGGAGTGGTCGCGGCCCCGTTTCCCAACATGGGGCTCGTCGTCGCGCAGCGCCCTTGCGGGCGTGGCCGCCGGCTGGGTTCGTGTCGCGGGCGTCGGGACGGCGAGGGGGGGACATGCCGAATCTGGTGATCGTCGCGGGAGACCGGTGCGAGCCGATCGTCGAAGCGTTGCTCGACGACGGCTGCGATGTGGTGAGCGTGCCGGACGCACTGGCGTTGCGGACGGCGATCACGCGCGCCACGCCGGATCTGGTGGTGCTGCACCTTGGCGACGCGCAGCGCAACCTGGAGCTGCTGGGCGTGCTGGCCGGCTGGTTCGCCGGCATTCCCGTGCCCGTGATGATGAAGCTGCCGGCCGGCGACGAGCTCACCGCACGCAAGGCGCTTCAGTGCGGCGTATCGGACTTCATTCGGGAATGCGACTCCCCTCTCGATCTGGTGCCCCGGGTCCGCCACCTGTGCCGTCAGCGATTGCTCGCCAGCCTGATCATCAGCCAGAAGCACCTGCTGGAGCGTCGCAACGAGGAGTTGATCCACGTGACCGGTGAGCTGGAATCGACCCGCGAGCAGCTCGCGCGCCAGGGGCCTACCGTTCTTTACAGCATGACCGCGCCGCCGGGCTCGGACACCTTCCGCTGCGCGGAGGACTTCGACGCCGCGCCCCTGCGCTTTCTGGACGACACGATGTACGAGGCATTCGGATATCGCCCGGAGAGCCTGACGTTGACCGGGCGCACGTGGCTCGAGCTGGTGCACCCGAAAGACCGCAGGCGCTTGGCGGGCTGGGCGCAAACGCTGCTGACCGAGGGCCGGCACGTCCGCGAATACCGCTTTCTGCTCGCCGACGGCTGCTACCGGTGGGTCGAGGATCGGGCAACCGTGCGGGTCGATGCCATGGGCGAGGCGGTGGAGGTCATCGGCTGTCTGCGCGACGAGACCGAGCATCACGCCACCAAGGAGCTGCTGCGGCGAACCCACGGGCTGGTGCGCGACGCGCAGCGGGTCAGCGGAGCGCAGCAGCTGGCAGGCAGCGTGGCTCACGACCTGAACAACCTGCTGTCGGTGATTGCGGGCCACGGACAGCTGGCCCAGCGCGCCTTGCCCCACAGCCATGCCGCGCGCAGGCACCTGTCGCAGATCCTGCAAGCGTCCTCTCGCGCCCGGGACGCCACCGGGTTGCTGGTCAAGTTCGCTCGCAGCGATGGAGTTCTGGCTGCGACGATCAACGTCAATTCGGTCGTGCGCACCACGGCGAGCCTGATGCGGCCATTGATGGGCGCGAGCGTGCGACTGGCCACCAGGCTCCGTTCCGGGCTATCGGCGGTGCGAATCGATCGCACCCAGCTCGAGCGGGTGCTGCTCAACCTGTGCATCAACGCCCGTGACGCCATGCCGCGGGGGGGCGAGCTGCTGATCCGGACCGGTCCCGCGCCGGCCGGCGTGGCCATCGAAGTCTCGGACACGGGAGACGGGATGGACGATCACGTGCTTGCCAGGTGCTTCGAGCCATTCTTCACCACCAAGCCCGAAGGCAAGGGCACGGGCCTGGGACTGTACAACGTGCTGCAGACGGCCCAGGCGTGGGGAGGATTCGTGACCGTCGAGACCGAGCCCGGGCGCGGGACCACCGTCCGGATCGTGCTGCCGGCTGCAGGCCGGCGCGCCCACGCGCGCAAGCCCGCCCGGCGATTGCACCGCGCCCCTGCGCCCGAGACCTCCGAAACTCGCATCAACGCTGCGCCGGAGTCGGGGCCGCTTCCCGTTTCGGCCCAGAGCCCGGCCGGCGAAGAGCCCGATCCGAACTCCAACGTGGCGTGAGCGTCCCTCAGCCCGCGAAAACGCGCTTGCGGGCCGCCCGGAGGGCCGAGTCCAAGGCTTCTTTCAGCGCCTCCGCGCCAAACGGCTTCTGCAGGAAAGGCACCTTCGGGTCGAGCTCGAAGCTCTCGCGCACCGTTCCCGGGAATCCGGACATGTAAATCCCGGCCAACCCCGGCCGCAGTGCGGCCAAGCGCTCCAGCACTTCGGTCCCCGGCATCCCCGGCATCAGCAGATCGGTGATGACCAGGTCGATCTCGCCGATCGCGTCCTCCCACACCCGGAGCGCATCGGGCCCATCGACCGCTGTCAGCACCCGGTAGCCTTTGGCCTGCAGCATGTGGCTGACCACCTCGCGAACCAGCGCCTCGTCGTCCACGACCAGCACGGTGCCCGGCCCCTGCGCGCGAGACGGGACCGCGTTGCTGGCAGGCTCGTGAGGCCCGCGGGTCGCGGGGGCCACCGATGTCGGGGGCTGCCACGCCTTCTGTCGGTACGTTGCCACCCAGCCTGGGCCCTGCGGCCCGCCGTCCAGCATGCCGATCGAAGCCTCGAGCAGCACCCAGTGCCCATCCGCGTGCCGTACGCGACATTCCATCGAGGACGAGGGCCCTTCGGAACCGTCCAGCGTTTCGGTTACCCGGGCCGCGTCGTCCGGGTGCACCAGGTCGATCAGACGTTTGCCCGTCAGCTGATCCGGTCGATAGCCCAGCACGCGAGCGGCCGACGGACTCACGAACAAGAAGGAGCCGTCGCGGGTCATCTGCGTGACGACGTCGGGAATCGCGGCCAGGATGCGGGAGGCCTCGGTGCGCGGCAGGGCGTGGGGGGCCTCGGAGGAGGACGCTTCCCGTGGGGTGTCGGGCAGGGTGTCGTCGATCTGGAACGCGACGCGCCAGGACAGCAGATCGGTGAGCAACGCCAGGGCGTCCTCGGTTCCCGGGGCGATGGGCGCGTGCAGGTGGGAGTGCACGTGCAGCACGCCGATGGCCCGTCGGTCCCATTCGAAGGGGAAGAGCAGGCAATCGAAAGAGCGTTTGCGGACGTCCGCCCGGTGCGCCGGGTCGGATTCCGAGGGCTCGGTGCGCACCAACAGCTTCGCGGTCCGGTTGGCCGTGGGAGACAGGACGATGCCTTGGGAGGCGAGCAGATCGAGGACCGCGGTGCAGTCGTCGTGTTCGCCGGCATGGGCCAGGACGGTCGCGTGCGCCTCGTGCGCGACGCCCAGGTGCAGTGAGGCGGCGCGAAGGCCGACATGCTCGACGAGCAGGCGGCACAGGTCGGACCAGGGAGCGGCGTCGCGCGAACCGCTCGCCAGGACTCCAGCGCAATCCCGGATGAGACGAAGGGACCCGGCAGGATCGGGGCGACGATGCTCGGATTGCGACGGCATGCTCATGCTCTCCTCCGTGTCGGGAACAAAGCGACCCGCACGTGCCAACAACCGTCGACTCGCCGGGCCGCCCCCCCTCGACCCCTTGGGGCAGGCGCCCAGTGTCGGGGATGAATGACGTTCATTCAATTCGTTTGCTCCGGTATCCAACGGGTAGGACGGCTACCCGTCGAGCGGTGGACCCGCGGTGAACCCTCGGCTCTGCCGGCGTGGCTCGATCTGACGCGCAACTCCACCAGCACCGGGTGCGCGAGAGGTGGTCGAAGCGGCTCATGTTCATGGCGGTAGTAGGCGCGAGGCACGACGCTTGTGAATCGATGCCGCAGCGCGGGTTGCCGTTTCGCGAATCGTCGAAGAGCTTCCCCACCGACGGCTGGCAGCGCGCTCGAGCGCATCGAGGGCGTCGGTCGATTCGCAGGTTGCGAGGAACCGGACCGCGATTTCGCGGGATCGCTCCGAGGCCTCGGTCGTGAAGACCTCGACGCGGTCGAGCAGGAAGATGGCAAGCTGCTCGGCGCGTCGAGGGCTGAGGGCAGCGGCCGTGTCGAGCAGCAACTCCCGCTCGGAAGCGTCGAGCCGATCGAAGGACGACGATCGGATTCGCTTGGCGACGGCAGGCCCGGCGGCGGCGATGCGTTGGGCGCGAATCACCTGGAGAATGGCGGTGCGCACGTCGGGTTCCGGATCGTCGACGAGCGCCTGCAGCACCTCGCGGGGCAGCACGGGACAGTCCTCGCCCAACAACGTAATGGCCTGGAGGCGCACGACGCCGTGCTCGGATGTCAACGCCGCGGCTGCCGCGTCTCGGGCCTGGTCGGTGCCGGCCTGCCGCAGTGTGGCCAGCAGGTTCAGGGCCTGATCGGCGGAGGCGCTGCGCAGGATCTCGGTCACGTCCGCCTCGTGGTTGTGGACGAATCTCTCCAGGTAGCCGAGGAGCACGGAGCGCACGAGCGGCGAGTCGACCTGGCCGAAACGCGACAGCACCAGCTCGAACAGTCCGTCGTGCGGCTGGGCAGCCAAGCCGGCCAGCAGCGCTGCGACCGAGCGGCTGTCGGGCTTGGGTTCCGAGGCGACCCGATCCAACGCGGCTTGCAGCCAGTCTCGCGTAAACAGCGCGTCCTCCATGCGCTTGCGGAGCACGCGCGCCGACGCGTCGCTGTGCCGCGTCTTGAACGATCGCTCGATGGAGTCGAGCAGGTCCAGCGCGGCCCCCGGCTCGTGCGCGAGGGCCCTCGTCGTGGCCCAGGATGCGAGCCCGTCGAGCAGCGGCCGCGCGTCCTCGGCGCTGCGCGCGGACAGCGCTTCGACGTCTTGCGAGGGCGCCGCTTGGAGCCATCGAAGGCTCTGCGGCGCGGGGCTGGCGCGCGAGGCAGACGCCGGCGTGCCGGCAGGCTTGCGGCTCGACGGCGGGATGGTGCGCACCGAGGGGGGCGGCGTCGAAGGCACCGGTGCGCTTGCGGCCGTGGCGATCAGCTTGTCGATGACGGCAACGAAGTCGGCCCTGCCCGTGAGGCTCGCTGCATGTCGGGCCGCACCGAGCGCTACGGCGCCCTCTGGGACGGCTTCGCAGGCGCGCGCACCGGCGAACGCAGCGGTGATCTCGTCGCGCACCACGGCCAGCCGGGTCATGCCGCCCGCCAGAATCAGCCGCGGCACCTCGGGCGGCTCGAGCGAGGCGGCCCGCAACGCCTCCTGGCACAGCGCGCGAAGGGTCATGAGCGGCTGGTGCAGGACCGCGTGGACCAGACGCTGGTCGACCAACACGCGAGGCTCGTCGGAGCCCGTGCGCACCTCGAGCAGCGGCGTTGGCAACGACGGATCCGTGGCGGAGGGCAGCGTGCGTTTGGCGGCTTCGCATCTGCGGCGAAGCAGCTCGGCGAAGCAGCGGTCCGGCGGGATGGAGCCGATGCGCTCCTCGATGTCGCGCAGCACGGCGCGCACGAGGGCTGAATCGACATCCTCGCCGCCGGCGAACGGGGAGCCGGCGGACGCCAGCAGCCGCACGGCGCCGGGGCCCATCTCGACGATCGAGGCCGAGCAGCCGCCGGCACCCACGTCCACGATGGCCGCGATGCGTGGTCGGAGCGCTGCGGACGACAGCGACAGGGCGATGGCGGCCGCCTCGCTGATGAGCTGAGCGCTGTCGAGGCCCGCGAGTGCACCGGCATTCTCCAGCGCCGCGCAGGACTCCGCGGAGAACCACGCCGGTGTGCACAACACGGCCGTTGTGGGCCGTCGGTCGCACGCCAGCTCCACCGCATGGATGGCCTCGGTGAGGAGCGCAGCGGCAAGACTCTCGGGCGAGACTCGCTGCTGGGAGAACGCGAGGGCAACACGGCCGCGGTCGTCGGCGCTCAACGTCACGGCCATCTGCGCGCGCAGGTGTTCGACGATCGGCTCGTCGGTGAGCCTGCCCAGCAGGCGCTTGACGGACAGCACGGTGAGCTGCGGCAGGCGAGATGCGCGCGCGAGAGCCGCGCTTCCCAGGCGGAGCGACTCGCGGCTCCAGGTCACGGCCGCTGGAAGCGAGCAGCTCCCGTCGGAGAATCGCGCGAGCTGGCCGCCGTTGGCCAGATGAACCGCGGCGCGCACAGCCGACGTTCCCAGATCGATGCCCAAGGAAATCACGTCAACGCCCCCCCCGCATGGTTATGGATCGAATTCCGGGGCTTGCCAGGCCGAAAGCGAAGAAAACAAGCAAGGAAGGCGGCCGGCAAGCGGCGGAAGGCGAACAGCCACTCTGGTGCGTAGCGCCGCTCACGCGGTGCGACGAATCAGGTGGTAGCCGAACGGGGTCTCGACGACATCGCTGTGCGCGCCCACGGCAAGAGCGAAGGCCGCCTCCTCGAAGGACTCGACCATTTGGCCGCGGGTGAACGCTCCCAGATCGCCGCCCGCGTCCCGGGACAGGCAATCGGAGCGCTCCCGGGCAATAGCCGCGAAGTCGGCTCCGTTGTCCAGCTCGGTCTTGATCGAGCGAATCTGCTCCAGGGCTTGTTCCTTGCTGCGGTCGGTCGCAGAGCGCAGCGAGCCGCTGTACATGAGAAGGATGTGCGAAGCGCGAACGACGTCAGACATGGTCCCCTCCTTTGCACGGATTCCGGAGCATACGGCCGGTGGTGAAGGGGAGCTACCCTCGTTGCGCAAAACAACCGAGAAAGTGGCTGCCGTTCGGGACGGCGCACGCTACGAGGGAATCCCCATTGCATTCGGGTGAACTTCCGGATGTGGCGGCGTCGCCCCATCCGCTGCGCGGCGGCAGTGCGATCCAGCAGCAGTCCTGTCCGGGGAGCGTGCCCGGGACGGCGGCTTGACAGGGGAGGGGACCGGGCCAACAGGATTCATCATGGTCGGGTCGGGGGAGCGGGGCATTGCGCTGCCAGCGAGCAGGCGCGCAAGCAGCGGTGCGCCCTGTTTCTTTTCGGGGGCAAACGTCGATGGTGCAGCACGACAAATCGACAGGACGGGCAGGCGGCCAGAATCGGGTGGGATGGCGCGGGATTCGCAGCGCCGACCAGCGCCTGGTGCGGCGCTCGCGCATCGGTCCCCGCGCGTCGTGGGCTTGGGCGCGCCTTCAGCACGAACGACACCGGGCCCAGACAACGAACGCAGGCGAGGATCGGGCGGACGACGGCGACGCGGACTGCGGCATACCGTTCGATGGGCTCGAACGCGAACCGTTCGACTCGCCCTTGATTGAGCTGGGGCGTCCGCGGCATCGCTTCCCGCTGGGCGCGTCGCGTTCGCAGTTGCGCACGCCGTTTCGGGATTGGGACGTTCCGGCCGAGATGGCACTCCCGCCCAGGCTGAGGTCTTCGGGCCTGCTCGACGACGCGCCCACGACGGAAGAGATGGACTGGGCGGCCGAAAGCGTGCTGGGAACCTGCTCGTGGTTTGCGCCGGATACGTTCCCTTGCCCGCCCGCACAGCGTGAGGAGGCCGAGCCGCCTGCACCGCAGCAGGGCCTGCGGACCAGCAGCGATTCGTTCCCGCCCGTGTCCGGCGAACCGGAGGACGAGCAGCCCCTGGGTATTCGCACGGTCCGCGATTGGTCGAGGCTGGGCACGGTCGCGAGCGCTGCAGTGGTGTCCCTTGTGATTCTCGCCGCGATATCGTCGTCCACGGGCCCGACACGGTCGTGGTCATCCGCCCTGCGACAGGTCGTCGCCGGCCTGGGGATCGTCGAGGCTCGCGCCGCGCTTGCCTTGCCGTCTCGCCGCGGCGCCATGCTGGCGCGCGGGCCCTCCGGCACGAAAGCCGACCCGCGATTCTTGGCGGAAGCGGTTGTCGACAAGCTCGTAGCCCGCGGCTCCGGTCCCTGCTCCCTGAGCAGCCTCGCACCGGCGTCCTTGTCCCTCGAAGTCGTATTCAAGCCGTCGGGCACGGTGGACAGGGCCAGCGTGGTCGGTCCGGGCGCGAGCGCTGCCCGTGCGACGGACTGCTTGCAGCTCCTGGTGCGGGACGCGCGGATACCCGCGTTCGACGGTGACAAGATTGCCGTGGTGCGGCGGCTGCGCATCGAGTGAGCATTTCCACGTATTGAGTCGCGCCCACGGGTCAATCCGGTTGTTTCGGTAGGGGCCGGGTAGGCACGGTACCGGTCTGATGCACGCTTTGCGACGTGTGACATGCGGTCGAGTCCATCGGGCGCACGAGGGTCCGCCCCTGCGGAAAACGCGCGCGCGCCACTCCCGTCATCGCGACAATGCGCACCCGGCGGATTGCGGGCGGCAGCCGAAGGCCGTATGACCGTGAAGACATCCAGGAGCGGGGCAATGCAGACGGTCGTCGCACGCAGCGGAGTGATCCTGTCGTTCGAGCACGTGGCCGATCCGGACGGCGTGAGCGTGGCCGTTCGCGCGACCGGTGCGGAAGGCTGGGAGATGCACTGGGGATTGCGCAGCGGCGCCTCTCCGCAGTGGTTCGTCCCGCCGCGGGAGAGTTGGCCGGATGCGACCGAGCCGGCCGGCGAGCACGCCGCGCGCACCAGCTTGCACCGCGAGCCCGACCAGCAGCCGATCGTTTTTCGCTCGGCTGCCACCGATGGGCCGCTCGTGCTCGAGTTCGCGCTCTACCACGGCGAGCAACGGCGGTGGGACAACAACGAGGGCCGCAACTATCGTGTACGACTACCGCTGTCCGACTCCGTCGCACTGCCGTCCTCCGAGATCGCGAAGGCAGCGGAGGGGCACGACGTGGTCGATCTGCAGATCCGCGAGCTGGAGCCCGGAGGCCAGCTCGCGGCGGCCTCGTGGCGTGAGGGTGAGGGCACGCGTGTGCTGATGTTGACCGATCTTCCGGGAGTGTCTCTTCACTGGGGGATTGCCCAGCGCTTCGAGCATGATTGGTCGTTGCCGCCGGCTTCGTCGCGGCCACCGGGCACGTCGCTGGCAGGGCCGGACGCGGCCTTCACGCCTTTCCAGCCGAGAGACGGCCTGTTTGCTGTCGACATCCAGCTCGAGCCCGGCCCTCGCGGCGTGCGGTTCGTGCTCCGCACCGACGACGGCCAATGGCTGAAGGCGGGGCGCGACGACTTCTTTCTGGCGGTGGATCGAGGGCCCACCACGGCCCTGTCCTCCGATCCGCTGATGGTGTCCCTGGCCGACGCGATCGTCGAGGCCGAGGTGGCCCGCGGCTCCTGGACGTTGATGCATCGTTTCGAGCTGTGTCACGAGCTGCTGGGGCGCGTACCCTTCGGCCATCGCGACGCGGTGGCGCTGCTGTTCGTGTGGATGAGGTACTCGGCGATACGGCAGCTGGACTGGCAGCGTCGCTACAACACCAAGCCTCGCGAGCTGGCGCACGCGCAGGAGCGTCTGACCCAGGCGCTCGCCCAGCGTCATGCCCGCGATCCGGCGTCGCGCGATCTGGTGCGGCTGCTGCTCACCACGGTGGGGCGGGGGGGCGAGGGACAGCGCGTGCGCGACGAGATCCTGCGCATCATGCACCGTCACCAGATCAAGGAGGTGGCCGGCCACTTCCTGGAGGAGTGGCATCAGAAGCTGCACAACAACACCACGCCCGACGACGTGGTCATCTGCGAGGCCTACATCGCATTCCTGCGCAGCGGAGGCGACCGCGACGTGTTCTACGCGACCCTGCGCGAAGGCGGCGTGTCGGCCGAGCGCTTGCACAGCTACGAGCGGCCCATCCGGTCCGCGCCCGAGTTCGTCCCGCACCTGAGCGAGGCCCTGGTCCACGACTTCTCCGAGTTCCTGCGCGTGCTCAAGTCCGTGCACGCGGCGACCGATCTGGAGACGTGCGTGGAGAGCGCGGTCGTGCACCTCGACACGCCCCTGCGCGGCTCGCTGGCGTCGATCGTCGCCGGCCAGCGCCAGGCCGACGCGCTGCAGCTGGCGCGCGCGATCACCGCTGTCCGCTCGGGCCTGGCGCCCCAGCTGTCCGAGGAACACCCCGGCCTGCGCGACATCGTGCGCCTCGACGTTGCCCTCGAGGCGTTCCTGCGCACGGTGGTCGAGCGATCGCTTCATCACGACCGTGCCCTGGACGAGTGGATGAGGCTGCTGCACAACGTGCTGCGCAACGTGAGCGCGTCGGCTACCGACGCGGCTGGGCTCGCCAACTGTGCGGCGTACTGGAGTGGCATCCTGGGCTCGTCCGCGCCCGAGGCGGAGCGGGCGCTGCGCACCCTGTCGGCGCTGGAGGTCACCGAGGCGCTGGTAGCGTGCCGCATGGATGAGCTCGACACTCTGTTGCAGCCCAAGGCAGAGCTCCTGGGCAAGGCGTTCGGCGCCGCGGACTGGGCCGTGCAGCTGTTCTCCGAGGAGGTCGCCCGCGGGCAGCTCGAGTTCATCGTGTCCGCGCTTGCACGCAAGCTGCGCCAGACTCTGGGCGCCAGCGGAAGCCTGGCTGCCTGGCAGATCGTGAGCCGCGGCAAAAGCTCGGCCGCGGGACTGCTGCGCATCGTCGGCACGTTGCGTGACGCCCACGAATTGCCACCCGATGTCGCCCAGATCCTGCTGTGTGACCGGGTGCAGGGAGACGAGGACATCCCCCGCGCCGTGACCGCCGTGATCACCCCGTCGCCCGTGGACCTGCTGTCGCACGTGGCGATCCGCGCACGCAACGCGGGTGTGCTGCTCGCCGTGGGTCATGAGGAGCAGGCGCTCGCCCGGCTTCGCGAGCTCGCAGGAGCGAAGCTGTCGGTGCACGTGACCGGCGCCGGCGAGCTCACCGTGCGCGAGTTTGCCGGTGACCTGGCCGTGCCCAGGCGTGTCGTGGCGCCCTTGCGGCAGGGGGCGCGCGCGCCGTTTGCCGGATGGGCGTTCGACGCCGCGCGGGTTCCGGACGGCCAGTCGGGGGGCAAGTCGCGGCAGCTCGAGCGCCTCAGGCGCGTCGTGCCGTCGTCGGTCTCGATTCCCCAGGGCATCTGCATCCCGTTCGCCGCCTACGAGCGCACCCTCGAGGAGCCGTCCAACCGCCAGACAGCGCAGGAGATGATGCGTCTCGAGGAGCTGGTGCAGGGCGTCGCCGATGCCGAGGTCGGCGTGGCCGCGGCGCGCGTCGCCTCCCTGTGCCTGCAGCTCGACTCGCCGCCCGCACTCGAGGCGGCCGTGCGCGAGATCGCGCACCGGTCCGACATGGCGTTGCCCCAGGCCTGGCAGGACGCTTTCCTGCGAATCAAGCAGGTCTGGGCGTCCAAGTGGAATGAGCGCGCCGTGCTGAGCCGGCGCGCCTACGGCGTGGCGGACCGTGAGCTGCGCATGGCGGTCTTGATCCAGCGGATCGTCGAGGCCGACTATGCATTCGTCATCCATACGATCCACCCGGTCACGGGCGACCCGGCGCAGGTGCTCGCCGAGGTGGTGCCCGGCCTGGGCGAGACGCTGGTGGGGAATCATCCGGGCCGTGCCTGGGCCTTCGCGGTGGACAAGCGCAGCGGGCACGTCGTCCAAGCGTCGGCGCTCAGCAAGCGGTACGCGTGGAAGGGCGGTGGGCTCATCTTCCGCTCCGATTCGAACGGCGAGGACCTGGCCGGCTACGCCGGCGCCGGCCTGTATGACAGTGTGCCGCTGCATCGCTATCACCAGGTGCCGATCGAGCACGCGCAGGAGCCCATCATCTGGGACGAGGCCGTACGCCAGCAGATGGCCCGCACCATCGGCGCCATCGGCGTCGAGATCGAGAAGACGCTCGGCACGGCCCAGGACATCGAAGGTGCCGTCGTTCATGGCCGATGGTTCGTCGTGCAGTCCCGTCCCCAGGTCGGGCTGCAGGCCGCGGAGGCGTCGAGGTGATCGTTCGTGTCGGCAACCAGACCGCGTGGTCGGCGCCGTCGCCCCTGGCGCCGTTCGAGTTCGCCTTGCGGAACGGATTCGACGCGTTCGAGTGGTTCCCGGACAAGCACGGCGCGGAGGGCTGGGACGTGGACGACGTGGCCGAGTCGCAGTGGGAGCACGTGCGCGATGCGGCGGCGGGGAGCGGCATGAGGCTGTCGGTGCACGCGTCGCTGCAGGCGGACGTCTTGCGCGAGGACGGCGTCGAGCGGCTGCTGGCGGACTGCCGCTTTGCGAGCGCGATCGGTGCCGTGCTGGTGAACCTGCACATGGACGCGAGGGCTCCTATCGACGCGTTGGTCGATGCGCTCGAGCGGGTGCTGGAGCACGCCGGGCAGGCGGGGCTTGTGCTGTCGGTGGAGAACACGCCCTTGGTGGGGCCGGAGTACGCGGGAGACCTGTTCGAGGCGCTGCAGGCAAGGGGCTACGGTCCGGAGCGCATCGGCATGTGCCTGGACCTGGGCCACGCGAACCTGTACGCCGGCACTCGCAACGACTACCTGGCGTATCTCGACCGGCTCGGCGCCCACGTTCCGATCGTGCACGCGCATGTTCACGAGAACCGCGGCGACGCCGACAGCCACATGACGCTGTTCACCGGTCCGTCGCGCGACGACGACCGGGGCATTCGTGGATTCGTGGAACGGATGCGGCAGAGGGGATTCGATGGCTCGATGATCATGGAGCAGTGGCCGGTGCCGCCGTCGTTGCTCGTGGAGGCGCGGCGAAAGCTCCTGCAGCTCGTCGGCGACAGCCTGTCGTCGGCTGTGACGCCGGTGGCGGCAGCGCAAGGCGAGGGCGGCTTTGCGGCCACCCTGGCCGCCGCGGACCGCGCCCGCCCCAGCTGGCTCCAGAAGCTTCAGTGGGTGGCGGACGTGCTCGAGGCGTCGGGGCCGGCGGACATCGATCGCTTGGCGTGCGTCGCCGTGTACTTGCGCTACGTGGGAACCGGCGCCGTGCCTTGCACCGAGAGCGGCGGCCACCAGCGGCCCAACCACCATGCGGCGATCGCCCGTCGCATCCGGGCTCGACTCGCGCGTATCACCACGCCCCACAACCAGCTTCTCGTGAGGCTTATCCAACCCTGGCTGCCGTCGTCCTCCGCGGCGTTCACCCGGGCCGAGCCGCTGACGCGCATCCGGGACATCGCGCACCGCTCCGACATCCCCCGGGAGCTGAAGGATCGGATCAAGAGAACATTGCAAAACAAACTGCATCGCAACGCGGGCCCGGAAGACCTGCGCACCTCCGAAGCGTTGCTCGCGGAGGTGCTGGCCAATCGCCAACGGTACCCCGCCGCGTTCGTCAAGGAGCTCTCCGTGTTTCACGAGGAGCTCGAGGAGTTCTTCCAGGCGCGCAGCCTCCCCAAGCTGCTCGAGTCCTTCGCCGCCACCTTGCCGGACTCCGATCAGGCGCTCGTGCACGCGGTCCTCGATGCGCTGTCGGCAGCCCACACCCGTGACGGTGCAGTGCGTGCGCTCGAGCTCGTCCTGCTGCTTCGCACGGGCCTGGCGGCGCGTTGGGGAGCAGCAGCAGCCCAGTCCGACGACGAGGCGCGGGTGCTCGACGTGCGTCTGGAGGAGCGCTCGTTCTTGCTGCTTGGGCAGCTCGCCAACGGGTTCGAGGCGGACAGCGGCGTGTTCGACTGGCGTCACGCGCTGCCGGCGGTGCTGCTGGGCGTGCAGTCCCTTGCGTTGGACGGGTTTCGGCTCGCGGAAGGCGCGGCCGTGCAGGCCGAGCTCGACGCGTGGATACCCGTGTTCGACGCGGGCGACCGGCGTCACCTGTTGCGCCTGAAGGCGACGCTGGACCGGGCGCGACGTTGGGCGGGCGACTATGCCGACATGCTCTTGGGGCTTCTCCCGCCGCGGGCCCGGGCGGTTGGGCAAGCGCTGGGCGTCGCGGCGTCGTCGATAGCCATGTATACGGAAGGCGAGCTTCGCGGACACGTGGTCTTTCAGCTCTCGCGCGTGCTCGAAACGCTCGGCCGTCGCGTTCGCCTGGAGGCGCGCCTGCCGCCGTGGGATTGCATCGTACCTGGCCGTGCCGAGGGCCGACTCGACGTGGTCGAATCGCTCGACGACGTGGGCGTGCGCGGAGAGCAGCCCATCGTGTGCGTGGTGCGTAAGCTCGACCCCGACGGTGCGGTTCCGCTCGGCGTGACGGCCGTGTTGTGCCTGGGCGATCTGGCGCATCTCTCGCACTTTGCCGTGCGGGCTCGTCAGGCGCATACGGTGCTGGCCAGCTGCGCTGATCCCCAAGCCATCGCTGCCCTGCAATCGCTGTCCGGTCTCGAGGTGGTGGTCGACGCCGGCATCGACGCCGTCGTCGTGAACCCGGTGCGGCATGCTCATGGCGCGCTACTCGATAGCCGGACGGCGCCGCGGGCGGCAGCCGAGCCGGTCGACTTGCGTGTGGAGCGCGAGGTGATCCCGTTGGCGGAGGTCACCCCTGCCATCGGCGGAGCCAAGGCGTTCGCCGCGCGGAGGCTGCGCGAGTTGCTGTCCGGAGCGAACACCGGTGTCTTCTCGCCGGATGGGCTGGTGGTCCCCTACGGCGTGTTGCGCCAGGCGCTCGCGGCCGACCCCGCGGCCGGGTCGCTTGTGCGGCAGCTCGCCTCCGAGCTGGGCGAGAGCGACGAGCTGGGTCAGGAGCTGCGGCTTCGCGAGCTGCGCCGGGTCGTGATGCAGCTGAGCGTTCCGCCGGGTGTCGCGCGGGTCGTTGCGAGGCAGTTCGAGCCCTCGGAGCGCTTGATGGTGCGCTCGAGCTCGAACCTCGAAGACCTGGCCGGTCAGAGCGGAGCGGGCTTGTTCGACTCGGTCGCCGACGTGGCCCCGGCCGAATGCGCGGACGCGATCAAGCGGGTATGGGCGTCGCTGTGGAACACCCGGGCATGGCGCAGCCGCAGGCAGGCAGGGCTTGCGGATGACGCGGGCCAGATGGCGGTGCTCCTGCAGCCGATGATCGTCGCGGACTACGCGTTCGTGCTGCACACCTGGCACCCCGTGACGCGGCGGCGCGGGCAGGTGTACATCGAGGTTGCGGTGGGCATGGGCGAGACGCTGGTTCGGGGCGACGACCCGGGGGCGCCGTACCGAATGGTGAGCGACCTGGCGACCGGTGAGGTGAGCGTGCTGTCGTACGCGAGCTGGTCGACGGCGCGCACGCCTGGCGGCGCTGGGGCCTTGAATCGCATTCGCGTGCGCTATGACCGCGAGCGCCTCAGCGCCCGTCTCGGAGAGCTCGAGGAGTTGGGGCGGCAGTTGGGTGCGGTGGGTCGGCTCGTGGAGGATTCGTTCGGTGCACCGCAGGACATCGAAGGGGTGATCCGTGGCGGCCGGGTGACGCTCGTACAGGCGCGTCCCCAGGAGGGACTTACATGACATTCTGGAGAACGCGATTGGCGCGTCCGGCGCCGCTGCGCTTGGCGCTGTTTCAGAAACGCCTCGACGGCGACGACGCCCTGCTGCAGATGGCGAGGGCGCGATTCGAGCGCGTGGGGCTGGGAGCCGAGGTCTACGCCGAGCTGCCGGGGGACCTCGAGCAGTTGCTGCGGCTGTGTCCGGCAAGGCTGCCGGTGGCCGTGCACCTGCCGCGCGACTGGAGCCTTCTGGATCCGGAGTCGTTGCGGCGGACTGCCGAGCTGGCAATCGCCGGCCGATCGCGCGTGTTCGGCCTGGTGCTGCACGACGAGCCCGAGCTGCACTCCAGGAAGAGGGACTACGTGCAGGCGCTGCGCGCCGTCGACGGCCGGCTCGACGAGCTCCCGGCGCCGCCGACGCTCTTTGTCGAGTACGCCTGCGGGCACCCGCCAGAGCGCTTCGCCGCGCTGTTCGAGTCGGTGGCCGATCTCGCGCACGTGAGTGCTTGCGTGGATATAGGGCACGTGGCGATTCAAGAGGCGCGCACGGCCTACGAGAGAATCCACCAAGGGCAGGAGCTGTGCAGCATCACGCCCGACGACCCGGGGTTGCCGTCGTTGCTGCGGGACGTGCAGGCCGCGGTGGGCACCGGGCGCGACGCGGCCTTCGCGCTGGTGGCGAGGATGGCGCGGCTCGGCAAGGCGCTGCACGTGCACCTTCACGACGGCCACCCGCTGTCGGCCACGGCGCTCGGCTTGTCGGACCACCAGAGCTTCTTGGCGCCTGTTCCGATTGGCATCGAGTGGCGTGGCCGCACGGCTCTCGATCCGATGTTCGGTCCCCACGGGTTGCTGCGCGTGGTGCAGGAGTCGCTGGCCGCGGGCGACCCGGAGCTGGTGTCGCTGTCTCTGGAGATCCACCCGACCGAAGGGCGTTCGCCCCTCGGCAAGGAAGAGCCGCTGTTCCGGCATTGGACGAACCTGACCAATGCGGAGCGCATGAGCTTCTGGCTGGACGACCTGGTACGGCACGGGGTCTTGCTCGACGCGGCCTGCGAGACCGCGGTGACCCCGGCCAAGATGGAAGGCCACATGGCTGACGTGTGAGCGGCCGGAAAGGACGGATGCCGTGGCAAACGTTGCGCCGATGATCGTCTACAACTTGTTTCCGCTGCTGGCAGGGCCGTTTCCCGCGTGGACGCCTCACCTTCGGCGTGCGGCGGAGCTGGGGTTCCGGTGGCTGTTCGTGAATCCCATCCAGCGCTCGGGGGGCTCCCGCAGCCTGTACTCCATCGCGGACTACTTCGCGATCGACCCGAGGATGGTGGACGGCACCAGCGACGCGCCGCCGCTCGAGCAGGCCAGGGAGATGCTGCGCACGGCTCGCGGGATGGGGCTCGACGCGATGGTGGATCTGGTGGTCAATCACTGCTCGATCGACGCGGCGATTGTGCGCGAGCACCCCGAGTGGATCGTCTGGGAAAGCCGTGGACGGGCCGCGAACCCGTTTGCCATGCAGAACGGCCGCAAGGTCGTCTGGGGCGACCTGGCCAAGATCGACCACGCGGGCACGCGCGACAAGGATGGCCTTCATCGGTACTTCGCAAGCGTGGTCGAGTTCCTGATCGAGCTGGGATTCACGGGCTTTCGCTGCGACGCGGCCTACCAGGTGCCGCGCAGCTTCTGGTCGCGGCTCATCGGCGAGGTCAAGTCCAGGCACCCCGGCGTGATCTTCGTGGCCGAGACCCTGGGCTGCCCGCCCGACCTCACGCGCCGCACGGCGTCCGCGGGATTCGACTACATCTTCAACTCGGCCAAGTGGTGGGACATGCACGGCCATTGGCTCATGGAGCAGTATGAGCTGACGCGCGAGATCGCGCCGTCGATTTCGTTTCCCGAGAGCCATGACACCGCCCGGCTGTTCGAGGAGACCGGGGGCAACGCGGCAGCCATGAGGCAACGTTATCTGTTTACGGCGCTGTTCTCTTCGGGCGTGATGATGCCCATCGGCTTCGAGTACGGCTTCCGCAAGCGCCTTCACGTCGTGAACACGACACCGGCGGACTGGGAGCCGGTGCACCTGGACCTCACCGGCTTCGTTCGCCAGGTCAACGGGCTAAAGGCACAACATCAAGTGTTCCGCGAGGAATGCCCCACACAGCTGCTAGGCAGCCCGAACCCGAACGTGCTGGTGATGTGGAAAGCCTCGACCACCAGCCGCGATGAGGCGCTGCTGATTCTCAACAAGGACGCCGAACATCGGCAGCGGTTCGCCGTCGACGACGTGGGCAAGCTGGTGCAGGCGGGGGCTCCGCTGGTGGACGTGACGCCCGACGCGGAGCCGTTGGCGCACATTCCGGCACCGTTCGAATACGAGCTGCGTCCCGGCGAGGGGCGGGTGATGATCACCTCCCGCGACACAAGTGAGGAATAGGCAGCGCGTCAGGTGTCCATCAGGCCCCCCGGGCCGTAAGATCTCCAAACCAGTCGGCAGTCGGAGCACTTCAAGGTGCCCTGCGCGTTGAAGTAGGTGGCGTATCCGGTGCTCGTGTCGCTCTTGGCGAGCGTGAGCTCGTCGTGGATGTGCGCATGGTTGACGCAAAGCCCGCGCCCGCACACCGAACATACTCCCCGCGCTTCCTCGTCACAGAACCAGCATCTCATCGAGGCTCTCCCCGCAAGCGATTCGCCATGCCCCAGTGAACGCGTCGGTTCTAGCTCCGTTGCCAGGGTGAAGTCAACCGCCCCCGGCGCCTTGGCTTCGTGACCCCAGCCTCAAGTCCACGCCATCAAGATCACCGCCGATCGGGGCGTGCACACGTAGTGGTCTGCCGGGTTGAGCCGCACGGCGTCTTTCTCTTCCACGATGTCGTCGGGCGATGCCAGGTTGGTGTCCACCACCCGCCGCCAGCGGAACTGGCCGCGCGTCGGTGGCAACGCGAAGCGCTGGCGGTTCCAGTGAGCGTTGTAGATGATGTACACGTCGGGCTGCGACTGCCAGCCGTGCATCTGCAGCGCCAGCGTGCGGCTCTCGCCCGACCAGTCCGGACGGCCCAGCCGCGTGCCGTGCCAGGTGATCCGGTTCGAGAACTCGTCGCGCACCAGCGCGAAGTGCCTCTTGCGCAAGGCGATCATCATGCGCGTGAAGCGCAGCAGCCCGGCGTTGCGCTCGGCTAGCGTCCAGTCGATCCAAGAGATCTCGTTGTCCTGGCAATACGCGTTGTTGTTGCCCAGCTGGGTTCGACCGAACTCGTCGCCCGCCAGCAGCGAAGGCACCCCCTGCGACGTCAGCAGCAACACGAGGAAGTTGCGCGTCTGGCGGGCACGCACCGCCAGCACCTCGTCCCGGTCCGTCGGGCCCTCCGCACCGCAGTTCCAGCTCAGGTTGTCGTGGATGCCGTCGGCGTTGCTCTCTCCGTTCGCCTCGTTGTGCTTGTGATCGAAGCTCACCAGGTCGGCCAGCGTGAAGCCGTCGTGGCACGTGACGAAGTTGACCGAATGGTACGGGTGGCGGGAGGCGTCGCCGTAGATATCCATGCTGCCGCAGATGCGGCGGGCCACGGCTCCCACGGCGCGCGCCTCGCCGCGGATGAATCGCCGCGCGTCGTCGCGGTAGACCCCGTTGAGCTCGGCCCAGCGCCCCCACGCCGGGAACTTGCCGAGCTGCGACAAGCCCGCGGCGTCCCACGCTTCCGCGATGAGCTTGACTCCGGCTAGGACCGGGTGCTCCGCGATGTGCTTGATGAGCGGCGGGTCCTCCAGCACCTGGCCGTTGGCGCCCCGCCCCAGGATCGCCGCCAGGTCGAACCGAAAGCCGTCCACGTGCAGCTCCGACACCAGATAGCTCAGACTCTCGATGATCAGGTCCCGCACCAGCGGGTGATTGCAGTTGAGCGTGTTGCCGCACCCCGAGAAGTTGTAGAAGCGGCCCCTGTCGTCCAGCAGGTAGTAGATCGAGTTGTCGAAGCCACGATAGCAGACCGTGGGCCCGTTCTCGTTGCCTTCGCAGGTGTGGTTGTAGACCACGTCCAGGATCACCTCGATGCCCGCGCCGTGAAAGCGCTTGACCATCTCCTTGAACTCGAGCTGGGCCAGCGACGGCTCGGACGCGTAGGATGCCTTGGGCGCGAAAAACGAGACCGGAGAGTATCCCCAGTAGTTGATCAGCGGCTGGCCGGTCGCGGGATTGGTGCGCGACTGGTCGAGCTCGTCGAAGTCGAGGGCGGGCATCAGCTGTACGGCGGTCACCCCCAGCTCCCGCAGGTACGGAATCTTGCCGCACAGTCCGAGAAAGGTGCCGGGATGCGCGACCGCCGAGCTCGGGTGGATGGTATAGCCGCGCACGTGCAGCTCGTAGATGATCGTGTCGCGAAGGGCAGTGCCGAGCGGGACGTCGCCGGCCCAATCGAACTCCTGGAAGACAATCCGGCTCCTGCGCAGTCCGTTGGCCGCGTCGGCACCGTTGCTCGGATCGCGCGCCCCCCAGCGCTCTCCTCCGGTGAGCGCCACGCTGTACGGGTCGAACAGCACGCGCTTCGGGTCGAATCGGTGTCCTCGCGCGGTGTCCCACGGACCCCATACCCGGAAGCCGTAGGCGGTCTGGCCCACACGCAGCCCGTGCACCAGCACGTGCCAGATGTCGCCCGTCTTGTGCTCGCGGGGATCGAGGTCGATGGCGGCCATCGCCTCGGCGTCGTTCAGCTCGAACAGCAGCAGCTGCACCCGCTCCGCGTGGCGCGAGAAGACCGCGAAGTTGACCGAATCGCCGTGGACCGTCGCGCCGAATGGCCGACAGTGGCCCCTTGCCGTCCGCACGCTGCGCCGAAGCTCCATTCCCTCCCTGGCCTTTCCTTCGGAACCTCGCCTCAGCTGGTCTCGGTCTGCACGTGGCCCGGCTCGCCGAACAGCGTGAAGTCGACGTCGGGAAACAGGTCGTCCATCTGCTCGAGCGCCCGCAGCTTGGCCGGCTCGATCTCACCGCGCTCCACGTCGTGCGCAAGGTCGTGAAACCGCGCCAGGTGATCGAGGAACCGGCGCCGCGCGTACTGCTCCGTCGTGCCTGCCGTGATCATGAACGGCCAGTCCGACGATTGGGCCAACAGCAGCTCCCGGGCTGCCTGGCGCAAGGCCCTGGCGCGTACGTCATGGGGCGCGTCCGACCCCCCCGCGCTTGCCAGCGTCGCCATCCGTGCCGACGCCTCCCGAAGCGGCCTCCACATCCATGCCGTGGAGGTGTTGAGCCAATGCTCGCCGTAACCGTTGTGGCCCCAACTGCTGGGGGAGGGAACGGCCTTCTGGTGAACGGGGTAGTCGGCGAGGTAGGCTCCCGGTGTGCCCAGCTCCAGGGCGTCGTTTCCCGCGGCGAGCAGCCTCATGACCTGGTCGATCCACTGGGGGCCCTCGAACCACCAGTGGCCGAACAGCTCGGCGTCGTAGGGTGACACGATCACGGCAGGGCTGGGCATGCGGCCGGACGCGTGCCTCACCTGGTCCGCGCAGCGCCGCACGAAGTCCGCCGCGTGCCGGTGCGCCGCCTCGCGTCCCTGGTCCGGGTTGTACAGATCCTTGTGGTCACCGCGTCCGGTGATGCGGTGGTACTTGATGCCCGTGGAGCTGCGCACACCCGGCGCGTACTGGAACGCCTCGAGGTAGCCCTGCTCCAGGTCGAAGCCGATGTCCCGGTAGTAGTCGCGATATACCGGGTCCGCCGGGTATCCCACCTTGCTGCTCCACACCAGGCGCGAGGTCGCCGGGTGCCGCGCGAACGCAGCGACTCCCGACGGCATGTACACCGGCGCGTGGACCCCGAACACCGGCCGCGGCTCCGCATGCTCGAGCGCGTGGGACTCGAGTATCGTGTAGCGGATTCCGGCGCTCGCCAGCTCACGATCCAGCCCGGGGTAGTAGCCGCATTCGGGAAGCCACAGCCCCCTGGGCTTGCGGCCGAACAGCCGCTCGTGCTCGTGCACCGCGCACTGCACCTGAGCCCGGATCGTCCCCGGCTCGCCACAGAACGCCGGCAGGTAGCCGTGCGTCGCCGCGCACGTAATCAGCTCCACCAAACCCTCTGCCGCGTAGTCGCGAAATACCTGCAGCAGCCGTGTGCCCGCCCGGTCCACGAAGACCTCCCTGGCCTCCCCGAACAGCCGCCGGTACATCTGCGCCAGGTGGTTGACCTCCGGCCAGTTTCGCGTCCGCTCGACCTCGGCGTCCGCAAGCCGCATCAACAGCTCCACGTGTTGCAGATAGCGCTGCCGAAGCGCCTCGCTCTCCAGCATAGCGGCCAGCGTCGGCGAGATCGACAGCGTGAGCCTGAATGGTACGTGGTCGTCGCGCATGCGGTCGAAGAACTTGACGAGCGGAACGTAGGTCTCCGTGACCGCTTCGAACAGCCAACGCTCCTCGAGGAAGCGCTCGTACTCGGGGTGGTGCACGTACGGCAGGTGGGCGTGCAGGACCAGGAACAGGTATCCCTTGGGCATCACAATCCCCCTCGAAAAGCGGGCGCGCCGCCGGTCGTCTCAACCCTCTGCAGCCGGGGGCTCTGGAGCCGGCGGCCCACGCAGCACCGTCTCCAGGTGCGCTGCCACCCCTGGCCAGCCCCAGTCGTGTACGAGCTTGTCGTGGCCCGCCTGGCCGATGCGACGACCCAGGTCCGGGTCGAACAGCACGCGCTCGATTCCCCATACGAGGCTGCCGCTGTTCGGATAGACCAGCACCGAGTTGCCCTCGTGCTCGCAGATGCCCGCACCCACGTCGTGAGTAGCCACTACCGGCCGTCGTGCCGCCCAGCCCGCCAGGATCTCCCAATCCTCGGTGCGCGTGCGGCTTGGCACCACGACGATGTCGCTGGCCGCCACAAGCTCCCGGAGCTGTTCGCCCCCGAGGTGCCCCACGACGCGTACGGCATAGTCCAGCAGCATGTAGCGCGATTGAACGCGCACCGGCCACAGCAGCTCGCCGTCGCCCACGAAGATCACGCGCACCTGCGGGTGGTTGCGCAGGACCGGCGGCACCGCCTTGATCAGCAGGTCGGGCCCGTGGGCATGATTCATGTCTCCGATGTACAGCACCGTCGGGTCCACCGGTCCGATCGCATAACGGGCCTTGACCTCGCCCGGGTCCAGGCTCGACTGGAACTCGTGCGCGGGAAACGGCTGACGAGCGTAGTGCAGGTGATCGCGCACCGAGGGCGCGAGCTGCTCGGCATGCAACGCGGCATCCCCGTCGCGGACCACGATCGCCTGGGCACCGAGGATTCCCTCGCGTTCGATTCGCTTGATCTCGAGGCTGCTGTGCGTCGACATGTCCGAGCGCTGCGTCTCGAGGGACTGCAGCGACAGCACACGGCGGGAGACGGCAGCGGCAGGCAGCGCGAGCATGGCCGGGATCGCCTGCCATTCGTGCGCGAGCACGTGCACCTCGCCCCGTCCCGCTACGTCCCGCAGCAGCCCGTCGCGCACGCGTTCGCCGAACTGCGTTGCGGTGGACAGGAGATCCGGGCCAGCGTCCAGGTTCACCACGCGGGCTGTCACGCCCGGGATCGGCCCTGCAGGCGGCTCTCGCCCGTAGTACAAGACGTCGTAGCCCGTCTGCGCGAGCGCACCCGCCTCGGCGATGGCCCGCTGCACCACGGGGCTGTCGGGCGACGACGCGCACAAGACGACGAGGGTCTTGCGGCGCTTCGGGGCGAGCGCCTGCTCAGGCTCGGTCCCTTGCTGGCGCTTCGCCCGCGCCTTGGCCACGGGTCCCCGTCTGCGCCCCGTCGGTGTTATCGGCTCGCGTCCTCGTGCTTGGCTCAGCCCCTCTTCCGGCAACATGCTCATCTCTCACCTCGTGGCGATCCTAGGATTGCGTCAGCTCCACGAACTGCTCGGCGCACAGCTCGGCGAATCGGCGTGCGACCAACTGCCAGCCCGGCGGGCCGTCGTTCGGCGCACGCCCATGCTCGCCCATCTCTTGCGCATGATACGGATCCCCCAAAACCCTGTCCGCCGCCCACACGATCGACCCCGGGTTGTCGTACGTGACAATCCCGTCGTGCTCGTGCTGCACCAGGTGGCATGGCCCGCTGACCGTCGTGACCACCGCGCGACCGGCTCGCCTGGCCAGCCCCACTACCTGGTCGTCGCCGTACACGCGCCGCCGCGACGGCAACACGACCGCCTCGGACGCGCGTAGCAGCAACGCCAGACGATCCCGGTCCAGATGGCCCGTGGTGCGCAGAGCGTGCGCGACGCCCAGCTGATGGGCACGATGCCACAACGAGTCGTGCATTGGCCCGTTGCCCACGAGCACGACGCGCGCGCAGCCCACTCGTCCCAATACCACGGGCAGCGCCTCGAGCAGCAGGTCAGGTCCCGCCTCCCAATCGAGGGGGCCCACGAAGGTCAGCAGCCGGTCGAAGGGGCCGAGCCCAAAGCTCTTCTTGATCTCCCCCGCGTCGAACGGGCAGTCCCACACGTCCACGCCGCGGCCTTGCATGGGAAAGGCGTGAATGCGATCGACCGGCAATCCCAGGTCCTCCGGCGCCCGCCCGCGAAGCCAGTCCGGGACCAGCACGCAGTCGACGACATGGGCAACCTCGCGCTCGAGCTTCTCGATCTCCAGGGAAAGCTCCGAGGGCTCGCTGCCGTTTCGCCGAAGCGCCTCCGTGGAGGTCATCGACAGCACGCTCGGGCACGTGCCGACCCACGGTGCCAGGGCGCTCGCCCACTCGTGCAGGTGAAACAGATCGAACGCGGGCTCGTCTTTCGCTGCCCGATCGAAGGCTTGCGCAAAGGCCCAGGCCGCGTCGGCGGCGCTGCGGGGCTCGCCGAGCGACAGCCCGTGTACCGTCACCCCCGCGTCCTCGAAGCGAATCGGCGCGCCCGAGGGCGACGGCACGAACAGGTGCACGGCGTGGCCAGCGCGGGCGAGCTCGACGGCAAGACTGGATACGTAAGAGGCCAGCGGGGTCTGGGAGCCGAGCTGGGTGCATTCGAACGCAAGGACCGCGACACGCAGGCCCGAACGAAGGCGCGGCCGCTTGCGTTCATGGACGTAGGTGTCGCCTTCCCAGGGGCTCGCCACGACCTCGGGCTGCAGGGAGTCATCCACGTACAAGGCAGTCGTGTCCGAGCATCGCGAGGGCGAGGCGGACGGGAGCTGGACGGTGACCGATCGCGCGGCAGCGACGAATTCGCCGTTGTGCAGCAGGAATCCGGGCTCGGCGAGCTGGCTCGTGCCCGCGCGCGGCAGGCGGACGAAGGTCTCGCCCGCGACGCTGTCGAGCCCGATGTCGAGGATGCTGTGGGCGTTGAACCCGTTGAAGTCGATGAGGGACACGTCATAGAGGCGCAGCACGAGCCGGCAGCGATGCCAGGCGTCGCCCTTGCGCGCGGCGGTCTCCTGGATCCAGGCATCGGCGATGCGCCAGGATGCAAACGCCATGGTGGGGGTCACGGCCGCGAGCGATGCGCAGGATTCCGGCGCGGGAAGGTTCGCCAGCGGCCAGCGGGAGGCGATGTGCCACGCCCAATCCCTCATCTCTTGTGCCGTGACGAGCGACCGGGACGCAGGCGCCTCCCGTGCCGTGCCGCCGTCGCCGCGGACTGGCGGGTAGATGTCACGCACGACGACTTCACTTTCCGAGTATCCGTCCATGGTCCCCCCTCGGGACGGCGGTGTCGCCCCCATTCAACTGCGGCCGGTCGCGCCCTACGATAGATGCGCGTAGACTTCTTCGGTCTGCTGCGCGATCGAATCCCAGCTGAAGACGGCCTCCACGGCAGCCCTGCCGTTGCGCCCCATCCAGCGGCAGTGGTCGTGATTGGCCAGCAACGTTCCGAGGCCCCAGGCGACGGAGTCCTGTGTATCGTCGATCTTCAGGCCGTTGATGTCGTGCCAGACGAACTCCTCGGGGCCGCCGCGACGTGTGGTCACCACGGGCTTCGAGGCGCTCCAGGCCTCGAGGATTACGATGCCGAACGGCTCGTTGTGGCTCGGTACACACACGATGTCGCAGGCCTTGTACAGGTTGACCAGCTCCTGGCCGGACTTGTGCCCCAACAGACGAATCGCGTGGGCCACCCCCAGGTGGTGCGCCGTCATGTACAGCTCGTTGCGCATGTGGCCGTCGCCCGCGAACACGAACTTGGTGTTCGGGTAGTAGCGCAGAATCGACGGCATGGCGCGCACGAGCACGTCAGGGCCCTTCTGCACGACCAGGCGCCCGACGAACAGGATCATGGGGTCGAGCGGGCCGATCCCGTGTTGGACCTTGATACCGCCGGGGTCGACGTTGCCGTCGAACGCGGTGGCGTTTACACCGTTGTAGATCACGCTGACCTTGTCGTCGGGGAGCTGGTAGAGCCAGCGCACTTCGCTCTTGAGCTGGTTGGAGACGGTGATGACGTGGCTGGCGCAATAGGTGCCGTGACGCTCCTGGGCGGCAATGCGATCGGCCACGCCGCCGAAGAACCGGTTGCCGTTGCGGCCGAATTCGGTCGAGTGCATGGTCAACACGGTCTTTCGCCCGCGCCCTTCGCGCGCCCAGACCGCAGCGTTGGCCGTCATCCAGTCATGGGCATGAAGCACATCGAAGGGGCCGACGAAGTCCTCCACGGCCCATGCTTCGCGCACGAACGAGCGGCACATGTCGTTGCACTCGTCGACGAAGCTGGGCTGCAAGGCAAAGCTGCAGCGATGGTAGTGCACGTCGTGGACATTCTCGTAGGCGGGTTGGCCGGGACCTTGGCGCGTGAACACATGTACCTCATGGCCCCTGCGCTGCAATCCGGCTGCCAGCTCGGTGGCATGGACCGCCACGCCTCCCACCGGAATCGAATGCAATGACTCCCACGCAAAAATGCCGACTCTCATCGTTCCCCCCGGGACTCGAAGACCGAGTCATTTTCCCCTTGGGCGACGCAGGTTCGGAGCGAAGCCCCCGAAGTCGCCTGCCGCGAACCTGCGGTTCCCCACCCAACGCTCTGATTCCCAGCGATTGTGTCCCTGACGACGCCGCGCCAGGCTCATCACTCCAACAAGTCGGGAGTTGCGTCCTGCGCGTTCTCTCCCTTCCAGCTCACCCCCGCGCGCGAGCGCGCTGCCCCCTGCATGCCATCAGCCGCCCACCCGCCGCAAGCGGCTATCTCGGATAGCGCCCGGGTACTGAAAGTACCAGTGTCCGAGTGGCGGTCGGCGGCCTCCAATCCAAAGGTCATCCGGGGCCGACACCGCCGGGCTCCAGCCGTGCGCAGCATCGCCGCGCTTCAAGCTCGCATTCATGCTACGAGCCTTGGTTCGCTGGCCCCTTGACTTGCCGCTCGCCGTCCGCTGCGCCAGATCCCCGGCGCGTCTCGGCCTGGGCCGCGCGAGACTCCGGCAACAGCAACAACTACGCGACGACGGCACCCACGGAGGAGTCCATGCCGAGCGTTGCGCGCCACGGTCATTGGCTCCACGCGCGTCCCAGACGTACAAGCGTGAACGCGGTTGGGACGATCACGCTTGTTCCTCAATTCGCGCGGCCGCCCTGGACAGCCATGCGCCGGGCGGGTATGAGACCTCAACCATCAAGGAGTCCCTACCGTGCTGCTTGCCATTCCCTCTGACGCCCCCGGCGGCCTCGACGCCCCGATTTCCGAACACTTCGGCCACTGCGACGCATTCACCCTGGTGCAACTCGACGACGGCAAGATCGGCGAGGTGAAGGTGGTGGCAAACGGCGCGCACGAGCACGGCGGGTGCATGGCACCGGTCATGGTGCTCAAGAACCTGTCGGTCGACGCCCTGGTGGCCGGCGGCATGGGCATGCGCCCCTTGTCGGGGTTCCAGAGCGTGGGCATCGCCGTGCACTTCCGGGAGGACGCGCAGACCGTGCGCGACGGCGTGGCGCTGTTCACCGAGGGCAAGTGCCGCGAGTTCGGCACGGCGCAGACCTGCGGCGGCGGCAGCGGCCATTGCGGCGGCCATCACGAGCACGAAGAGCCGCCCCGCCCACCCATCGAAGGCAAGGCCGACGTACGTCGGGGGCGGGTCGTGAGCTTGGACTTCGTCCTCAAGAACGACCAGGGAGAGGTCCTTGACTCGTCCCAATCCAGCGGCCCCATGCGCTACCTGCAGGGCTCGGGCGTGATTGCCAGCCTCGAGAAGGCTATCGAAGGATTGGAGTCCGGCGCCCGTGTCACCGTGGCCCTCGAGCCCGGCGAGGGCTTCGGCAATCGCGACGACGCACGCATCATCGAGGTCCCGCTCGACCGGCTTCCGGCGGACCTCGAGGTCGGCGATACGCTGTCGGCCCGCGATCCCCACGGTGAAACCATTCGATTCATCGTGCTCGAGGTCGGAGCCGGCTCCGCGCGCCTGGATGGCAATCACCCGTTGGCCGGAAAGGCAGTCGTGTTCGATCTCACGGTCGTGAAGGTCGAGAGCGCTCTGCCGGAGGAGCTGGCGGGTCTCGCCTAGAACCCGCTCTTGGCTGGACCGGCCTCTCAGCCGGCTTCGACCGCGCGCATGGCCTGCTCGACCGTACCCTCGACGCCCGCGAAGTGCGCCTCGTCGCCCCCAGCTTCCACCACGATCACGCGGCTGTCGGTCACGTAGACCGTTGCCCACAGGACGAAAGGACGGCCCTGGCGCGCCGTGCGATACTCCAGGCGGCGGCCTTCCACACCGTCTGCCGAGCGGATTCGATCGATAGCCACTTTCTCGTAGCCCTTGCGCTCGAGCTCGTAGCGAACGGCCGACGCCCAGAAGTCGAGGTTGCCCTTGGGCTGGTTTTTCTCGCGCCGGATGCCGAGCACCACGCCCTCGGCGCTCGTTGCGCGCCAGCAGTAGTCGTCATTGGCTTGCAGCCGGGCAAAGCCGGGCGGGGGCGCCATCGAGGTGCAACCGAGCGACGACATCGAGAGGAACAGAGCAGCCAGCGCAGAGACAACAAGACGGTTCATGGCGTACCTCGTGCTTCGGAATCAACGATAGAGAGGCGTTGTTCGGGCTCGGCAGGCGGGCTTCCTACGCGGGTCATTCGGACGCTCCGAGCTGCGTGAGGGAATCGAGGCCCACTCTGTGCAGCCAGCTCACGGGCAAGCTGACCGGGCGGGCTTGCGGTGGCTTGGGCGGGTCTCGGGGTTCGGCCACCACGGCGCGGGGCTTGGCCTGCAGCGATACCTCGATCAGCGAGTAGGCGGAGCGAGCGCGAAGCAGCTGCATCTGCCCCTTGACCTGGTCGATCTGCTGGGCCACCTGGTCCAGCTGCGCGGCGATCGTCATCGCCTCACTCATGTTCGCCGCCCGCGACAAGAACTGCTGCAGCCGATCCCGCACGGCCTCGAGGCTCTTGAGCCGCACCTCCAGATCGTGGAACTGGTCGGAGACGTCCTGCGCCGTGACCGATCGCCGCGTGACCCGGCCCAACGGCTCGATCTCGGCGAGCGCGGCGCGCAATTGCTGCGACGGAACGCGCACGGACACGACCTGGTCGCCCCGCGAGACGAGATACCCGCCCTTGGACTCCGCGGCATCGATGATCTTCTCGATCGTGTCGGCCAGCTTGTCCTCGTCGACCAGGACACCGACGCGGGCCTCGTAGATGAGCATGGGCCGCGCCTCCGACTGCACCGGGGATTCGTCCTTGGCGTCGCCGGACTTGGCCTGCTGCCGCGCGGCTGCAGGCGAGGGCGTGGGGACCGAGACCGCGCGCGCGGGCGCTTGCGCGGGGGCGGGGGTTACCGCGGCCGGCGTCTCGCTGGCCGTCGACATCTGGGCTGCGGCAGACGGCGCCTGCTCGGCTCCACTCATGGTCGCGTCCTGCGGCGCAGACGTCGGTGCGTTCGCGGCAGCGGCCATCTCACCGCGCGCAGCGCAGCCCGTGGCCCACACGGCCAGCCACAACACCCACACGAACGTCACCCCATGCAGCAAAGCCCGTCGTCTCATGCTCGCACCTGCATCCTTTGCGTTTGGTGCAGGAACGACGACGAGGCGGGGCGCCTTACACGGGGGCTGGCGCGGCCAAGCTCAGAGAACCTTGATCACCTGCATGTCCACTCCACCGCCGACCGTCTTTTCGAGCGCGTCGCCGCCTCCCAGCACCACGATCCGCCCGGCCTCCCGCAGCCCCTGCGCCACGGCACCGAAGGCGCGGAAATGCTCCTCCCGCGTGTCCAGCACCTCGTGCCGGATGCGGTTGAGATCGTCCTGCGTTTGTCCGGTCAGCGTGCGCACCAGCGACACGTAGCCCTTGGTGTCGGGAAGCATGTACGTGTCCAGATCCCCGATCGCGCCGATCACGTTCTGCTCGACCTCCTCGGGCGGCAGCGGCACGGTCGCCAGGAACTCGGGGGTGCCGTCGAACACCTCGAGGGTCTTCTCCACGTTGGGATCGCGGTAGGAGACCTGGCCGAACACGCCCGTCAACCGGTTGAGCCGGCAGAATGCCCCGTAGGCACCGCCCTGCACGCGCACCCGGTCCCAGAGCCAGGACGTTCGCAGGAAGCGTGTGATCACCAGCGCCGAGCCGTGGAACTGGTAGCCCAGCTCGTAGAGGTTCACGGCCTTGCCCACGTAGTTGACCTGCGCGGGAATCGTCAGGCCTTCGTGACGCTTGTCCTGCGGTGCGTGCCAATCCGCTTTCATCGGCTCGAACGAGGGAATCCCGTCCGCCAGCCGCTCGACCGAGGGACGGAACGCTTCAAACGCGTGCCGGTCGGTCGTCACGTTGACGATCATGTTCTTCTGGTTGAACAGCAGCGCAGCGAGACGGCGAAGGCGCGCTTCCACGTCCGGCCAGTTGCGGTCGACGTCGTCGAGCAGGCCGCGCAGGAAGAACAAGTAGGTAATGCCGCCGAGCTGCTCGGAGACCCACTCGGCCGTGCCGAAGGCGGAGCGCAAGCGCGAATCCACGAAGCTGTGGCCTCCGGGCACCAGGGCGTGCTCGAGGCGCGCCTTGTCCTCCAGCAGCAGCTGGCGGATGCGCTGGCGGTTGTCGAAGCGCGCACCGCGCAGCACGTCGGCCATGACGGAGGTGAGCTCCTGGCCCTGGGACGCCATCACCTTGCCGCGCAGGAACATCCAAGCAGCCGTGCGTCCGGGCTCGGCCGTGGCGGAGGCCAGCGTGTCGTGCCACACGCCGCCGGTCGTGGCGCTGATGCGCTGGCTCAACGACACGTAGTCTTCCTTGTCCGTCCCGGTGCCCAGCAGCGCGCGGCCGAACAGCGGCAGCAGCACCAGCTCCTCCTGCGGGACAGCCGTCATGTCGAATCCCACGTCGAGGTACACCACGCCCGAGGTGGGGAGATCATGGAAATGCAGCGGTACGCCCGACGGCGCGAGCGTGATGAGCTCGTCGGGAATGGGCTTGTTGTCCCGCGGCATGTCGGCCACCGCCAGGCGCGGAATGGTCGCCAGGCTTTCGGGCGAGTCGGGCGTCTGCTGTCTGGCCTTGAGGGCCGCTGCCTGCTGCATCACGCGAGCGCGCTCCTCGGCCGTCATGCCCTGCGCCCGATCGGCCAGCCGCTGCCGCTCCTGCTCTTCCAGCCTCTTGCCCAGCTCGCTGTCGGGCAGCAACACGACCGTGGTGCGGTGGGGATTGTCCAAGAAGTGGTGGCGAATGAGACGCTCGAGGAACGGCTCGTCCGCGTTCAAGGCGTGCTTGACGCGCTCCAGGGGCGCTTCGAAGGCCAGCGCCGACAGCGGGTCGCCGTCGTAGAGCCAGATGGTCAGCGCCTGGAGCATGTAGCTCAGGCCCTTGGGGAAGCTGCCCGTGTTGCGCTCGCGCAGGCCGAACTCGATGGTGTTGACGGCGGCTTTGACCAGCGATCGGTCGACACCCCCGTCCGCCAGGCGCTGCAATACCTCGAAGATGAGCGCCTCGACCTTGGGCGCATCCTTCGGATCGATCCCCTTGAGTCCGGTGCTGAAGAACATCTGGCGCAGCTCGCCCTCGAGGCCCGAGCCGGTCAGATCCTCGCCCAGGCCAGAGTCGATCAGGGCCTTGCGCAGCGGCGAGGCCGACATCCCCACGAGAATGTACGACAGAATCTGCAGCGCCAGGCTCAGCTCGATGTCCCGCGTCTCGGGCAGCAGCCAGTTGACCGCGACCATCGCCTTGGCCGCCTCGCCCGCGTCGGCCGAAACGGCGTAGGGACGCTCGAGCCGCCGTGGCGCGTCGAATCGGGGCTGCAGGCCAACGCGCGAGTCGATCTCGCGCCGCCCGAACCCGGCCAGGAACTCATCGACGTAGCGCAGCCGCTCGTCCGGATCGTCGTCGCCGCAGAAGAAGATTCGCGAGTTGCTCGGGTGGTAGTACTGCTCGTGGAAGGCCTTGAATTGCTCGAACGTCAGGCTCGGAATGTCCGCCGGATCGCCGCCGGAATCCAACCCGTAGGTGATATCCGGGAACACGGACTGCTGGCAGTAGCGTCCGAGCAGGCTCTCGGGTGACGAGTACACGCCCTTCATTTCGCCGTACACCACGCCCTGGAAGGTCAAGGGCGCGTCCGGGCCGTCCGTCTCCAGGTGCCAGCCCTCCTGCATCAGCACCTCGGGCGTGATGCGTGGATGAAACACCGCGTCGAGATAGACGTCGACGAGGTTGTAGAAGTCCCGGACGTTCTGGCTCGCCACCGGGTAGCAGGTCTTGTCCGGGTAGGTGAACGCGTTGAGGAAGGTCTTGAGCGACGACTTCAACAGCTCGACGAAGGGCTCCTTGACCGGGTACTTGCGCGAGCCGCACAGCACCGAATGCTCCAGGATGTGCGCGACGCCCGTGGAATCCGCCGGGGGCGTGCGGAAGGTGATGCCGAATACCTTGTTTTCGTCGTCGTTGACCAGGGACAGCAGCTGTGCGCCGGTGGCAACGTGCTCGTAGAGGCGCGCATCGGTCTCGAGCTCGCGGATGAAGCGCTGCTCGACGAGACGAAAGCCGTGGACGACGTTCATGATCACCTCGAAAGAAGGGCGTGGAACCGCGGACGCGGCCGGAAATGGAGACTGCTCGTTCCTAGTGCAGCGAGGTACGAAGGGGAAGGGGGTTGTGTCCGGGCCCGGTTCCCAAGCCGGCCTCGGATGCTTACATGTACGGAACCGGGAGGCGGCCGACGGCGGACTGCCGCGTAGCGAACGACGACTCGCTCGCCGCAGGATGCGGTGTGCGCTGTCCGGCCGGACAAGGAGCACGCCCATGTGGAAGACCCTCTTCGCAGTTGCCATCGGGGTTGTCGTCTCGGGTGCCGCGGACGTTGCCGTTGCGCGCCCTGCTCTTGCGCCTCGCGTGCCCGCTACCACGCTGGTCGGCCCGGACTACTGGATAGCGATCGGCCGCGAGCGCGATCTGCAATTCTCACGCACCGAATATGTCCGTCAGGTGGCTCTCGACGTGGGAAACAACGGCTCTGCTGGCCAGCAGCAGCAGCTCGTCACGCTCGTGGTCTCCGTGGGCGGGCGCGATCTGTGCTCCACGTCCAAGGCCATAGCGCCGCCCGCATCGCGCCGCGGAACGCCGGTCGTGGCCCTGCAGGTCGTCTACTCCGTGCCGATTGACTCGCTGCCGCAGAACCGCAAGGTCACCTACGGTATCGTGGGGACGATCCTGCCTGCGGCCGACGACGCGCCCAACGAGGACCAGAACGCGGCCAACAACCGTACCGAGGTCAACCTGCAGTTCCCGGTTGGAGGGAAGGTTCGCTGCGTCCAGCTCTGAGCGGGGACGACAGGTCGCCGGGCTCGTGTGCTGCACGCTGCTTGCGGCCAGCAGGACGCCGGACAAGCCTGTTGCAAAGGCTCCGGATTCTGTTAGGACTGCGCTAGCGCTCGAGCAGCGGAACGCTCATGAAAACCGTGTTCGTCGGTGGTGGTGAGGGGTGTCGGGCTGTCCTCGAGCTCGTGGTGCAGAAGCGCCTGGCGACGCTTTCGTTGGACATCCTGGGCGTGGTGGACATCCGGCCGGACGCGCCGGGCATGAGATTTGCGCGGGAGCACGGCTGGGCCACGTTCATGGAGCTGGACAGCGCGCTGGCTCTGCACGGCCTGGAGCTGGTGATCGAGCTGACGGGAATCGACAGCGTGCGCGACGAGATCTACCGCCGTGTGCCCGAGCGGGTGCGGGTGATGGATCACAACATGGCGCGGGTGTTTTGGGACCTGGACGAAGCAGCGCAGAACCTGCGGGACCAGCTGGCGCTCAAGACCGAGCTCGAGGGCGAGATCCGGGCGGACCGGACCCGTCTGCAGGATATCCTCGACAGCCTGCCCGACTTGGTGGTCGTGGTGGACTACGACGGGCGCATCGAGCGTGTGAACCGCCGGTTCGAAGAGGTCACCGGGATGCGGTTCGAGGACGTGGTGGGGCGTTTGTGCTGCGACGCGGTGTGCAGGCCGTGCGGCACGTGGGATTCGATGACGGATTGCCCGCGAATGCGCGTGGTGCGCGAGGGCAAGCCGTTCTCGTTGGTGCAGCAGCATGGCTGCATCGGGAGCCGTCCGGACGAGGACGAGGCCTACCATGAGGTGACGGCCAGCCCGGTGCGGGCCAGCGGGGGCAAGATGAGTGTCGTGGTGACGTCGCGCGAGGTGACCGAGCAGGTGCTGCTCAAGCGCGAGACCGAGGAGTCGGCCCGGCGCTTCGAGCAGATCCTCGGAACCGTGCGCGCGATCATCACGATCACCGACGTCCAGGGGCGCTACCAGCTCGTCAATCCGAGCGCGGCGCGGTTCTTCGGCCTCGAGCCGGCCCAGATGGTGGGCCGGACCGCCGCCGAGTTGTTCCCGCCCGAGGTGGCGCAGGTCATCCGGGCCAACGACGAGGCCATCCTGGTCGACAAGACGCATCGCAGCGACGAGGAGCACCTGCGGGTGCGCGGCGAGGAGCGGATCATCATCTCGGAGCGGCTGCTGATGAGCGACTACCGCGGGGCGACCGTGGGCATCTGCAGCGTATCGCGGGACGTGACCCGGACTCGTCGCATGCAGCAGGAGCTGCTGCAGACCGAGAAGCACGCGGCCGTGGGCAAGCTGGCGGCGGGCGTTGCGCACGAGATCAACAACCCGCTGACCGGTATCCTGTCGTATGCGGAAGACATGATGGTGCCCTTGGCCGACGACGACCCGATGCGGGAAGACCTGGCATTCATTGTGCGCGAGACGATGCGCTGCAGGCAGATCGTGCGGGATCTTCTGGACTTCTCCCGGCAGCGCGCGCCGGACCGGCAAGCGGTTGCGGTGCAGACGATCGTGCGCCGAGCGCTGGGGCTGGTGCAGAGGCAAGTGTCCTTCCAGGACATCCGCTTCGACCTGCAGATGAACCCGACCGATCTGATGGTGCTGGCGGATCCCAACCAGTTGCAGCAGGTCATGCTCAACCTGATCATCAACGCGCGCGACGCGATGGGTGGCGTTGGCGCGATCACGGTGCGGGCGGAACCCGGCGAGCCGGGGCGGGTGGAGATCGAAGTATCGGATCAGGGCTGCGGGATCCCCGCCGAGCATCTGCCGAAGATCTTCGAGCCGTTCTTCTCGACCAAGGGCGCGCACGGCAACGGGCTGGGGCTCGCCGCGGTGCGCAGCATCATCGACGATCACGGCGGAAGGATCCGTGTCGAGAGCGCGCCGGGCCAAGGAGCCACGTTCTACATCTCCCTGCCCGGCGCCCGCGAGCCCGACGCGAGGACTTCGGTTGCAGCGCGGTCCATGCCGGCCCCGGGAAGCCTTGCGCGCGACCACGGACCAAGGGAGGATGGGATGCGATGAGTAACGACCCGGCCCACATGGGAGCAAAGCGGATTCTCGTCATCGACGACGAGGAGGTCGTGCACGCCAGCTTGCGCAAGATCCTGTCGCGGCTGGGCTACCGTGTCGACGCGGTGTTCACCGCCGCGGAAGGCATCGACAAGCTTGGCCGCGAGCAGTTCGACCTGGTCATCACGGACCTCATGATGCCTGCGATGAGCGGCATCGATCTTCTCGACAAGATGAGCAAGATGGGCTCATCGGTTCCGGTCATCATGATTACCGGATACCCTACGATCCGTACGGCGGTGCAGGCGCTGCGCCTGGGGGCGATGGACTACGTGCCCAAGCCCTTCACGCGCAAGGAGCTGTTGAGTCCGGTGCAACGCGCGTTGCGGCTGGTGCAGCCCGGAGCCGCGGGCGACGAGCCCGACGCCGCCGTCGGGCCCGGGTCGCCGCTGCAGCCGGGCGACGTGCTGTTCCTTCCTCACCACGCGTGGGCTCGCCTGGACGAAGACGGAACAGTCCTGGTAGGCATCGAGGAGACGTTCCTGCAGGCCGCCGGCGCCATCATGTCCATGACGCCGCCCGAAGACATCCAGCTGATCGAGCAAGGCTATGTGGGGCTAACGCTGCACACGGCGGGCGACGAGGCCCACGGTGTGGCGATGCCGATCAGCGGGCACGTGATCGCATGCAACGTGGAAGCGTTCCAATCGCCGGCGACCATCACGCCGCGCACCTGGCTGCTACGGGTGATTCCCTCCCAGCTCCCGGCCGAATCCGTTCTGCTGGCCAGGCGGTCCTGACACAGGCACCCCACGGCCCGGGCCGCCGCGGCCGCCAACGAGCTGCTACTTGCTCAGGCCGAAGACGTCGCGCAGGTCCCTGGCTTGGCTCGCCAGATCTTCATAGGGCTGATCGGTTCCCAAGGAGAAGCGCGACAGCACCTCGCCCAATCCCTTCGGCAGATAGGGAAACAGCTTGCCCAGGCTCGCGACCCTGTGCTTGTAGAGTGCCAGCGCGTCGCCGTCGTCCAGGCTCCCCTGCAAGTACGGGTACGCCTCGGGGTTGCGCTGGACCTCGCGAAACGTGTGCATTCCCTTGCCGACTACGTAGTTGAGCACGTTGCCCATGCTCCATATGTCGTAGTCGGTGAAGTTGACGTCATAGTCGAAGTCGATCCACTTGTAGGCGCCCGTCTCGGTGTCCACCAGGATGTGATCGTTGCGGATGTCGCCGTGGTGCTGCCCGGCTTTGTGAAGCTCCCCGATGGCGTCGATGCACTCCACCAGCTCCGACATGACCCCCGGGAGCACTTGGGCGACATACGTCTCGTGGCTCATGTCACTGGCTTCGAGGCGCTCGTAGAGGCTGCGCCCGCGAATCTGGTCGATGACGCGGACCTGGTGGCCGAGGCGGTCGAGCGCGGTCGTTCCCTGCATGAAGCGCGGATGCCCCCGCACCAGGTCGAGAATGGCGCTCTCCTTGGCCGGGTTGCGCGTGCAGCGGACCTTGATGAGCCCCATCGAGATCGTGAACTGCTCGTGGAAGACCAGCTTGACGATCTTTCGCTCGCCGGTAGTCAGGTCCACCGTGTACTTGACCCAGAACTTCGGCTGATCGTCGATGCCGAAGCGCCCTTCGCGCGTGTCGCCCAACACGAAGTAGTCGTTGTCCGCCAGGCGCAGCACGCTGCCGCCGTAGATCCCCATGTACGCGGACGAGTCGACGAAGATCGGAATCTGCCCGGTGATCCGGCGCCCGGCCAGGGCCTCGATCCGATCGCGCAGCTCCTCTTCGTTTTCGTAGATCATGGCTGTCCTCGTCGGCCGCATGGCATAGCTGACGTCGCCCCGCGAAACAAGCGGCGCGGACGGCCCGCTGTCGGCGGTTTTCGCGAGTCGTGCGGCGCGGCGGCGTTGCGTTTTGGCCCCGAGCCCCGACCGGGTGTCGTCTTTGCGTCTCAGCCGTTGTCGCACGGCAACAGTCCCGCGCTCGACCGTCGCGGCCGTGGTGCCTTGCGCCTGCGATTCGCCGCTGACGAATCGAGCTGGCCCGTCCGTTGCTAGTTCCTTGCGCGGGACATCGGCAGCGGCTCACCCCAGTCAAGAGGATCGAGGTATGCGCCACCCAACTACCACGCATTGGCTTGCGACGAGGACTGCTGGCCGGCCACCCGGCCTGCGACGCGCGCTACACCTTTCAGCGATCGGACTCGCGCTCGCCTGCTCGTGGCCCGCCACGGCCCGTGCCGGCGATCCACCCCCTGCGTCGCCGAGCGTGTCCTATCACGTCGTCTCGCTCGACGCCGGCGACCTGATCCTCGATCTCGGGCAGGACGCCCACCTGGCCCCGGGCGATGTCGTCGAGATCTGGCGCCCGCTGAGAGTCAAGCACCCGATCACGGGTCGCGTGCTCGAGGATCGCTTCCGGATCGGGTCGCTCAGGCTCACCCAGATTGGCACTCATCTGTCGCTGGCGCGTGCGGAGGGCAATCTGACCCGAGAGCCCAAGGCCGGGGACGTCATCGTGGTGCACGTGGCGACGCCAGCGCCTGCCGTGCCGGAGGCAGCGCCGGCAGCCGCGGCCGGACCTGCAGCGCCGGAGCCGCAGGCGCCGCCGGAGAAGATTCCCACGGATCCCGAGGCCGCGGAGCTCACGCGCATCTTCGACTCGCTGCGGGGAGCCGACCCGGTCACGCGCATTCGCGCGTACGAGGACTACGTTCGCGCGCGGCCGAGCGGACGCTATGCGCCCGTGCTCTACGAAGAGGCGCAGGCGCTGCGCAGGCTGCTGGAAACCGAGCGCCCGGCGCAGGCCGCGCCAATGCAGCCCGGTGCGAGGCAGTTCGCCGTGCCCTCCAACGTGATGGAGCAGTCGCCGCTGAGCATCGGTATCGAGCTGCAGGGCCCGGCCACCGGCGCCGTGCTTCACGTGCGCAACGCGGGGCAAGTGGCGTATGCGTCGCAACCCATGGGACCGGCGGGGCCGGGATACTTCACCACGGTCGTGCCCGCCCCGCAGGTCGAGTCGCCGCGGCTCGAGTTCTTCATCGAGGCCTCGAGCCCCGACGGACGCGCCGAGCCGGTGCGCGGGAGCGCGGAACAGCCCATCAGCGCCGGCGTCGAGGCCGTTCCCAGGCCCGCGCCGCCGCCGCATCGGGAAGCCACCTTCTCGATGCTGACCGACTATGCGGACTACAACCGCCTGCGCGGCAATGATTATGCGTGGCAGACCGAGGGCTGGTTCAGCCTGCGCTATGGCGATATCGGCGTGAGGGCCGTACGCTCCGGCTTTGGTGTCTTCCGCGGGGCCGGCGGCACCATCGACGATCTGGACGTGCTCGGTCGTGAGCCTCGCCGGATTGGTCTGACCTACGGCTATCTCGAGCTGGAGCTGGGCGCCTCGGACTTCGTGTCGTTCATTGGCAGGGCCGTTGTCGGGTTGCGCGACGAGGGCACGTCGGGCGGCGGGCAGGGGATGATCCGGCTGGGCAACGACAAGCGCACGAACCTGTTGCTGGGCGGCGAATTCCTGGGAGGCGTCGGCCTGCGCGGCTTCACGCAGCTCGAGCTCAACAGCTTCCCCCGGGTGCCTATCGTGCTGCGAAGCGAGGTCACCAACCAGCCGGCCGGACTATCCGATCCCACGCCGACTCCGGTCGATGACAAGCGTCCCGCGGACCAGACGTCGTCGGGAGCAGGTGAGGTGGGCGCACGGGGCATCGTGCAAGTGGGCTATCGCGTCGTGCCGTCGCTGGTCGTGTCGCTGCGCGGCTCGTACCAGGGCAGGACGATCCATCACGCCGGTCCTGGCGTGGGTGCAGGAGTGACGTACCAATGGTAACTCGGATGTCGTCCAAGCTTCGGATGTCGTCACCGGCCGACGCCCTGCCAGGTGCCTGCCTGCTTGCGGCCTTGGCCATCGTCTCCATCTCCCTTCCAGCGCTTGCGCAGGCGCCCTCCGCCCCTTCCGCGAGCGCTGCGAGGGTGTCCAACGCGCCACCGGCAGCTTCGTCGCCCGCGCCGGCTGCAACGCTATCGGTCCCGCCGTCCGCCACGCAGTCGGCAGCGCCACAAGTCCCGGTGATTCCCGCGGTGCACCATGCGCCTGTCTCCACCGCGCTCGCACACCAGGACCTTCGCATCCGTGCGGACATCGACAACCCGCACCTGGTGCGCCGCGCGTGGGTCGCGTGGCGATCGGCGAACAGCCCTGCCATCAAGACCCAGCCGTTCCAGCGCGCCTCCGACGGACCGTATCTGGCTGTGCTGCCGGGCAGCCAGATCGAGGACCCGTGGCTCGAGTACTGCATCGAGCTCGAAACCGTCGACGGCAGGACGCTTCCTGCTTTCGCATCGCGCGACGCGATGTTTCGCGTGGAGGTGCCCGAGGACCTGGAGGACATGAGGGAGCGCGCGCTCGCGCAGCGGCTCGGCGAGCGGCGATCGGTGGCATTTGCTTCCGGGGAGTTCGTGTACTTCGGAGACACCGACGCCATGGTCGCCGAAACGGCCGGCGGCCCGGTCCACCCGGAGGGAATCGCGGACCGATACTGGCGTAGCGAAGCCGGATATACGTATCGCCCCCTGGGCGTGGTCTCCGAGTTCAGCATCCGCGCCGGTGTGGTCCGGGGCCAGTCGGTCGTGCCGCACGAAACGGACAAAGCGAAGTACCAGGTTGGCCTGAACTACGCGTCCCCCAAGGTCCGATTCCGGGCTGCCGACAGCTTCTTCCTCGATGCGGAGCTGCTGACCAGCGTTACCGAAGTGGGCTTCTCGATGGGCGGAGGAGGCGCGCTTCTGATGGGTGATCCCTACGGCACGCACATGACCTTCGGGTTCGAGAGCATTGAGACGTTCGGCACGCGGTTCTACAGCCGGATGGACATCTCGGCGACAGACACGGTGCAGATAGCGCCGATCATCGAGGTCACGGACATGCCCCATGCGGACCGCTACGGCGTGCGTCTGCTGACCGAGGTGCAATTCGACGCGGGGGCCGGGTTCCAGCTTGGCGTGCGCGGTGGCTACCAGGCCAGAACCTACACGAGCGGCGGGCCCAGCGTGGGCACGACGATCAGCTACGCATTCTGACGCTGTGCCTCAGGCCGTTCGCGCATGCTTGGCCAGCCACATGGCCAGCATGTGGGCCAGCAGATCCACGCCTGCCTCCGAGCTCGATGCCACCGTGCGGCCTCGGGTCAAGCTCTGCACCGCCACTTGCGCGATGCGCTCGGGAACCTTGCGCCCCAGCAGCCGGTCATCGACGATGCCGCGCGGGCTTCGCTCCCGCAGGATGGCGACGGTGGTCAGGAAGTTGGCGTGCTCGGTGCTGGCCATCCGGTCGCCGAGGCCCTCG
>JAJZQG010000036.1 GCA_021847645.1 Myxococcales bacterium
GGGGGGCTTCGAGATGCCCGACAACATCCAGGTCGAAGGCAAGGCCCTGGTACTCAACGGCATGGGGATCCGCGAGGCCACGATCTTCAACGTCGACGTGTACGTCGCGGGACTGTACTTGGAGAGCAAGTCGCAGGATGCGAACGCGATCCTGCAGTCGACGCAGGCGAAGCGGTTGGTGTTGAAGTTCGTGCGTGCGGTGGATCGGAGCGACATCACGAACGCCTGGAACGAAGGATTCGAGCGCAACGCCAGCGGCCAGCTTCCCGCGCTGCAGGATCGGATCAACAAGCTCAACTCGTGGATGACGGCGATGGCCGTGGGCGACTCGATGCAGTTCACATACCTGCAAGGCAAGGGGCTCGAGGTCGTGGTCAAGGGAGCGGCCAAGGGCACGATCCCTGGCGACGACTTCGCGCGCGCGTTCCTTTCGATTTGGCTGAGCAAGCCGCCCAACAAGGGGCTGAAGGCGGGGCTGCTGGGCAAGGAGTGAGCCTGGCGGGGACCGGGCCCCACACGCCCGCCCGGAGTGGGCAGGTCGATGTCGTCGGCGTCCACGCCCACGAGCCGGTGGCGATGCATCCCTACCGAAGCCTGCGGCCCACGCTGCGAGGCCCACGGCAGCGAGCGCACGGCTGCCGGAACGGCGATGGATATCGTCTCATCTGGGGGGCGTACCGCCGGATGGGAGAGCCGTTGACCAGGGGCGGCTCACCGGCGCAAGAGCGGCAAGAGTATGCCGTGCGGGCGCGGAGGACCGATTGAAGATCCGGGCCGGGGGGCTGTCGCGGGCGTGGCGGCCGGCCGCGGGGATGCGAACGTTCGACGGGGCAGCTCCATGGGCAGGAAGTACCAGAGCGAGAGCGCCATGAATACGTTTCCCACGAGGTAGCCGCCGTGCCAGAGAACGGAACCGCGTCGGCGCAGGGCGTCCATGGCATCGACCAGCAACACCGACATGGGCACGACGACGGGGAAGATGAACCGGAAGTCCGCGTGGTGGCCGGCGGGGATAACGATGTGGAAGGCGAGGCCGACAGCCACGTAGCCAGCCACGGCAACGAAGCACAAGGGGCGGCATGCCGAGCCGTGCTTCCAGGTGAGTACGAGGGCCAAAGCCAGGAACGCGGTCAGCGCTAGCAGGGCATAGTTGAGCGCGAGGGCGATGTGCTCGTTGGAATCGATGGCGTTCGGCATGCGAAAGAAGAACTGGTTGCGGGTGCCGAGCAGGCTCGACTTGAGCAGGTGATTCCAGTAGGTGGGCTCCAAGCTTCGGTAGGTACGCATCGCCGCCAGCGCGTAGGGCGTGGAGACGAAGGCCTTGACGTCGAAGGTCAAGTAGGCTCGGAGGGTGCGGGGAGCCAGCTCGGAGGATTGGGGCTTGTAGGCCGAGCCCAGCACCCTGGGCAGGATGCCGGCCGCCTGGTTGCCCCGCAAGACGCCTTGCAGCCCGGCGACCAACATCAGGGCGGCCACCAGCGGGACAGCGCGCCGAGCGACGCGCCGCCTGTCCTTGGCGCGCCATATCCCCAGGAACGCGACGGCGACGAGGGACGCGACGAGCGTCAGAGCGCTCTCCTTGATGAACAGGCTCAACGCGGCCACGGCTGCCGCCGCGGCCATCCAGCGGGTCTTGCCGTCCTGATACCAGCGTACCAGGAAGTAGAACGCGAATGCCGACGTGGCATACAGGGCGACGTCATTGCTGATCCTGGTGGAGTTGAGGATGCTGTAGGGCCAGAGGGCGACCAAGGCGGTGGCCAGGACCTGCTGGTAGGGGCGAGACACCAACCGGGCGATCGAGGCGGCGCTGACCACGGCGAAGGCCAGGAAGAGCACGATGGACAGGAGCTGCACGCCTCGGGCGGGGTCGGTGACGCCGGCGTCGGCGAGGGCACGCCAGAGCGCGCCGGCGACCAGGTAGTACGCGGGAGGATGGTGGCATTCGGAGCAGACCGACGCGGCAGGAACGGCGTGGTGTTCGGCCACGTAGCGGATGTACGCGATATGCGAGCCGGAGTCGGGATTGTGCTCGAGCGGCTGGGTATAGACGAAGTGAATCACATAGAAGACGGTCGCGACAGCGAGCACGAGCCACGATGTGCGTCGAATCCCCAGGAGGCCGGGGTGGGGGACCGGGACGGTATTCGGGGTCGGAGACTGGACCATGACGAGTTCGGAGAGCGGCAGCGATGAGCCCACGGACACCCGCACAGGTGTGAGGAGTGCGGCTGGCGGACGATGGCACATCGGCGACTGCAGTCAATGGTGAGGAGGGCCACGGAGCTGAAAGACCCGGCACGCCGCGGCGTGGGGAGCCGGGCAACGAGCCGTTCCGATCACCACATGCCCGTGTGCTGCAGCAGCGTGCGCACGCCGATCGCGATGAGCACCAGGCCTGCCACGATGTCTGCCTTCTTGCCCAATCCGTGCAGGAGCCTCCCGGCCGCCAGCATGGCAAACGCTGTTGCGGCGGCGGCCACCAGGCCGATGATCGTGACCGACAGGGCGATGGGCGCGTTGGACATCGCGAGCCCGAGGCCCGCGGCGAGGGCGTCGATGCTGGTGGCGACGGACAGTCCCACGAGGCTCCAGCCGCGGGTCAGGTCGACCTTGGTGCGGGAGTGCTCGGTACCGTGGACGGCCTCGTAGATCATGTGGCCGCCGACGAGCCCGAGGACGGCGAAGACGACCCAGTGGTCCCACTGCCTGACCCAGCGCAGCAGCAGCGTGCCGGCAAGGGCGCCAACCAGGGGCATCAGGGCCTGGAAGAGCCCGAAGTGGAACGACAGGCGGAAGATCTGCCTGGGATGCCTGTGGTCGAGTCCGACCGCGGCGCCGACCGAGAAGGCGTCGACGGCCAGGGCCAGAGCCAGCAGGAAGATCTCGAGGAGGGTCAAGGGAGGTTGGGGCTCACGGGAAGCGCGACTGGCGCACGCTGTCGATGACAGTGCCGTCGACCCACTTGATGGCCGCGACGATCTTGTCACCCAGGGCGACAGGTTCGGGTGGCCCGCCGGTCAAGCGGTCGACCTCGGCCTTGAGCTGCTCGATGGGCTTGATGGGAACCGAGCAGTTCCTCGCTGCCTCGATGAGATCGGTGCGGCGCGGGTTGATGGCGATGCCACGTTCGGTGGCGACCACGTCGATGAGCTCGCCCGGGCCGCAGAGCGTGGTGACCTTGTCGACGAGCACGGGGATGCGATCGCGGAAGCTGGGCACGGCCAGGATCGTGCACTTGGAGAACAGGCAGTTCTGCCAGCCGCCGATGCCGTGCTGCAGGGCGCCGTCCGAATGAGTCACCACATTGGCGTTGAAGTTGACGTCGACTTCGGTGGCGCCGAGCATCACCACGTCAATCATCGAGGCGAAATTGCCCTTGCCGTGATAGTTGTAGCTGGTGAACGGGCTGGTATCGATGTGCCGGCGGGGGTCTTCGTGCATGGACCGCACGCCGTCGAGGTCGAAGGTCTGGCCGTCGAGGATGAAGTCGGTGAAGCCCTCGCGCAGCATGTCGACGAGATACTTGTTGGAGCCGCCGCGGATGAAGCGGGCCTTGACGCCGGCCTTTTTCATCAGCTCTTTCAGGTAGAGGGCGAAGGACAGGGTGATGCCGCCGGCGCCCGCCTGGAAGGAGAAGCCGTTGCGCATGATGCCGGTCTCGGCGACGAACCTGGCGGCCATTTCGGCGATGAGCTGGCGGTCGGGGCTCTTGGTGACCTGGGTGGTGCCGCTGACGATCTGGGCGGGGTCACCGACCTTGTCGAGCTTGACGACATAATCGACGTTCTGCCCCTGGATTTGCCAGGGGATGCAGGGGAAGGGCTCGAGGTTGTCGGTGACGACGATGACGCGTTTGGCATAGAGGGAATCCGCGAGAGCGAAGCCCAGGGGGCCGCAGGCCGAGGGGCCGCGCACGCCATTGGCATTGCCCAGGGGATCGGCGGTGGGGGCGGCAATGACCGCGACGTCGATGGGTAGCTCGCCGTCCTGGATGGCCTGGTATCGGCCTCCGTGGGAGCGCAGCACGCCGAGGCCGCGCATCTTGCCGGCGGAGCAATACTCGCCCAGGGGGCCGTTCATGCTTCCTTCGATGTGGTGCATGACGCCGTTGTCGAGGTACTTGATGAGCGGAGCGTGGCAAGCGAACGCGGCGGACGGCGCCCACATGAGGTCCTTGAGGCCCATGTCGGCCAGGGTGTCCCACAGCGGATTGGCCACCAGATCGCCGTTGCGGAAGTGGTGGTGCGTGCTGATGACGGCGCCGTCCTTCAGCTCGCAGCGCTCGAGGGCCTCGCGCAGGCTGCCGACGACCTTGTTGCCGTCGAGCGGGTAATCGGCGCAGGAGCGGATGGGCGGGGCGAGCTTGTTGCCGGTGGGGCGATAGGCGGCGACTCCCATGTAGGGAACGCCGGGGCGGCCGTTGATCTCGGTAGGGACGACTCGTCCCGCGGCGTTCTTGACGAGCTCGCTCATGAGGCCACCTCCGTGTCCTTCCAGTTGGGGGGCAATACCTTGCAGGCGACCGCCAGCTCGACGGTATGGATGGCGCGCTTGACGACGGGCGGGTCAATCATCTTGGAGCCGAGGGAGACGGCGGCCAGGCCGCGGGCGCGGGCGTCGTCGAAGGCGCGCACGATCTTGACCGCGCGGTCGATTTCCTTCTGCGTAGGTGCGAAGGCCTCGTGGATGATCGGGATCTGGCGCGGGTGGATGCAGCCCTTGCCGTCGAATCCGAGGCTCTTGGCCTCGAGCACGCTCTGGCGCAATCCCTCGCTGTCGGCCACGTCCGAGAAGACGGTATCGATGGGTTGGACGCCGGCGGCGCGGGCGGCGTTGATGACCGCTTGGCGCATCCACAGGCTCTCCTTGCCCTCGGCGGTGCGCTGGGTGCCGATGTCGGCGGTGTAGTCCTCGAGGCCGATGGCGAGGGCGACGACGGACTTGGCTGCCGAGGCGATGTCGTAGGCGAACCAGGCGCCCTTGCCGCTCTCGATGATGGGCATGAGAAGCACGTTGTGGTTGGTGCCCAGGCGCGCGGCGATGCGGTCGTCGACGGCGCGCACCTGCTCGGCGGACTCGGCTTTGGGCAAGAGCACGACATGCACGTTGTGATGGATAATGCAGTCCAGATCCTGCAGGCCCAGCTCGCCCTGGTTGATGCGAACCATGCGCTCGGCGCCGCCGAACTCCAGGCAGCGCAGGCCGTTGCGCACCAGATAGCGCGCCGCGAACTTGTGCTCCGGTGCGACCGAGTCTTCCAGATCGAGGATCAGGGCGTCGGCCCCGTACAGCCCGGCATTGATCATGAACTTGGGCTCGTTGCCGGGCAGGTACAGGCGCGAGCGGCGCAGGCGTGTGCGCGAGGTCGTCGCCTGCCCATCTGTTGCGGCCTCCGGCAAGTATTCACCCGCGAGCGACGGGTCGGCGGCCTTGGCCGCGGCCTCGATGCGCGAGGCCAACGTCCACGGAAGGGCGCCCGCGTCGCGGATCGCGAGTCGAGCGTGGCGCACGCCCAGCGCCTCGAGCACCGCCCGGGCTTGCGCCCGTATCTTGCCGGCGAAGAGCCAATCGACCTTGGACTGGACATCGAGCTCGATTCCCCCGCCGTCGCGGAGCTCGCACGTTACATGGCAGTCCGAACGCACGTCGGACCCGAGGCGACCTGCCTGGCCGATTCTGCTCATGACTGATGCTCCTTCTCCAGGAGCCCGCCGCGACGATAGATGGCGAGCTGGACGTCTGCGAACGGCTCCCCGTCCACGGAAAGGTTGCGTGAGGCAACGCGGATCTTGCCGGTTTCGAAGTCGAGCTCGACCTCATCGCCGGTCTGGATGCCGGAACCCACCGCCGGGGCGCTGAGGATGGGCAGGCCGGCGTTGATCGCGTTTCGCTCGTAGATGGCGCCGAAGGACACCGCGACAACGGCGGAGAGCTGCAAGGCAAGAAAGCAATCGACGGCCTGCTGGCGGGAGCTGCCGGCGCCGAAGTTGCGCCCTGTAATGATGATGTCCCCGGGGCGGGCGTCGCGGGCGAACGACTCGTATCCTGCCAGGTTGCCGAAGGCGTACTGGCCCATTTCGGCGCGGTCGGTGACGGCCAGGTGCCGGTTGTGGAAGATCATGTCGGTGTCGATGTTGTCGACGGGGATGACCCAGGCGCGGCCGCGCACGCGGGTGGGCTTGGGCCCGGCGGCTGCGTGGGATTCCGAGGCAGCGGACGGGGGGCGCGGCTTGCGTGGCAGTCTGGCGGGGCCGCCGGAGGACAGGTCCTCGACGCTGGCGAGCACGCCGAGGGCCGCGGAGGCGGCGACGGTTTCGGGGGACGCGAGGTAGACGGCGCCTTTGCCCTGCTTGCCGGCGAAGTTGCGGTTGCCGGTGGTGATGGTGACCTCGCCGGGGCCGTTCTGCCCGACTTGGCCGGCGGCACAGCCCGCGCAGCCGGCGCTGCCAATCATCGCGCCCGCGCTCTTGAGCTTCCCAATGAGCCCCTCCTGCAACGCCAACTGCCACATAGCGTCGGTCGAGGGCACGATCTTGAAGACCACGCCCGGCGCTACCTTCCTGCCGTCCAACACGCGGACGGCGGCCCGCAGGTCGTCGATGCGACCGTTGGTGCAGGAGCCCACCAGGGCGCTGTCGATCGGGGTGCCCGCGACCTCGGAGACGGGCACGACATCTTCGGGGTGACCCGGGCGAGAAATCATGGGGCCGAGCCCGTCGATGTCGACCTCGTGCACTTCGGCGTAGACCGCGTCGGGATCTGCCTCGATGCGCCGGATGGTTGCGCCGCTGGAGGCGGCGAGCTCGGTTGCGACAGCGTCATTGACCGGGAACAGGCCGATGATGGCGCCCATCTCGGTGAACATGGAGGCCATGGTGATGCGGCCGGCGAGGTCGAGACGATCGACATATTCGCCATAGAGCTCGGCGGCCACGCCGAGAAGGCCGTTGGCGCCGAACTTGCGCAGCAGCGCGAGGGTGACGTCCTTGGGGGTCGCGGTCTTGCGAGGCAGTCCGCGCAGGACGACCTTGAAGGAGCGGGGCACCTTGAACCAGACCGAGCCGCGTGCGAACGCGTGGGCGATGTCCTGGTCGCCCATGCCCTGGCCGAAGGCGCAGACGGCGCCGAGGATGTTGGCGTGGGAGTCGGTGGACACGAAGGTGTCGCCGGGGCGCACGAGGCCCCGGTCCATGGCGAGGTGGGTGCCGATTCCCTGGTCGATATCGAACACGCGGATGTCGTTGTCGCGGGCGAACTCGCGGCACAGTTGCTGGTTGGTGGCGTACTTCTGGTCGCTGCCGGTGGGATTGCAGTCGAACGTAAAAAACGTGCGAGACGGGTCGTGGATGGGGAGGCGGGCGGCGCGCACGTGCTGCACGACATTGGCGCCGCCGAAGTCCCGGGCCGCGCGCACGTCGATGCGGATGTCGACGATGTCGCCCGGGCGGACGGTGCGGTCTGCGTGGGAACCGAGGATTTTCTCGACGATGGTGCTGCCCATGGGAGCCTCCGGGAAGGGGGCCGACTCTGGCCGAAGGGGCCGGGCGGGTCAAGGGCTCACGTTCGCGCTCGTGTCGCCCCGCAGCGGCTTGCCCACCACCAACGATCCAGCTATCGTGTTCCATTACGGCGCGATTTGTCGGCGCCCGCTTTCCCCGTATCGGGAGGTTCCCCATGTCCAGTTTCCGTCGTCTCGCGTGGTCCGTCGTTGCGTCTGCGATCCTTGCTTCTGTGGTTGGCTGCAGCTCGGGCAGCTCGACCACGGGTAGTGCGGGTGCGGGAGGAGGAGCCGGCGCCACGGGCGGGGCGGGCGGCAGCGGCGGAGTTGGGGGCAGCGGCGGCACGGGCGGCACGGCCGCGACGGGCGGCGGAGGCAGTGGCGGTGCGAATACCGGGGGCACGGGCGGCGCGGCCCTGCCGGACAACGATCACGACGGCTACGACCAGTCGGTCGACTGCAATGACAACGACCCGAATGTTCATCCCGGAGCTCTCGAGATCTGCAACGGGATCGACGACGACTGCAACGGGCTGATCGACGACGGTGTGCTCATCACGTGGTACAAGGACGGGGACGGCGACGGCTACGGCGTGGATGACGCGGCCACGAACCAGCAGGGGTGCACCCAGCCCAACGGCTATTCGGCAGTTGCGGGCGATTGCGACGACACCTCGACTGCGGTGCATCCGGGGGCGGTGGAGGTGTGCAACGGGATCGACGACGACTGCAACGGCGTGATCGACGACGGCGTACAGACGACGTACTACCAGGACAATGACGGTGACGGCTACGGTGTCGACAATCCGGCCACGAACGTAGCGGCGTGCACGCAGCCGGCGGGCTACAGCACGGTGGCGGGAGATTGCAACGACGCGGACCCGGCGATCAACCCAGCGGCGACGGAGATCAACGGCAACAACGTCGATGAGAACTGCGACGGAACATTGGGGCTGTGCACGCCGTCGACGTGGAATTGCTCGGGCAACAGCGCGATGCAGTGCGACGCCACGGGCATGTACGGGACGCCGCAGGACTGCGGGGCGCTGGTATGCTCGAACTCGCTCGGGTGCGTGACGTGCCTGCCGGGGACGCAGGACTGCCAGGGGAACACGGCGCGCACCTGCCTGGACGACGGCTCGGGGTGGACGACGGTGGATTGCGATCCGGTGATGGGCAGCTCGTGTGACCAGGGAGTGTGCACGGGACCGTGCTCGCCGCAGGTGTTGGGCATGAGCTACATCGGGTGCGAATACTACGCGACGGTGACCGAGCAGGCGGTGGCGTCGACGTTCCACTTCGCCGTTGCGGTGTCGAACTCCACATCGAATCAGGCCACGGTCACGATCGACAAGGGCGGCACCGCTGTCACGTCGGCAACGGTCGCGGCGAATTCGGTGCAAGTGATCACCCTGCCGTGGACGTCGCAGATGACGGCGACGGCCACGACGATTGGCTCGGGGGCGGACGCGGCCTATCGCGTGCGCACCACGCAGCCGGTGACGGTCTACCAGTTCAGCCCGCTAGAGTACCAGCTCAACGGCACCTTCAGCTACACGAACGATGCGTCGCTGCTGATCCCGACGAATGCGTGGCGGGACGACTACATGGTAGCGGCGCGCAACTCCTGGTACTGGTCGGGCGGCATCTGGTATCCGGGCTTCTACGCGGTTGTGGCGTCGGAGGACAATACGCAGGTCACGCTGCTGCCCGGGCCGACGACTGGTGCGGTGGCTGCGGGGGCCGGCGTGGCCGCCAACGGCACGGGCACGATCACGCTGCAGCGCGGCCAGATTCTACAGGTGGTGGGGGCGACGGGAAGCGGCAACTACGACCTAACCGGCACGCGGGTTCAGTCCACCAAGCCCATCCAGGTCATCGGCGGCCACAAGTGCACATTCGTCCCGGCCAACGTGGGATATTGCGACCACCTCGAGGAGTCGATGTTTGGCGTGAAGACGCTCGGGATGGACTACCTCGTAACGTCTCCGCGCCTTCCGAACCAGGCCAGCCCGAAGGCCTCCTTCGTGCGCATCATCGCAACGGAAGCCGGCACCAACCTGGTCTACGACCCGCCCAACGGCGCCTGGCCGGCGTCGATTGCGAACGCGGGCGGCTACGTGGAAATCGACTTGGCGGATTCGGCCCGCATCACTGCCGACAAGAAGATCCTGGTTGCCCAGTACATGAAGGGCCAGGACGCCGGGGGCGGCTCGGGTGACCCCGCGATGGCAATCGCCGTGACCTCGCAACAGTTCCGCTCGAGCTACCTGTTCCACGCCCCGACCAACTACGAGAGCAACTTCGTCAACGTCGTGGCCCCGCACGGCGCGGCGGTCACGCTCGACGGTGCGGCGGTGACCGGCTTCACCGCCATCGGCGCGAGTGGCTTCGACGTGGCTCGAGTGCAGCTCGGCAACGTCAACGGGGGCAACCACCAGATATCGTCATCAGTGCCCGTGGGCATCACGGTGTACGGCTACGGCCAGTACACCAGCTACTGGTACCCGGGCGGGCTGAACCTGGGAGACATCTGAGCGGGCTAGCCCGACGTCAAGCTCTTCCACATGTCCGCGGCCTTCTGCGGCGAGACCGGCGTGGCGGTCTTGAGCTCGGGCGCGAACAGCAGCACGCGCAGCTCCTCCAGCATCCAGCGAAACGACTCCAGATCCTCGCCGGGCACGCCCCGGGCGCGCAGCGACGGGCCGCGCTCCTCCAGCGACCGCCACAGGGGAACCACTTGGGCCGCCTTGTCGGCGTCGCGCCTCGGGTCGTTGGGGAGGCGGTCGAGCCGGATCTGAATCCCACGCAGATAACGTGGAATCCGGGCGAGCCGAGCCCACGGCGTACGCTCGAACAGGCCGGGAGCCAACAGGGCCGGGATATGGGCTCTCGCGTCGTCCAGGGCGGCGCGCGAGGCGCCGGGCTTGCCGTCGAGACGGCGCAGCGTGGACTCGACCTTGGTGAGCACCGTGCCGATCTCCTGTGCCAGGGCAGTCATTTCGGCCAGGCGGGGCTGCAGCGCAGATCGGCCTTTCTCCCAGCGGGCGAGGAATGCCGTCTTGTCGCGCGGCCAGCGCAACGGCTCGAGCAAGTCGAACGTGTCGTCCAGGGCCCGCAAGGCGAGCTGGCGGCGGAGCTCCGACACATTGGACGCGACGTGCGCGGCGATCGCTGCCATGGGCAGGCTGCCGGGAATGGCGCGTTCGAGCGCGCCTAGGCCTCCGCCGGTCGCAAGGAGAAACAGCCGGCGCAACCCGCCGTGGGTCGATCGCGTTGCCTCCTCGGGCGACGACATCGCTCGCAAGGATACCGCTGTACCGTCGTCGACCAGGGCTGGGTAGCAGAAGGCCGAGCCGCCGGCGACCTGGATGGAGACGCGCTCGGGCAGGGTTCCGAAGGTCCAGGAGACCAAGCCGGCGCGTTCCCACGCAACGCGGGTCGAGGCGGCCCACGTCTCGCGCGCCCGGGCGGCCAGCTTGTGCTGCAACGGCTTCAGATCCCGTCCTTGTCCCAGTGTCTTTCCCGCGTCGTCGACGACCCGGAAGAAGAACCGCAAGTGCCACGGAAGCTCGTCGGGGCGCCACGCGTCGGGAGGCACTCGCACCCCGGTCAGGGAGTGAACGTCCCGGGCCATCGTGGCGAGCATCGGTCCGTCGAAGGGCGCGTGCGCCGCGGCGATCTCCCGCGCTACGTCGCCGATCGGGGCGATCTCCTTGCGAATCGAGCGAGGAAGCGACTGGAGCAGCAGCAGGATCTTCTCTTCGTGCCAGGCGGGAATCGTCCACTCGAGCACGTCGGGATCGGCCTGTGCCAGAACCGCCAGGGGAAGCGTGAGCGTCACGCCGTCGTCGTCCTCGGACGGCTCGAACTTGTAGGTCAGAGGAAAAGTCGTGCCGTACAGCGATATCGCGTCGGGATACCGGGTGCGATTCAGGTCCGACGCTTCGCCCTGGAGCACGTCGGCGAGCGAGAGCTTCAGCACGTCGGGGTTGTCGAACTCGGCCTTCTTGCGCCAAGCCTCGAAGCTCTTGCCGCTCGACACGTCGTCGGGCACGCGTGCGTCGAAGAAGGGCAGGAGCGCGTCCTCGTCGAACATCATGTCGCTTCGGCGGGCCTTGTCGCGGAGCCGGCGGGCCTCGTCGAGGACGTTGCGGTTGTGCTCGAAGAACTTGCCGCGGGAGGTGTATTCGCCTCGCACCAGGGCGTGCAGCAGGAACAGCTGACGGGCCGCCACGGGGTTGATCGGGGCGAAGGGAACGCGGCGGTCGTGCACGATCGGCAGGCCGAAGAGGCTGACCTGCTCACGGACGACGACATGCGCCGAGCGCTCTTCCCAATGGGGGTCGGCGTAGCTTCTCTTGCACAAGGGACCGGCGATGTCCTCGAGCCACGCCGGATCGAGCACGGCGGCGGTGCGCGCGAAGGGCTGGGACGTCTCCACGAGCTCCGCGGCGAACACCCAGGCCGGCGGCTTCTTTGCGAGGGACGAGGACGGATGGAGCACGAAGCGGGTCTGTCTTGCGCCGGCGTAGGACCGCTTGTCGGATTGCCACATACCGATGCGGCCGAGCAGGCCGGCCAGCAGGGCGCGGTGGATTGTGTCGCCGGTGGCGGGGGAGTCATCGGCGTTCCAACCCAGCTCGCGGCCGCGCTCCAGGAGCTGGGCGTGGATGTCGGCCCACTCGCGCATTCGCAGGAACGACACGAAGTTGTCACGGCAGAGCTTTCGCAGCTGGCTCTGCGACGATCGGCCCCGGGCGTCGTGGTACCACTGCCACAGCTTCAGGAGAGACACGAAATCGGAGGCCTCGTCGCGGAACTTCCGATGGGCCTCGTCGGCTTGCTTCTGGGCGGAAAACGGCCGCTCCCGTGGATCCTGCACCGACAGGGCCGCCGCGATGATGGACACCTCTCGCAGACACCGTCGCTCGTGCGCCGCCAACAGCATGCGTCCGAGCCGCGGATCGAGGGGCAGCGCGGCGAGCTTGCGTCCGACCTCGGTCGGCTCGCCCTGCTCGTCGATCGCCCCGAGCTCCTCGAGCACGCGGTAGCCGTCGTCGATCGCACGCTTGGAGGGCGGGTCGAGGAAGGGAAAGGACTCCACGCGTCCGAGCCCCAGGGCCTTCATCTGCAGGATGACGCCGGCCAGGCCGACGCGCTGGATCTCCGGGATGGCGTAGGGCGCGCGGTTGCCGAAGTCGTCTTCGTCGTAGAGCCGATAGCACACGCCGCTGCGCACGCGGCCGGCGCGGCCCTTGCGCTGATCGGCGGAGGCGCGAGAGACCGGCTCGACCAGCAGCTGCGTCATGCCGGTACGCGGCTGATAGCGCTTGATACGTGCCAATCCGGCGTCGACCACGAACGCGATGCCGGGGATGGTCAACGAGGTCTCCGCCACATTGGTCGCCAGCACAACGCGCCGCTCGGGCGAGGTCTGGAACACGCGGAGCTGCTCGTGTTGGGGCAGTCGGCCGTACAACGGCAGCAGGGCGGTGTGGCGGTACGGGCGCGCTTCGAGCGCGTCGCAGGCCTCCTGGATCTCGCGTTCGCCCGGCAGGAACACCAGCACGTCGCCTCGCGGGTCGAGCTCGGTGATCTCGTCGAGGGCGCGAGCGATCGCGTCGGGCAGGTCCTCGTCGGGCAGGGCGGGGTGGTAGACGACTTCGACCGGGTAGGTGCGGCCGGAGACCTCGATGACGGGAGCACCGTGGAAGAACGAAGAGAAGCGGTCGGTCTCGAGGGTGGCGGAGCTGACGATGACGCGCAGGTCCGGGCGCCGGGGCAGCAGCTGCCGCAGATAGCCGAGCAGGAAGTCGATGTTGAGGCTGCGCTCGTGGGCCTCGTCGATCATGACGGTGTCATAGCCGCGCAGCTGGGGGTCGCTATGCAGCTCGGCGAGCAGGATGCCGTCGGTGACGAACTTGACGTAGGTGTCTGGGGAGGTCTTGTCGGAGAAGCGAATCTTGAAGCCGACCTCGCGTCCGAGCTCGACACCGAGCTCTTGGGCGACGCGGGCGGCGACGCTGGTGGCGGCGATGCGGCGGGGCTGGGTAACGGCAATTCTGCCGCGCAGTCCGCGGCCCATGGCGAGGCACAGCTTGGGAAGCTGGGTGGTCTTGCCGGAGCCCGTCTCGCCGGCCACGACCACGACCTGGTGATCGTGGAGGGCGCGGGCAATGTCGTGCACGCGGGTGCTGATGGGCAGCTCGGGCGGGAACGAGACGGGGTGGGAGGGGGACGGGCACACGGCCGGGCGTTCGTAGCACGCGAAGGCCCGGAATCAATGGGAGTGTGCGCAGTTCGGATTGCAGCGACCGCGGAGGTGAATGGACGTTGTCGCGTGCCGGACCCAGCGGCTCATCGGCCACGGTCCGCGGGGATCAGGAGTGTGGCTGTGCCGAGCGGCTCGAGCCGGGCCTCAGGGCTTGATAGACGCGCTGAGCGACGTGCCGTTCCGCGCGCGGGATGGTGACGGCGACGGTGCGGATGGGAAAGAGCATCACGGCTTCCGCGGTGTGGACCGGAGCGGCTTCGAAGGTTGCGGCGGATTGGGAGAGGAAGGGAGGGCAGCCGCCGATCTCGAAGCCGGCCACGACGGTGATGAGGAGCCCGCCCGCGACGGCGCCCAGCCATGACCACGGCCATTGGTGAGGTGGGTCAGCATGTCCGGTGGGCGAACCGGTAACGCTCCCGTCAGCACGGGCCGTGCGAGTATCGGGGACGGACGCGTCGTTGTCGAGATTGCTCATGTCACACCTCGGAGGCTTGCAGGACAGTCCGCTCCATCCCGAACACACCGGTCTACGAGAGATCGCACGGCCGCGATGCTGTGCGCAGCCACGGGCGGGCTCGCACGTTTCAACAGCGGGTCGACGAGATCCATTCCCCGGCCGCCTCATGGCGTGGTGGGCGGCGTCTTCATTCGCGTCCAGGGCAGGCACCAGGCAGGCCGCGGGTGCTTTTGCGCAAACGGGCTTGAAGCGTTTGGGGTCGACGGGTCGCGGTCTGTGTGTATGATGAAAGCGGGGTTTGCGGGGCGCATTGCGTCCGGGAGGGCAACATGATTTCAACGGCGTATCTCTTGATCAGGGTCGAACCAAGCATGGCGCGGAAGGTCTACGATGCGCTCCAGCGAATGTCCGGCGTGCAGCACCTGGACGTGATCTCGGGACCCTACGACATCATCGCGGTCGTGCAGGGGGCGGACTTCACGCACATCGGGAGGCTCGTGCTCGACAGGGTGCAGCATATCGAGGGGATCAGCGAGACGGTGACGTGCGGTGTGATTCCGATCGAGCAGTAGCGCGCTGGTAGCTCGGGCGGCGGTGTCCCCATTGTGGCTTTGCGCACGCTGTGGTTAGCTGCGCGATCGCCAAACCTCCATCCAGCCAGGAAAGGACCGTCATGCCGCGGTGCCCGTTGCACGTGCAGGAGGATCTCGAGCCCAAGCGAAAGGGCTGGTTCTGCGAGGAGTGCGGGGCGATCGTGGTCGACTACCAGCAGGTGCCCCTTCCAGCCGACGTCGCGCCGGCGGACATGCGGGGCGGCGTCGAGGACCCGGCCGACACCGGAGGCGCCCACGAGGAGATCACGCGTCCGCGGCCCGTGGTCGCGGCGCCGCTCGGTGAAGCCGCCGAGCCGCTCGACGATCCGCCGAGCTGGGACCTGCTGGCGCGGAGCTCTCGGGACGCGGCTCGGAGCACCATCGCGCGGATCGGTCGTGGCCGGCGTGATCCGGACCTGTACGTGGAGCGTGCCGGGGTCGACGAAGCCGTGTCGGCTGCGGCGCTGCGGGAGAAGCGAGCGGTCCTGATCGTGGGTGGACCGGGCACCGGCAAGACGACATGGGCATGCCGGTGGGTGGGCTCCTTGCTGAACGATGGGAGCGCGGACGATGCCGTGCTGTTCGTCTCGGGCCCCGGCGCATGGCGAGCCGCGGGCAAGAAGGGCACCGATTTGCTGTCCGGCCTGGTCGGCGCTGCCGGCTTGAAGCCCGGAGTGGTTGCCTCTGTGCCCGAGTTGATCGCGCGTTGGGCCGCCGAGCGGCGCGCGGGCGACGATGAGCGGGCCGCTTCACGCAGGCTGATCGTCGTGCTCGACGGCCTCGACGAAGCCTCTGCCGGTGACGTGCTGTTCGGGGAGATCGACGCGTTTGTCGAGGAGATCGGGCGAAACGCATGGATTCGGCTGATCATGACGATGCGCCGCGCGACCTACGACGCTGCATCGGACCGCCAGCCGTGGGCCCCGGAGCCGCCGTGCCCGTTCCGCACCGTGGCGCGACTGGTGACGTTCTACGATACGGCAACCAGGCAGGTGTTGCCCTATGTGGAACTGCGTCCTTGGCGCAAGGAGACCGAGGCGCGAAGCGCCTACGAGGTGATGCAGCGCAGCTCGCCGGACGCGAGCGCGGCGTTCCGGTGGGAGAAGCTCACGCCCGCCCTGAGACGGCTGCTGTGCACGCCCTGGTGCCTGCCGGTGTTCCACGATGCGTTTGCCGGTGTCGACGAAGCGCCGTCATCGCTCGATGCGATCAGCCTGGGCCACGCCTGGTTCGACTCGCTGGAGCGGACCGTCCCGGGGTTGGGCAAGCTGCTCGACGAAATCGGATCGGCGGCCATGCACGCGCGTCGTCTCGACGTGATTGACAATGCGATAGCGGGGTGGAGCGCAGCGCAAGGCGATGACGGGCAGAGGCGGGTGGCTGCGTTGCAGTCTTGCGGGCTGCTCTCTTGGGACGCGTCGGGAACGCACTTCCGACACGACCGCATCGCGGAAGTGGTGCTTGCCCGGGAGCTGATGCGCAGAATCGCCCCACGCGTGGTGCCGTCGGCCGACGTGCTGTCGACATGGGCAAGGAGCGCAGGAACGCTGCAAGGGGCAGAAGCCTTTCCCGCGCTTGCGGGAGCGCTCGAGCTGCTGGTGACTCGTTGGGTGACCGACGGTGAGTCCGGGTTCATCCTGTCGCTGCTGGACCTGGAGCAGGACGACGTGAGACAACGGCTGGTGGCGGCCAGCCTACGCGCGTTGGGGGCTGGCTGGGGCGACCAGGAGCAGGCGGGGCCTGCGGCGACGCGGCTGCTCGACGTGCTCGAGACGGCGTCGTCCAAGCCGGAGCGCGCCAGGCGTTTGCTGAGGGCGGCGTGGAGCAGTGTTGCGTGGCTACAGGGGCGGGGGTTTGGGCGCGCAGCCGGGGAGCTCGTTGGCCTGCTGGTGGCACTGGCCCGCGGGATGATCGGCCGCACGGTGGACGGGGCCGACAAGCAGTGGCTGGGGCGCGCGCTATGTGCGTTGGCGGGGCGGGCGGAGCAGCTGGGCAATCGCGATGAGGCTCTCGGCTGTGTCCAAGACGCGCTTCGGCTGGCGGGTGACGGCACGGCGGGCGGCAGGCCCGATGCGGAGTGGCTGCGGGTCCAGGCGATGTCGCTGCTGCAGCTGGCGGCCATGGTCCGATCGGATGGGAACCCGGCCGACGCGCGCACGCGGGGCGAGGAAGCGTTGCGCGCGGCGCGCAAGCTGGTCGAGCTGCAGGGCAGCGAGGTGTCGTCGCACAAGTTGTTGATCCAAACGTTGCTTTCGCTCGCCGATGCGGCGCTGGAGGCGGGCAATCCGGTCCAGGCGCGCGGCTGTGCGGACGAAGCGGAGCGCGCCGCGCGGCTGGCCGCGGAGAGCTTCGGCCGGGATGCGCAGCTGCGTCGGTTGCGGTTGGACTCGCAGGCCGTCCTGGCGCGCGTGTGCCGAGCGGAACAGGACGTCGCGGCGGCGCGGGAGCTGACCGATTCGGCACTGCGGTCGTCGCGCAAGCTCGTGCGCGGAGAGCCCCAGCGCGTGGACTACCGACTCGAACTGGCTGCCATGCTCGAAGGCCACGCGGCGCACTTGCTTGCCGAGCACGAGGGCGACCTGGCGCGAAGAGCGTTGGACGAGGCGGCCGGTCTGATGATTGCGCTGGTGGAGGCGCATCCGGACCAGACCACGTGGCTGCGACAGGTGTCGCAGCTGCTGGTGACGTTGGGCTTGGTGTTGCGTACTCGGGGCGAATCCGAGTCGTCGCGCGCGTGTTTCGAAGAGGCGGTGCGCCACGCGCGTACGTACGCCGGCCGGGCCCACTCCCCAACAGTGGGCAGCGAGTTGGTGATGGCGCTGGCGCAGCTGGGGCACCTGGAAGCCGCGGAAGGGCGGCGATCGGAGGCGCGGCGTGCCTTCCGCGAAGCGCTCGAGATCGTGCGCGCTCTGGACGCGTCGGGTGCCCGACTCGACGATCTGCCGCGGGTGGCTGCCATGCTCTTGAGCGAGCTGGGGCGCCTGGCCGCGGAGGACGGCGACGTGGAGAGCGCCCGGTGGCACGTGGGCGAGGCGCTGAAACAGCTGACGGCGTACATGGCAGTGGGGCCGGGCCGCCTGGACGTGCAATGGGAGCTTTGCCACGTGATGAGCGTGAGGGCGGAGCTGGCGAGCGGCGGGGTGGCTCGCGAGCGGCGGCCAGCGCGGTTTCGATTCGCCATCACGGTGCGGGAGCCGGGCGTGCCGGGGGTCAAGGAGTACTTCGACCGGGACGAGATCACGATCGGTCGGGCGCCCGGGAGCGACTTGATGCTACCGAACTACAGTGTATCGCGGCGGCACGCGGTCGTGCGATATGAGCGTGGGCGGTTTTCCATTACGGACCTCGGCAGCAAGCACGGCACCAAGGTCAACGGAAAGCGCGTGTCGGGACCGACGGAGATCTCGCCCGCGGACAGGGTCGACCTGGGCGATTTTGCGCTGCGGTTCGAGGCTGCCGGCTCGGAGGCTCGCGACGCCAGGGAGGAAGATGGGACGAAGTCGGTGAGCCAGGCGGAGACGACGCCGCCGCCCCCGATGACTCCGGAGCCCTCGTCGGCAACGCAGGAGCGCAAGGAGACTACGATCGATCTCGATGTCGGCGACTTCGTGCAAGTCATCGAGAAGGCGGAGGACGGGTGATGGATCGGTGGTTGCGAAGCGCAGTGGCCGTGCTTGGTTTGACCTGCTCGATCGGCGTGGGGTGCTCGAGCGCAGGCGAGAGCAAGCCGGGGCCGGCGGGCGGTAGCCTCGACGGGTCGGCGGACGCAGAGCTCGATGCGCACTCGTCTGACACGGGGAGCGGAGGAGGCGCTACGGACGCGAGCGGCGAGACGGGAGCGAACCCATCGCCCGAGGCGGGCAGCGACGCGGGGATCGACGCTTCGCAGGACGCGCAAGGCGATGCGGCGCCCGACGCTTCGCCGGACGGCCCGGGGCCGGAGAGCGGCTCGTGCACACCGGTCGTCCCCGCTCCGGACAAGGATGCGTGGCAGATGCGCCTGCCGTCCGCGGGATTCGGCGGGATCGTGACCGCGTCCTCGGGCGGGCACAACGACGTATTCCTCAAGAGCCCGACGGACTACATACGAATCGGTGCGCGCCTCGATTGGGGTGGTACGGTGGTGTTCTTCGGGCTGACGTCCAATCCGCAGTCCAACGTGATCGACGCGAACGACACGGGGAGGGAGCTGCAAATTGCATTGTACGATCCAACCAGGGCGATGCAGCAGTGCGCGTGGAACGCGTCGTGCCAGAGCTCGCCGTCGACGTGCGGCAACTCGATCACGTTCCTGGGCTGGGATCCGGTGCAGGGCGGCGACGAGTGCGGGCACGGGGCGCCGGTGCTGTCCTATGGGCAGGTGGGCGACGGGCTGCAGGTCTTGGTGCAGCCGCTCCAGTGGAATCCCGACTGGGCCAAGCCCGACTGCACGCAGTCGAGCTGCGGCGCGCAGGGCGTACCGGTCCAGGTGCAGTACCGGATGGTATTTCGCTTCGTGTCCGAGCACGTCGTGGAGGTGGAGACGGAAGTGTCGAGCCAGGAGAGCTTCTCTCACCCCTCGACGGCCCAGGAATTCCCCACGCTGTACGTGTCGCACGGCGGCTCGGTGCCCGACCTGCCGCTGCTGCTCGACGCGGCCGGCCAGACGGTGGGCCTGTCGACGCCGGGCAACGACGGATTCTACTATGACAACTTCACCTCGCCCGGGCCGTGGGTAACCTGGCAGAACACGGCGTCGAACTATGGCGTCGGGATCGCCATGGACCAGGGCGTACGTGACTTTCAAGGGTGGCGCGGCGACGGCGTCACGGCGCCGTACTTTCACAACGTCCGCGCGCGGGTGGCGTTCGGTCTGGCCGCCGGAGGCGTGGTGCGCGGTCTGTCGTATCTGGCTCTCGGAGGCTTCGCGACGGTCCAGAGCGAGCTCGAGAAAGCGCTTGGCAAGCGGCCGCCGTTCGGTACGGTGGATTCGCCGGCGTCCGGCACTACCACGACCTACACGCCGGGCTCGCCGATCCAGGTCGCGGGCTGGGCGCTGGACACGGATCCGGTGGCGCAAGTGGATATTCAAGTGGACGGCGTGTCCGTGGCCCAGCTGCCCGTCAGCGGCAACAGGCCCGACGTTTGTGCGGTATATCCCATGTACGCTGGCTGCCCGAACGTGGGATTCGCCGGGTCTGTCCCGACGGACGGTTTGAGCTCGTGCGCGCACCTGCTCCGGGTGGTGGCCAGGGATGCACAAGGGAACGCCAGCGTGCTCGGCGAGCGGCTGATCACGCCTTGAGAAAGGGACGCGGGTGCGCCTATCGGCCCGCACAAGGGCCAGGAGCGGGACAGTGGTGAATCCGTCGCCTCTCCGGGGCCGGGGTTCCCGAAAGACCCAGGTCGAGTCGGCTGCCAGCGGCGGCGCCCCGGTTCAGGAGGGGCTTGCAGGTACGCCAGCAGCGCGGATACTCCTCGACCGGCCCCGCACCGTTCTTGGCCGCGAGGGAGCCGATGTCGTGCTCGACAGCCCGGTATTCTCCCGACGTCATGCCGTCATCGAACCATCCGCGCGAGGCTTGATTGTGCGCGACTGGGCTCGATGAATGGCACGTTCGCGGGAGGACGGCGCGTGCCCGGCGCTCCGCTGCCGGCCGGCGCGGTGTTCCGTATCGGACCGTTCCTGCTGCAGGTCGACACGACGCACCTGTCGGTACTCGACACGCGTGGTGCGCGTCGACGCCGCGAACCTCGTCAAGCGCGTGGGCGGCGGCCGGTCGATCCTGAGGGACGTTTCGTTGTCGATCCTTCCGGGGGAGCTCGTCGCGCCGGTGGGCGGAAGCGGTGCGGGCAAGAGTACGCTGATGAGGGCCCTGGCGGGCCAGTCCGAGCCCACATCCGGGGTTGTCACTTTCAACGGTGACGACGCTCGCGAGATGTTCGAACTCTCTCGCGGCATGAGCGGCTATGTCCCTCAAGAAGACATCGTACACGGTGCGCTGCCGGTGCGAAGGGCGCTGGCGTACGCGGGCCGGCTGCGCCTGCCCGCCGACATGGGCCGCGCCGAGATCCGTCGGCGCATCGATACCGCCTTGGCCGAGGTCGAGCTGTCCGAGCACGCCCACAAGCGCATCGCGCAGCTTCCCGGCGGTCAGCGAAAGCGCGTCAGCATTGCCGTCGAGCTGCTGGCCGACCCGAGCTTGTTCTTCCTCGACGAGCCCACGAGCGGCCTGCATCCGGAACTCGAGAAGAAGATGATGCGGTGCGCGAGACTACGAAGGAGGGCGCGGTGGTGCGCCGCGAGCGGCTGGCCGGACTGCGTCTCGGGCCCTACCCGGTCTTGCCGTGGTTCACGTTCAGCCGCTGGGCGACCGAAGCGTACGCGGCTACCGCGAACCTCGCGGGGTTTCCGGCACTGCGCAAGATTGCCGAGTACGCGCACACCCAGGCCAACCTCCTGGCGAAGTGGGGCGTTCTGGCTGGCGCGTCGGCCTTGTTCATGAGCTTGGCCGCGGAGCGGCTCGCCCGGTGTAGCCGCAGCGAATGAGTCGGAGTTGAGCGCCGTCGCGGCCAACGCAAAGCAGCCATCCGATCGCCCTGCAGTCACTCCAGGCGGCCGTTGTTCCGGCTTGGGCAGCGCGGTGCCGCGACGCACAATCTCGCCTGCTCGCTGCGCGGCAGTATGCCACAGTGGAGCACAATGACCCGCTGAGCGCGCGGGACGATCGCTCGACGGGAGGCGCGCGAGGACGACGGCGGAGCGCGAATGGGCGCCGAACAGGCCGCCACCCACGCTTTGGGGGGCCAGGCACACGGATTGCTCCCGCACTCGTGCGAGGGGCCAGCACCCCACCGGGTGGGTCGCCCCTTGGAACTGCGTTCCCCGCCCGGCGCACCATGACGGTGTGCCGCTGTCGGCGAGCGATACCTCTGGCCATCAGGAGGATCGCATGCGTCTCCTCGACATGTTCCCATCCCAGGTGGTCCGCGTGGCGCGCTTGGCCGCCGCGCCTGCTCTTCTCGCGCTAGCCGGCGTCGTGGCGGTGGGCTGCGGCCACGTCGCCCAAGGCCACGTCGCTACGGCCGTGCCAGCCGCGGCCGCTTTGGCGCCGCCGTCCGCGCGCCGGGCTAGTTCCCCGGACGCCGAGACGTCAACCCTGTCCCGATCGGATCTCGACGTGGGGCAGGCCGTGGAAGACAGGCTCGCGACCGATCACGTCGTGCCCCTGCATTCCGTTCGTGTCGACGTGAACCAAGGCATCGTGCGTTTGAGTGGCTTCGTGGACGACCTATTGGCGTACCAACGGGCGCCCCGCGAAGCGGAGAATGTGCCAGGCGTGCGGGGCGTGGTGAACGATATCGTCGTGCGGCGCAGCAGCGACGACGACGCGGCCACCTGGCTCGGGGTGAATCAGGCACTGGCGACCAATCCGGCTACCGCGCCGTACGCGTTCGACGTGAGCGTTTCCGCGGGCAAGGTGACCTTGCAGGGCAATGTCGACTCGTGGGCCGAGCGACAGCTCGCCCGGCAGATCGCCTCCCGAGTGGACGGTGTGGTTGCCGTGGACAATCGCGTCTTCGTGCGGTTCGATGCGTCGCGCCCGGACACGGAGATAAGAAACGATGTCCGGCAGCGACTCGCCGAGGACGTGGGATTGCGGTCGGACCACATCGGGGTGGCGGTCAAGGGCGGTAGGGTCACATTGCGCGGTTTCGTGGGCAGCGATCGGGAGCGGGACCTTGCCATCCACGACACGAAGGTGAAAGGGGTGAGGGCCGTGAACGCCGAGGCGCTCCAAGCGCCCTGGTGGAGAGCTCGTCTGGAGGGAAGGCAGCCGGTCGCGGCGGCCACGCCGGCGGTCCTGCGGCGTACGATCCGGGACGAATTCGCCGCGGATGCGTTCGTGGCCGCGCCGCGGCCCCAGGTGGCGGTGAGCGACGGTGTTGCGATGTTGTCCGGCCAGGTCGCCAACCCCAGGGAGAGGCGAGCGGTCGTGCGTGACGCATTCGATACCGTGGGGATTCACGCCGTGCGCTACGACCTGCACCTCGCGCCCGTCCCGCTGCCGTTCGGCAATCCGTCGGAAGAGGGCACGGGAGCGAGCCGCGTGCCCGTCGCCTAGCCGGACCCATCGCGGCACACAGCGTCCCTCCGAATCCGGGCAGTCGTTCACGGCGACGACGTCTGGCGTGTGAGCTGGCTGCTAGCTGGGATGGTTTGAAATCTGGACGGTCCGAATACAGGACAGTCGTTCTGTTCGAGATTCGGACCGGGCGTGCTTTGCTGGCATTGTGCGATTGTGCACAGACATGGTGAAAGTGGCTTGATGTGTAGGGAATTGAATTAGCCAACGGACCCGGCGTCCATAGGTGCGCTGGCGGGCACGGCCCTTGCGATAGCGTATCATCGGAGGGTCCCCGATGAACCGCGTTGCGCTCCCCAAGAAGACCATCGTCGCTCTCGCAGCAGCCAGCTCGGCGTTCCTCGTCAGCCTTTCGGCGATGGCCGCTGGTGGCCCTCAGATTCAGTACGTCTGGAGCTGCGCCGGCAACACGGCGGGCTGCGGCGGAACCATCGTCTTCATCCATGGCAAGGCGGACTGCAGCAAGAACATGTCGGACTGCAACTCCGGCACCTCCACCACGGGGCCCCTGGGGTACTGGACCAACGGGGCGAACAACGCCGACATGCTGAACGAGGCAACGACCAAGTACGTGTCGAACGGCACCGTGTACTACGAGGCCTTCTCGCTGGGCTACGACCTTGCCAGCCAGGGGTTCTGGGGTTCGGCGAACGACGTGGGGAGCTGTTTGCAGGACCTCTTCCAAGGGACCAACAACTCCGGGTGCAACCCGTCACGCTACCAGAGGTCGCAGATCCACATCGTCACCCACAGCGCTGGCGCCACGGTGATCGACCGGCTGCTGTCGACCGGCTGGTACGATATCAACAGCCACCTCGTGGGCAACGTAGTGACGCTCGCCCCGGCGCTCGCCGGCTCCAGGGCGTCGAGCGCCTTGTACGGTGTGGATGGCTACGGCGGCTTTTGCAGCACGCTGGTCAGCTGGCTGGCTGGCTGGTCCCTCAAGAACAACGCCGCGGCATCGCTCACGCGCGGCACGGTGGTGGGCGAGGCGAACAAGGGCTACGCAGGGCGCTCGCCTCGCTGGCTATTGAAGGTCACGACCACGGGTGGAAGCTATTCGGCGAACAACGACGGCGCGGGCACCTTGTGGGGCGGCGTGACGGTGCGGGAAGACGACAACGATTTCGCGATGGGCACACTGGCGGGGTGCTTGGGGTACAGCAGCTCGGACGACACGGACGGGCTGCTGTACTGGTCGGATAGCGATCCGACGAACAACACTGCCGCCAATGGATGTCCGACCGGCGACCATAGCTGCCACTACTACTCGCAGTACTCCGGGGCGTACTGGCACTGGTTCGAGAGCTGGGCCAACCACAGCCACAGCCGTGACGACGCCTACAACACGCTCGGTGACTGGCAATCGACCAGCGGGTGCTACACGCGCACGCCGGGAACTTGCGTGGGCCAGTACGCCTGGTAGTCTGGAATCCACATGCCGCGAAGGCGTGAGCCCGCGTCTCCGAAACATCTTGAGCCCGAAACGGCGCCTGGGCGCTGGCGGCTGATTCTCAGTGGCCTGGCGGCCGTCGTCCTGCTCGCCGCTGTCATCTTCCTCGTTGCAAGGCCCGAGCCGGAACGCGCGCCTGCGGCCACCACGAGGCGCCAACTCCGCGAGCAACCCGTCCCGGTTTCCGCACCCACGCGCCTCAACCGCGCGCCGATCGCGGCGCCGGCGCCGGACATCGCAAGTGCTGCGCCGGTCGACTCGACGAACCTCGACCCTTCCCACGGCGACGACTTCATGGCGGAGGCGCACCTGCCTCCGCATCCGCCCGAATACCCGCCCGGCAGTCAACCCCTGACCGAGGGCGTCGACCCGATGATGCAGCCGCGCGAGACGAATCCCGTCGATGCGAAGACCGGAATCTCGGTGAGCTTCGGTCCCCGCGTAGCGGTGGTTCACCCGCCCGATCCGCTCGTGATCGATCTGGAGGTGACGGACAAGTCGGGCCAGCGTTTGCCGATCTCGGACGGTGTCGTGCGGTTCCGGCCCGATGGCACCACCCCGGAAGCCGGACCCTGGTACTCGACGCCGCTGGTCGACGACGGCTCAGGGCGGGATCTGGCGCGAGACGACCTGCAATACTCGGCGACGTTCGCGCCCACTGCGGAGCAGAAAGCGGCCCTGTTTGCAGGTGGATCGCACGTGTACGTGGAAGTGCAATTCGAAGCCCCGAACAGCCTGGGCAGGCGCCTGTACGCTACAGCGATGCAGTACAGCAGGCAGCCCAGCGCGTCGCTCAACGGCAAGTACAAGGACGCCATCGAAGGCGGTAGCCTGGTCGTCCAGGCGGGAGTGACGGCGAAAGCCGCGGGCAACTACCGGCTGATCGCGTCGCTCTACGGTCCCGATGGCGAACAGGCATTGGCGTTCGCGTCGAAAGCCGCGCACCTCGAGCAGGGTGACGGCTGGATTCCGTTGCTGTTCTTCGGCAAAATCCTGCACGACGGGGGGATCGACGGGCCCTACGAGCTCAGGTATCTCATGCTCTCGGAGGAGATTGTCGGTGTCGACGTGATTCCCGGGCAGACGGTCGATCACGCCTACAAGACGAAGGGCTATGCAGCCGGCGACTTCTCTGCGGACCCGTACGCGGCTCCGGCGCCGACGTTTCCCATTGTCGACATGAACAGTCCGTCGCAGCAGGACAAGCCCCCGCCCGCATTCGGGGCACAGGATCGGTCCGGAAAGGCTGGCACTTCCGCTCCCTTCGTGACCCGGCCCGGAGAAGCCCCGGCTCCCACCGGCGACACGAATGGCAAGTAGCTGGGACTGGGTGCGCCCCGTTGGTTGTCGACCTCGACGGCCCTGCTCGGGCTGCCCGCAGCTGGCGCCGCCGCGGATCCGCTGATCACTGCTTGAAGATTGGACAGGACAAATCCGCCAGGCAACGGTGCGTGGCCGGGTGGCTCAGCGGATACAGATCGCGTCCCCCGGTCGCAAAGAAACGGGCCGTCAAGCCGTGCAGGTACAACGCTGCGTCGAATGCCTGGCAAGGGTTGGTGAAGTTGTATGTGTGGACGCCCGCCGGATCGAGATAGCCGAGAATCATGCCCACGATCGGCTTGTCCGCTGTCCACGCGCCGTCATCGCTGGTGGCGAACGGAACGCCCTCCAGGCGAGGCGCCCAGACCGCGTCGACCGTGTCCGGGGTCGCGGGCTGCGCGATGCGCCCGAGCCGCAGGGGGACCGGCGCCCGCACCGCGTCGATTCGGTCGGACGACTCCGACAGATCATCGATATCCACCAGCGCGTCGGTGCAGGTGCTTGGCGAGATGCTGCAGGCGCAGACTCCGTCGTTGCAGCTCTGCCCCGAGAGGCATTGGCCCTGCGGGTCGACGGGCGCGCAGCCGGGATGGCACGCGGCATCGGACAGGGGCTGCTCGTTGGCGGCGCAGGCAGGCCCCGCCGGATGCCGGGCCAGCCGCGCAATGCCTTCCATCGCGTGCAGGTCGATCAGCACCTGGTTGGGCGTGCGGTTGCCGAGGGCCGAATACAGCGCAGCGGGAGTCACATAGTCAGCGAGGGCAGGGTAGCGCTGCGCGGCGTCGGGGCGCAGGAACGGCACGGCACCCGTCGCGCGAGCGAACCCGATTCCCGCGTTGATGGGCACGTTCATGTCCCCGATGGTGTGGACCGTCGTTACGCCGTGAGGCGGCACGATGGCGCCCCAGGGGTCGGGCAGGCCGCGCAACGCATAGTAGGGGGCGAAGTTGATGGGGTCGGCGGAGTTCACCGACGCCTGGGACAGCTGCACGAACTGTCGGAACGTGGGAGTCTGCCGCCCATAGCCGTTGCCCTCCGTCGGCGCGACCAGGGGGCTGCCTATCGCATAGACCTGTTGCTGGAATCGCTCGCAGCCGCTGTCTGCGGTGCACAGCACCCGGCCTTGGTCGTCCTTCTGGTCCTTGGCGAATCGTGCGGATTGCCAGGTCGCGATCGTTCGGGTCAACCGCGTCGGGTCCGCGACGTTGCAGCTGGCATAGCTGTCCACGTCGTCGGGACGGTCGTACAGCTCGATGGAGACCGGATCGCCCCGGCTGGCCGGGATCGTCACGCGGAACTGGCCCGAGGAGTCGCTTCGGGCACAGCGGACCTCGCCGTTCGAGGCGTTGCGCACCAGCACGGTGCCGTTGCGAGGTGCCGCGTCGGACTGGCCCAAACAGGCGATGTGGACCGATACCAGGTTGTCGATGTCGGGCACCAGCCAGTGCACGTCGACCTCCCCAGCGGCGCACGAGGTGCGGTTCGGATCCGGCGGGTCGGGCGTCACGGTGCCCACGATGATCGGGCCGAGGATGCGCATGGTGATGGCGTCGACGACCTCGGACTGGAAGGATCGCACGGCAATCTGGATGAGGCCGCCACCGCCGGAGTTGGGGGAGCTGGTCTGCACATAGGGGTCGAGCCCGCCGTTGATGCCGGCAATGAGCCCGCCGAAGGAGGCGCCCGAAACGGAGTAGGCGTCGGTCGGCCCACCCACGTCCACCACCCCATCCGCGTTGAAGTCTCCCGCCAGGTCGGGCTTGCCGTCTCCATCATAGTCCTGGTAGCGCGTGGTGCCGTCGAACGAGCGCAGGATCCGTATCGCATTGACGTAGTCCAGCGCGGTCTGCCGCAGCACGTCGCGGGTGTGGAAGATGTAGGCGGTCCACAGGTCTCCGCCGTTGTCGACCTTGCCATCGCCGTTGAGGTCGCGCGCGCGGCCCGACAGGAACGCATCGCTGAACGGGCCGAGGCACGAGCCCTTGAGCAGCATGCTCACGAGCGCCCTCGTACTGTCGTCGAGCGTGATGCCGTGCCCCGGGGCGTCGAGCCCGAGCGTGGCAATGCCCTGGCGGGCCAGGTTGCCGGCAAAGGCCAGGGCTTCGAGCTTGTGCATGCCCGTGCCGTGGGCGTGCAGGCTCACCGGGAAGGGCGCCTTGTGCTGAGCGGTGGCCTTGGGAACCGCCAGCAGGAACGGCACCAGGTCGTCGTAGACCTCGCCCCTGCCGTCCACGTAGTTGAGATCGAATGTCGCGTTGGGGTCCACGTTGGACGGTCCGCCCTGGAAGTAGTAGGGCGAATGGAACTGCCCCAGAACGATGTAGTCGACCGCGTCCATGGCGTCCATGAACGCCTGGGCCTGCACGCCCTGGATCCCGATGCCGTTGGCGATCTGCTCGAAGATGCCCCTTACTTGCGACGGGTGCACGATGACCAGGTTGTGATCCACTCCTTTGCAGACATCGCTCTGCCGCCAGGTGCTGTCGTCGCTGCCCGCCGCGATCTCGGCCTGCGTGTAAAGCCCCTTGGCGCGGAACGCCTCGAGCTTGGGAGGGAAGGACGACGCCAGAGACGCGAAGGGGCCCTGGCCGTAGAGACCGTCGCGAAGGCGGCGCATGTCGTCGTACGCCGGCTGGGTCGTGAACACCCACGCAAAGGCCACGTGCTTGAGGCCGGTTCCGCCGATATCACCATAGTAGGAGGCCAGCGCGGGATCCTGCAGATGACGCTGCAGCTCCTTGATGCCCCGCTCCTGCATCGGGTGGTAGACGAAATCGAAGGGCGATCGCACCGGGTTGCCCTGCGGATCCACCAGGCGGTCCGTCAGCACAACGGCGTAGCGCGTCATCTCCTCAAGGGGAACCATGGGGCTGATGAGCAGCGTGTCGTCCTCGCGCTCGTACCAGTCCAACATGTGGTCGGCCAGGCAGCGGTCCCGATCGAGCTGATTCGGGGCGCCCGGATCCGACGGCGGGGGAGGGCACGCCCGCGGGTCGTCCAAGTTCGGCACGTCCAGCTTGCCGTCGAAGTCGGTGTCGAGGGACGGCGAATACGGCGTATCGAGGGGGCGGCCGGCGGTCTCGTCGTAGGACTCGAACATCAGGAACTGCTCGGAGGCGCGTGGGTCCAGGGGGCCGAAGCGGCCCTTGTCCCGTAGCACGTAGTTGAAGCTCCCCTGGCCGAGGTCGACCGGCACGGGCACGCCGGTGCGCAAGTTCACCAGGTACACGGCGTCGTCGGATAGGTCGTAGTCGTCGTTCTGGTGACGGCGTCTGACGTTGTCGAGGTCGATGGCGGGCGTGGACCGATCGGCTGGGTTGTTCTTGTCGAAGCCCACGGACAGCCAACCGTAGGTAGCCCAGCCCTCGAGCTCACCGAACTTCTCGCGCGCCACATGCTCGATGCTCGTGGGCGCAAGGACCGACGGATTGAGGCGCAGGCCCGTGCGGCTCGAGGGGTCGGGCCAGGTGCCGATGTCGTTGGGCATCGGGATGTCGGGCAATGGCTTGTGCGAGATATCGAAGCGCACCACCGGCCCGTCGCCCGGGAGCGCGCGCGCGAGGCCCGCGGGTGCCTGGTCGACCGAGCACGACAGGGCGGCCAGCGGAACCACGAGCGCGAGCGCCGGGAGAACAAAGCGCATTCCAGCGTAGCGTCGGGTCATGGATCGGACATGGTACCCGAGAGCCGGTCGGAACGCACCACGCGGATGAAGATCCTCGCAGCGTCCCGAGGACGGCTTCCGACGCACTGGCAACGAGAGAGCCACGCCGGCTGCTCTGGCTGGGGCACGGGGGAGCGATGGCTGAACTACCTCGATCGCGGCGGCCTTCACTCGTGGCCGGCGCTGTCGCTCACCGTCGCGCAGGGGCCAGGCGGGCACATAACGCGCCGAGCATCGCCCGCTGGGAAGAGGACAGATTGACGGTCGGACGGGCGCGCTTCATGCGCGCCACGGCGTCGTCGGCGCTCGAGGCCAGCCCGCGCAGGCACATCAGCGCACCGGCAACCAAGGCCGATCGGCCGTGGCCCTGCGCACAGTGGATGTAGACCGGGCCGGGATGAGCAGCCACGCTGCGCACCAGCGCCTCGCATTCGTCGAGACCCGGCACGAACGCATCGAGGGTTGGCAGATTCACGTAGTCGCAGCCGTCGGGCCTGGCCGCGGCGCGGGGAAACTCGGCAGTCAGGTCCACGATGAGACGAACGTCGTCCGGCAGCTCCCGGCGCAGCGGCAGCCGTCCCAGGTAGATGTCCGGCGCGACGAGATCGTACGTGTGTTCGGCGCCGAGGCGCAGCAGGTGCCAGATGCCCCACGTGAACACGAAGTAGGGGAGCAGCACCAGGACGCGAACCAGCGGCAGGGAGCCGTCAGGTCGTTTCCCCAGCACGCGCGGACCGAGGCGCAGGTACGCCGCGGATACGACGAAGAACGACGCCGCCGGCCAGAGAGCGAGGTATCCGAGCCAGCTTCCGCCCCACACCACCAAGCCGGTTCCCGCCGCCGAGAACAGAATGCCCAGGAACACGAACAGCCAGCCGAGGAACATGGGAGGTCACGCTCTCCCTGCCGGCCTGGGGGCAGCCGCGTGCGCACAGGACGGCAAGGTCATTCGGCCTCGGGCTCTGTCACAGGGGGCGGTCATCGTTGCACCATGCCCGTGCGTCGAGGAGCGAACGGCTTGCATCGTCGGAGTCAGCGTGTCCATGAGTTGGGGGCCGCGATCGAGTTGCCCAGACGAATGCGCGCGTCGACCACCATGCAGCCACGGCCGGGCGGCAGGATCTTCACCGGATTCAAGTCCATCTCGATGAGCTCGGGCATGTCCGTGATGAGCTGGCTGACCCGGCCGAGCAAGTCGCGTAGCGCTTCCGTGTCGCCGGGCGGCGACCCGCGGTAGCCGTCGAGCAGCCGCGAGGCACGCACGCCGTGGATCATCGAGTCGATGTCGTGGACCGTGAGCGGATGCAGGCGGAAGACGACGTCGTGCACCAGCTCGACGTAGGCGCCGCCCAAGCCGAACATGATCAGCGGCCCGAACTTCGGATCCTGGACCGTGCCGACCACGGCCTCGATTCCCTCGTTGACGAAGCGCTGCACGAGCACTCCCTGCACGAAGTCGAGCACCCCGATGATACGCGCCTTGAGCATCATCTCGTGGAAGCCCGCGCGCACCTCGTCGGCGTCGCGCCGGTCGAGCAGCACCCCGCCGATGTCCGTCTTGTGCAACACACGATCGGACACGAGCTTCATGACGACCGGAAAGCCCATCTCCTCGGCGACGGCGACCGCCATGTCGGCCGTGGTGGCGAGCGCCGAGGCCGGCGTGCGGATGCCGTACGCGTTCAGGATGCGCGGCACGTCGGATGCGTCGAGCCATAGCGGCTCGGGGCCCGAGCCGAGCGCGTCGCGGCACGCTTCGATGGTTGCGTTGGCCGAGGCCACGTCGATGTCGACCTTGGGCGGCGGGCTGTCGGCAACGCGCAGCCACTCGCCGTAGGCCACGGCTCGCTGCAGGGCGCGCGCCGCCGATTCGGGAAAACGATACGACGGGATCGGCGTCGGCTCGTCGCCTTCGGTGTACAGCCCTTCCGGCAGCCCGTACGCGCCCAGATAGCAGGTGACGATCGGCTTGTGCGCGCCCGCTGCCGCACGCCCGATCGCCCGCGCCACGTCCCTGGTCTCGACCATCAATGGAGGCACGAAGATCACCAGCACCGCGTCGACGTTCGGGTCGGCCAGCACGGCCGAGACCGCAAGCTCGTAGTGCTCCGCAGTGGCCGAGGCGATCATGTCGACCGGGTTGCGCAGGCTCGCTTCCGCGGGAAGGAATTTGTGCAAGGCGGCGATCGTCTGGTCCGACAGCTGCGGCAGCTCCAGCCCGTAGCTCTCACACGCATCGGTCGCCATGATCCCCGGACCGCCAGCGTTCGTCACGATGCCGATGCGACGCCCCGCGGGCACCGGCTGCGTGGCGAACAGCATCGCCGTGTCGAACATCTCTTCCGTGGTGTCGACGCGGATCACGCCCGCTTGCTTCAACAGCGCGGCGACCGCGACGTCCGCGCCGGCCAGCGCACCCGTGTGCGACGCCGCGGCACGCGAGCCCGACTGCGTGCGCCCGCTCTTGACCACCACGACGGGCTTGCGCCTCCCCACGCGCCTTGCGATCTGCGTGAACCGCGTCGGGTTGCCGAAGGACTCGAGGTACATCAGCACCACGCGCGTGCGATCGTCGTTCTCCCACCATTCCAGCAGATCGTTGCCGGACACGTCGCACTTGTTGCCCAGGCTCACGAACGACGACAACCCGATGTTGCGTCGTTCGGCGAGCTGCAGCACCACCGCGCCCAACGCGCCGCTCTGCGAGGCGAACGCCACCGGCCCGGGCTTGGGGTATCCGCCCACGAACGTCGCGTTCATGCCAATTGCCGGATCCGTGTTCAACACACCCAAGCAGTTCGGTCCCAGCAAGCGCATCCCGTAGCGCCGTCCGGTTTCCCGCAGCGCGGCCTCCCGATCGGCGCCCTCGCCGCCCAGCTCCTTGAAGCCGGCGCTGATGATCACCGCTGCCTTCGCGCCCTTCTTGCCGCACGCCTCCAGCGCGGTGATCGCCTGGTGCGCGGGGACCGCGATCACCGCGAGATCGATGTCGTCCGGGATGTCCGCGACATCGGCGTAGGCACGAACGGACTGCACGACGCGCGCCTTGGGATGCACCGGGTACACGGGGCCGGAAAAGCCGCACTGCAGCAGGTTGTGGAACAGCTCTCCGCCAACCGTGCCGCGGTGCCTCGAGGCGCCAAGGACAGCTATCGACTTGGGGGCGAGCAGGGGTTGGATGGTTCGCGGCATCGGGGTCTCGATACCACGATCGGCGTGGCGCGCGCACTAGCGGCAGCCTCGCGACATCCACCGCGACGCGACACAATGCTCTAGGAGGCTGGCTTCGCAGTGGCCTTCTTGGGAGCGGGCTTCTTGGGAGCGGGCTTCTTGGGGGCAGGCTTCTTGGGAGCAGGCTTCTTGGGAGCAGGCTTCTTGGGAGCAGGCTTCTTGGGAGCAGGCTTCTTGGGAGCGGGCTTCTTGGGAGCGGGCTTCTTGGGAGCGGGCTTCTTGGGAGCGGGCTTCTTGGGGGCAGGCTTCTTGCTGGACTTCTTGGCGCCGGCCTTCTTCCCCGCAGCCTTGGCCTTCAGCGCAGCCTTGTCCTTCTTCAGTTGGAAGTGCTTGCGCATGGGCCTGAAGTAGTAGTCCGTCCAGCCCTTCTCGTAGTAGTCGGCCAGCTCCGCCGGAACGTCCGTGTGCAGCAGAGTCAGCAACGTGCCCCCCTTGCCGTCAGGCTCGAAGAGCAGCTCGATCCTGGACTCGGCCGCGTCCGCGGGGAACTCGCTCGCCCGCCACGTCTGCACGATGCGACGGCCCTGCTAGAGCTCCAACGTGGTTCCCTTGATGTAGTCCCCCCATGCCCGATACGCGCCGCCAACATGTGGCTCGACCTCCGCAGGGCCGCCCGTGAACGCGGCGTGCTCTTTGCTGTCGAGCCAAGCGTCGTACAGGCGTGCTGGTTCCACGGGAAGCTTGATGCAAAATCGAAGGGAGCTGAGCGCCATGTCGATTGCCTTTCCCTGCGCGCGAGCGAGCGCACCCTGCGCACCGCAACGTTCGCAACGACCGACGATGATACGCAGGGACGGTCGGTCGTGCCAAGGCGTCTTGCGATCGATGAGCAGGGCGCCTCGTCGCGCTCGTCACGGCTGCGCCCAGATGGGCGCCGATACCAGCAGGTCGCCGTCGCTCTGCCGCGCACGTGCGACGTACCAAACCGAGCCGGAGACCGTCTCGGGGAAGCTCGCTGCGCACGACTGTTGGCCGTTGCACGCGACGGTCCCCAGCATCGTGCCGCCAGGGCCGTACAGCTCGATCGCGTCGAACCCGTCGCCCGCGTCGGCGTCGTCCGCCATGACGCTCAAGGTCAGCGATCCGTATCCCTGCAGCATCGAGCCCATCCAGCAGACGTCGTTCGCCATCAGGCGAATGGAAGCGTTCTTGTCCTCGGTCATGAACGTGCGCCTGGACTTCATTGCCTCGTACAGCGCAGTGCGCGTGAGCTCGCTCATGAACAGACCGCTGCGGTTGTCGTTAGCCGTGCCCCAATCGGCGCTGTGATTGTCTTGGTTCATCATCGGCGACACGTGCCAGCCCGCGTCCAGCGCCTGAATGAACAGCGGCCAGACGTCTCCCCCGCCGTTGAACTCGAACAGATTCATGTTCTCGTCGACGTCGGCTCGATATTCGAAATCGTTCCAGGTCTGCTGGGCCCCGTCGCCCGGGTGGTTGAACTGGCCGATGCAGGAGGAGCAGCCCGCCAAGCTGCCGTAGAAGTCGTGGAAGTCCGTCTGCACCGCGGGAAACAGCGACGGCGAAAAGAATACGTTGTTGTGTCCCGTGGACTGGAACGTCGGCAGGATGAACCCCGAGCCGTACTCGAAGCCGCAATCGGCGAGGAACGAACCGGGCTGGTTCGCGGCATCCGCCTGGCTGCGGCACTCGCCCCACCGATCCACGGGAGGTACCCAGTACAGCTGCTCCAAGTGGTCCGTCACTACCATGATGTCGAGCCCGGCCACGTCGCGCGCGTAGGCGAAAGCGTCCGCGGGCGTCTGCTGGCCGTCCGAGTAGCTCGTGTGCGCGTGCAAGTCGCCGAAGTACGCCTGGTACTGCCCTGTCGCGCACCCCACGCCCGGCTGGGCGCTGTCCGCGCCGGCTTCACCGTCCTCCGGCGCGTCGACGGATGCACCTTGATCCACTGCGACGTCGCCGGCCGCGTCGGGTTGCCCCGCATCCGCGGTGGCATCCGGGGCAACATCGGGCCCCTGCTGGTCGGCCAACGCACTATCAGGCGGCTGGCCCGCGTCCGGTGCGGTGGCGTCTTCGGCACCGGAGTCGCCGGTCTCCGAGGGCAAAGGCGACGACGCATCTCCGCCGCCTCCGCAGGCTTGGGCGAGGAACAGGGCAACGGCGAGGGCGAGGGGACCGCGAGACAAGACAAGGGCGCGCATGGGTTGGCTCCGATGGGCTAGCGGCGAAGCGGCTGAGCATAGCACGGCGAGCGCCGCGGAGGTCAGCCCAGCCGGAGCTTCATCACCAGAACCGTACCGGCCAGCACCAGCGCGACTGCGTTTGCCACGGTGACGGGAAGGCTGTTGATCATGACGCCGTAGACGAGCCACATTGCCACGCCCACCGTGAACAACGCATACATCCCGGACGAGATCCCCGCGGCTTGCCGTTCCCGGAAGACCTTGAGCACTTGCGGCACGAAGCTGACCGTTGTCAACGCAGCCGCGACATAGCCGATCACTTCGATGGTGGGTGGAGCCAAAGCGACAGGGGGCATTCCACCAGACCGGGTGGAACGCAACGGATTTGTGGCCACCCGATTCAAGGCCGGCACAAGCCTTGCGCGACTCGCTGGGGCACCCGGCACGGACATAGCCCGTTCGGCCTGCAGCACTGGATGCGCGTTGGCGGTTGACCGAACGCGGGCGAGGCAGGTAGGGTACGCCGATGTGCGGGGGCGCACTCGGAGGAGTCTATCATGAAGAAGAACTACTGGGTGGTCGGAGGAGTTGTCGTAGCCGGTCTGGCCTTGCTGGTGCCGGTGGTGAATCTGGTGGTGGGCTCGCCCAAAGGGACAGCCGTGACACGCACCGCGACGTCGGATCCGCAGCTTGCCCAGGCGGCGCAGGTGCTCGAGGCGCGGTGCGCGAACTGCCACACGACAGATACGAAGATGCCATTTTACGCGGCGCTTCCGGTGGCCGGCGAAATCATACGCAAGGACATCGATGCCGGGCGGCGGTCGATGGATCTGACCGTGGCGCTCTACCCCAAGGACGGGGGCGCCCCCTCGGAGGTCGCGCTGGCGAAGATCGAATACGAGGTCGGGCGAGGACAGATGCCTCCTGGCCGCTATCTTGCCTTGCACTGGGACGGCGGGCTTTCGGCGTCGGACAAGGATACGCTGGCGCGCTGGATCCGGGGCACCCGGATTGCCCACTATGCGCCGGCCGGGCTCCCGGAGAGCGTGGCGGCCGACGCGGTGCACCCGATTCCGGCAAAGGTCGAGGTCGACGCGCGCAAGGTGGCGCTGGGGGAGAAGCTGTACCACGACAAGCGGCTGTCGGGCGACGACACGCTGTCGTGCGCCACGTGCCACGACCTGGCCAAAGGCGGGACGGATCAGGAAAAGACGTCCCGGGGTATTCGCGGGCAGATGGGGCCGATCAACGCGCCGACGACGTACAACTCGATGTGGCAGACGCGACAATTCTGGGATGGCCGGGCCGCAACGCTGCAAGAGCAAGCCGGCGGGCCGCCGCTCAATCCGGTGGAGATGGGCTCGACCGGCTGGGATCAGATCGTCGCCAAGCTGCAGGCCGACGAAGCCCTGGCGCGAGAGTTCACGGCCGTGTATCCGGAGGGCTTCACGGGCAAGACGATTACCGACGCTATCGCCGAGTACGAGAAGACGCTGGCGACGCCCAATTCCAAGTTCGACAGGTACCTGGCAGGAGACGCGGCGGCGTTGGACGCCGACGAGAAGCACGGCTATGAGGTATTCCGTAGCGAAGGCTGCCACACGTGCCACGTCGGGCGGTTGCTCGGCGGGCAGTCGTTCGAGCTGATGGGGCGCAAGGCGGACTACTTCGCAGACCGGGGCAACCTGACGCCGGTCGACGAGGGACGGTACAACGCGACGAAGAAGGAGGAGGACCGCAGGCACTTCAAGGTACCGACGCTGCGCAACGTGGCATTGACGCATCCGTACTTCCACGACGGCACGGTGGAGGATCTACCGGCGGCGGTGCGGGCGATGGCGAAATACGAGGTGGGGAGGCCGATGTCCGAGGGGGATGTGCAGGTAGTCGCAAAGTTCCTGCGCACGCTCACCGGGCAGTACCGTGGCCAGTCGCTCTGACGAGCAGTCCACCCCGTTCTGGTAGGGGCACGCCGTCGCGCTTCGCGCGCACTCATGAACCATCATCGGGGTGAAGCCGATCGGCCCGTGCGCAGGGTTCGATCCGCTGCACCGTCACCTCCGAGAACATGGGAGCCGTCCGAGCCGGTCCCGGCGATGCCGCTGCCTACCGCACGGGGTTGTGCAGGAATCGATCGAGCACCGTGCGGATGGCCTCACGCTGTCCTCTGCCCAGCGCCGGGTCCCGATCCAGCGCCTCGTCCGCGGGCAGCGTCGGTGCGCCATCCACGCGTGGCGCGGGGACTGGAACGAACCGCTGATACACCTCGCGCAGCGCCTCCCGCTGGTTGGGCGCCAGGCGATCGTCGCTCTCGACGGCTTGCAGGAAACTGGGACCGTCCGGCGGCGGCGGCGGCGAGATCCGGGTTTGGTCCTTGGCTTCCGGCCGGGTCGGCGCGGTCTTGACCGTTGTGGGTTGCGGTGGCGTCCGTGGCGCGGGCGGCTTGTCCGCAACCGGGACAATCTGCGGGGCAGGGCGCGCGGACGCAGGCGTCTTGGGCTCGGCCGCCGCGGGCTTGCGTCGCATCGCTTGCACGGCGCGGTCCCATGCCGACGCGGCGCGAGGAGCATGCGTGTCCGTGCCTGCGGGTTGCGACGGCGCCGCGGCAGCGGATTGACGCTCGAGCTCGGCAATCCGGCGATCGACTTGCTCGAGCTCCGCGTGCAGCTCGGCGCGACGCTTTTTGGCAGCTGCCAGGTCCTGCTGGATCGAGTCCGCGTCGGATCGGTCGGCCATGGAAGGATTGTCGGGCGTTTGTGTGGCGGCTGCGAGAGAATTCAGATCGGTGAAGGCGTGACCCGGCGCGCAGTTCGGATGTTTGAACGTTCGCCCAAGACGTCTGTTGAGTCTGGCTTTTCCCCCCTGCGGTTGTCATCATCGATTGCGCGACTGCCGCTTCTGCCGAATACTCACGAGATGGCTCATGGCCAGTCCACGAAGGAGAAGGTGCGAACATGAGAGGTGCGTACGTTTGCTGGGGAGCCATCGCATGGGCGGTTGCGTCGGCCGCGTGCAGCGGCTCTGACTCGGCTTCTCTTGCGCCGACCGGTGGTACGGGCGGCGCGGATGCCTCGGTAGAGGCCTCTACCGGCGGCACCGGTGCACAGCCCTCGGGAGGTTCGGGTGGCACGGCGGGCCATGCAGGTGCTGCCGGCACGGGCGGCACGGCGGGCCATGCAGGTGCTGCCGGCACGGGCGGCACGGCGGGCTATGCAGGTGCTGCCGGCACGGGCGGCACGGCTGGCGGTGCGGGTACCGCCGGCACGGGTGGAAGCGCCACCGGAGGCTCGGGGGGAGCGACGGGAGGCGCCGCGGGAACCGCCGGCACGGCTGGAGCTGCGGGAGCCGGCGGTACCGGTGGACCTGCGCCGACTAGCTGCCACCCATTCGGCGACAGCTGCTCGACCGGTGCGGACTGCTGCTCGATGAGCTGCAGCCCGACGACTCACCTGTGCGGGAGAAACATCCTGGCCTGCTCGCAGCCGGGAGCGCCGTGCGGGGACAACACCGAATGCTGCAATCTCAATTGCACGGCAGGAAAGTGCCAGTCCGACGCGTGCGTCGGCGACGGCAAGCCGTGTGCGGCTGGCGGAACGGCGTGCTGCAGCGGCACGTGCTCCAACGGAACCTGCGCGGACGTCAATGGTCCGGGAGTGACATGCCTGACGGCGGGCAACGCCTGCACGTCCTCGTCGGCGTGCTGCTCGGGGCTGTGTGAGAACAACGCGTGCGTGCTGGGTGTGTCGCAGTGCGTGCAGGTTGGCGACATCTGCGCCGACAACCTGGAATGCTGCAGCGGGCAGTGTTTGAAAGCCGCGCAGACCGACACGTACGGCGCCTGCGTGGCGCTCGGCGTGGGGCCCAACCGCTGCGAGGACGGGCTTGCGGGGATGATCTGCTCCAGCTGCGGGATCTGCTGCAGCCGCGCCTGTGCGCCCGGACCCAAGGGCGTATTCATCTGCCAGCCGCCCACCGGCTGCCGACCCGCGGGCGAGCTGTGTTCGACCGCCTCGGATTGCTGCGGCGGCGATCCGAGCACCGGGCTTCCCGGTGCAGGAGAGTCGGTCGTTACCTGCGAGAAGCTCACCTCCACGGACCTGTTCGGAAGATGCAAGTCGCAGGCTTGCACTCCCCAGGGCGATGTCTGCCAGCTCTCGGGCGGAGCTTGCAGCGCCTCGTCGACCTCGCTGCCCTCCAACTGCTGTCCCACGTACGCCAATCCGTCGAACCCGGCATGGAAGAAGGGGACTTGCGAATTCGACTCGCTGCTGATTCCGCGGTGCAACGGCCTGGCCGAGTGCGTCCCAGCGGGCGGCTACTGCTCCACCGCTTCCGATTGCTGTAACGGACTTCCGTGCGTTCCCGACCCGAGCGACGGCGACAAGCTCAAGTGCTACGTTCCGTCCGACTCGGGCGTAGCTTGCGTGGACCCGGGCGGCCCCTGCACGGCCGGCGCGGACTGCTGCCCTCCGTCGACCTGCGTCGTCGCTCCCGGTGACGTGTTCGGGACCTGCGGCAGCCAGGGAACCGGGGGCTCGGGCGGCGGCGGCACTGGAGGCGCGGGAGGCACCGGGGGCGAACCCCCGGAAGGCGGCGTGGACGCAGCCACGGGTGGAACCGGCGGACAACCGTCGTGCGCAGCCTATGGTCAAGTCTGCACCCAGACCAGCGATTGCTGCTACACGAGCTCGGGAGTGCAATGCATCAGCGGACATTGCATCATCCAGGGTTGACCGAACTCGATCGGAGACCGTCTTGATGAACACGCGACAACTACCTAGCATTCTTCGCCGCAGCCTGACCCTGGGCGCGCTGGCCGCGATCGGCGCGGTGCTCGTGCCCGCCTGCGGCAGCGACGGCTCGCAAGGAGCAGCCGGCGACGGCCAGGACGGCGGCCCGGCAGACGGGACGATCGACGGCTCGAGCGACGTGCTTGTCTCGCCGGACGGCGACCACGGCGACTCGGCGAACGGCGATTCGTCGACAGGCGACGGCAGCCTCGTCGACAGCCCGTGTGGCGGCGAGCAGGTCGTCGCCCAGCACGTGCCCGTCAATCTGCTGGTGATCGTCGACCGATCGGGCAGCATGGACCAGACGCCGGCGGGCTTCACATCGAGCAAGTGGGTCACGCTCGTGGGCGCGCTCAAGTCCTCGCTCGGAGCCATCCAGGACAAGATGTCCGTCGGCCTACTCTTCTTCCCCGACCCCAAGGTGACGCAAGCGGACGGCTGCGGCATGTCGGCCGGCGACAGCGTGGCGATCGGCATCGACAAGGGCACCTCGACCGTTCCGCTCATCGACGCAGCGCTCGACGCCGCCAGCTCGGCGCCGTCGGGCAACACGCCCACGGCCGACGCGCTCGCGCTGGCGCACAGGTACTTCACCACAGGGGCCGGCGCGCAGCTCTCTGGCGAGAAGCACGTTCTGCTGGCGCTCGACGGCGGCCCCAACTGCAACTCCGCGCTCACCTGCACCGCCGCGAGCTGCACGGTCAACATCGATCGCAGCTCGGTCGACCTGACCAAGTCCGCGTGCCCGATCGATCCGAACTCCTGCTGCGGCAACGGATCGGACACGACCCTCAACAAGTCCTGCCTGGACGACACCCGCACGGAAGCCCAGGTCGCGAGCCTGACAGCCGCCGGAGTGACCACCTACGTGATCGGTATCCCCGGAAGCGACTTGTACGCTGGCGTCCTCGACGCGCTCGCGGTGGCCGGTGGGGAGGCCGTGTCCACGACCTCCCCCAAGTACTACGAAGTGGCCGACGCTCAGCAGTTGACCGATACCCTCGTGTCGATCACGACGAGCCTGGTCAAGACCTGCGAATTCCAGCTCAGCACGACGCCGCCCGATCCGGACAACGTCAATGTGCTCATCGACGGCACGGTGCTGCCCCAAGGGGGGGACAACGGCTGGGCATACGACAACAGCACCGACCCGCCCACGATCGTGATCAAGGGCCAGACCTGCCAGAACCTCGAGACGCAGGGGGCCCACGCGGTGACGTTCGAATTCGGCTGCCCCACTGTCAAGTAGTCGCGACAGAGCCGTTGCATCCACCGCGGCGCCTGCCACACCTCCCGGCGAGCTCACCGCTCAGCTATCGCCACGGCGCGCTGAATGAACCGGACGAACTGCTCGCGGTCGCAGGGGCTGGGCGGTTGGCGATAGCGGAAGGGCCGCGGCACCCCGTTCACGTAGTAGCAGTTGACGCATTGCTCGTAGCTCTGCGCCAGGAGTCCCGCGCTGTCGGTGGTTGGAGACGTGTCCGCAATCTCCCGAAGTGCGACCACGACTCCATCGTTGCACGGTGCACCGCCCGTGGGGGCATGGATCCGCGCCGCGCCAGGGCCGCAGCATCGCCCTCTCATCATGGCCGTGGCTGCCAGCTCGTACCACCCCAACGTCGGATAATTGGTCAGTTCCGGGCCGAGGGATCGGCAGGCAAGGTATTGGCGCCATGCTTCAGGCACGACACGCCGCGGCAAGTCCGTGCCGTTCGAATGTTGGGATGGGCGGCCCTCAGTACCCCTCGGTCTTCGCAATAACCTCGTTCATGATCTCCCGCGTGCCGCCGCCAATCGGGTACAGCCGCGCGTCGCGGTAGAGCCGCTCCACCGTGTACTCCCGCATGTAGCCGTAGCCCCCGTGGATCTGCACTGCCTGGTCCACCACGAACGAGCACATGTCCGACGCCGTGTTCTTTGCCATCGCCGCCAGGGATGGAACCGACTCGCCTCGCACGTAGCGCGCCGCCAGCTCGCCCGTCAGCGCGCGCGCCGCAGCGATCCGCGTCGCCATCTCCGCCAGCTTGTGGCGCGTGACCTGGAATCCCATCAGCGTGCGCGAGAATGCCTCGCGCTGCTTCGCGTAGGCGACCGACTCGCGATACGCCAGCTCCGCGATGGCCACACACTGGCCAGCCAGGTACAGCCGCTCGCTGACGAAGTTCGCCATGATGGCGAGAAAGCCTGCGTTCTCCTCGCCAATGAGATTCGACACCGGTACCCGGCACGACTCGAACACCAGCTCCGCCGTGTCGCTCGATCGCCATCCCATCTTGTCGAGGTTGCGCGCCACGCTGAACCCCGGCGTGCCCCGTTCCACCACAATCAGCGACAGCCCCGCGTGCTGCGCCGGGCCCGTGCGCACCGCCGTCGTCACCACGTCCGCCCGCGTGCCCGACGTGATGAACGTCTTGGAACCGTCTACCACGTAGTGGTCACCGTCGCGCACGGCTCGCGTGCGAATCGAGGCCACGTCGGACCCGGCGCCGGGCTCGGTGATCGCCAGGGACGCGATGCGCTCGCCGCGCAGCACCGGCGTGACGAAGCGACGAATCTGCTGGGGCGTGCCGAAGCGCACGATCGGCGGAAGCGCGATGGCGTGGCTGCCGAGGCCCGCGACCGCGCCGACGCAATGGCCTGCCAGCACCATCTCCTCGCTGGCCACCAGCGCGTGCGTGATGTCGCCCCCAGCGCCTCCGGCCGACTCGGGGTAGGACAGCCCCAGCAGCCCCGCCTCCGCGGCCTTGCGTGCCAGCTCCACCGGAAAGCCGCCGTCGTCCTCCCATTGCCTCGCATACGGGCGAATCTCGCGCTCCGCAAAGCGCCGCGCCTGCTCCCGCAAGGCCGCGTGATCGTCGGTCTCGAACAGGTATCGTTGCGTGCCCATCGTCCGGCATCTCCCCCTCTCGAACGCCAGTCGCGGCGTTCGCGTCGAGCCTATTGCTGACAGCAGAACGTGACCGGCGCCGAGGTGTCCAATGACCCCGTCGACAGCCCACCGCTCCCCGCACATTGTCCCGACGCATTCGCGCTGCTGGTGAGGCGGATGGACCAGCGGTTGGCATCGAGGTTGTTCGACACGTCGTGGCAGTTGGCGTCGGCGATCTTGATATCGTTGTCCGAGGCGTTGCAGCCGTTCTTGTCGTAGAAGGTATAGCCGCCGCCGGAACAGCTTGGTTGCGGAGTGCAGGCGCAGGCGGTGCAGTCGCGCGTGTCGGTGTAGGACCCGTAGGCGAAATGACGCGCGCCCCAGCCCGACGGACACGTCTGGTTGTCCGCCGCGCGCACGCAGGGCAGGCCCGTGTATGCCCCGCCGGACTTTGCCGTACACGCATAGCCCGGAAAGCAGCCGGCGGGCCCGTTCGGCGTGCCGCACACGTCGAGGAAGGAGGCGAACGGCGCCACGCTCGACTTGGTCACCGTCGGCGAGCATGCGCCGTCGCTCGCCACGGTCGGCGAGCCCAGAAGTTTGCACGACAAGTTGCCGGAGTTACCGATGTTGGGCTTCTGGCAGCTGCCGTTCGCCAGCGTGTTCGTCCAGTCCAACAACGGATCGCTGCAATTGTCGCTCTCCGAGCAGCCGATGGGAGGCGGATTGCAGCTTGCCCCGGTCAGGGCGTCACAACCGCATGCGCACACTATCGGCCCGGACGCTTCCACGTAGTACCGGGTCGCCGTGGAGCCGTCGGGACACGGCTCGATGGGCGGTGCAGGATCGGACCAGGCCAGCTCGCGAACACGGTAGGTCCCCTCCCAGCCCACGGGCGGCGAGGCAACACACTGGTACAAGGCCTGGCAGTCCGGGTCCGCACAATCCACCAGCCCGTCGCCGTCGTCGTCCAGCCCGTTCAGGCAGTTGGTCTCCGGGCCAGCGTCGTTGACTCCCGCCTCGCTGCCTCCGGTCGAGCTTCCGCCGGTGGACGATCCGCCGGTCGATGTCCCACCCGTGCCCGCATCGATCGTGGTGCCGCCCGTGCCGCTGCCGCCCAGTCCCGCAGCGCCGCCGGTCGAGCCTCCCACGCCCGAGCCTCCGGCGGACGACCCGCCCGCGCCGCCCAGCTCCGAGGTGCCCGCCGAGCCGCCCACCGACGCGTCCGAGGTGCCTCCGGTGCCCGCGGCCAGCTCTCCGGTTCCTTGCTGATTGAGCGTGCAGCTAGCGACAACCAGCGCCATGGTCGCTGCGGCCACAAGCACGACATCGGATCGAACAGCCATCTCGTCACCTTCCTACAAGTCGATACACTCCTGATCATGATAGCGCGCGCAACCGTGGGACACGGCGAAAACGCCGCCGGGGCCGGGCACGGCGGCGCGCCGCACGGCAGTCGACGTGAGTCAGAGGCTGCTGAATGGTGGGGCGAGCGAGTGGCGGATCCGCCGGAAATGTGGCGGCCGCCACCTGGAGCGGGGGGCGGCAAGCGAGAATCCACGAGGAAAGCGACGGGGGGGCTTGTGGCACGGCAATCGCATTGTCGGAGGGGAGCCGACGTGAGTGCGCATAACGTCGGCCGTGGTGTTTGAAAGGCGAGCGGAAGGACATGGGACGGTAGGGATTGTCCGGGCGGCTGCGGTTTGCCGTGGTCGCCGCGGGTAAGTGGCGGGTTTTGACCTAACCCGGTAGGGCCGGGCGCCGATTGCAGGGGCTTCGCCCCTACGCTCCCGTTGGTCGCTACCCCCGCGCGTCCCGGCAAGCCGGAACCAAACAGGGGAGCTTTGGGCCCGGCGATTTCTTTGCAGATCAGCCAAAGACTTCGTCCATAAGGGACTAACGGAGGTGCCACAGCGGCAGTGAGGAAACGCCGTGGAGGCTGAGTCTGGGAAATGCGGACGGCCTCGGCGGACGGGCGCTGCGATCGCCCCGGGTGCGAAATCGAACAAGAGCGCCGGCAGGCTGGAGAAGCGGCGACACCCGGCGGGCGGACGTGTGCCTCGAGTTGCCCCGGTCCAACACCATCTCACGCCAGACCAGAGCCGGACTTGCCGCCGCCGGGACGCGCTACTCCCGTTCCAGCCCCGGTCACTCGATTAGCGACCCCTTGTTCTTCATCACCAGCGGGTCGAACGTCGCGAAGTCCGCCAGGTGCACCAGCACCGTCTCGATCACCTGCGGCCTTCCCTCACCCTCCTTGGCGTGACACGCGATCACGTTGAGCACCTCATCGGGCAGGCCGGCCAGCGCGGCCAGCACCGTGCCCGAAATCGGATGCCGCATGCACTTGCCGCTGCGGCTCTTGGCGTGCCCGCCCTGGCCATCCTGCTGAATCTCCACCAGCTTGCCCACGTCGTGCAGCAGCCCGCCGGCCACCAGCCGATCCATGTCTATCGCATAGGGCAGCTTCGCGTAGCTCGACGCCTGCGCCTCGGCCAGCCCGACCGCGCCGTCGGTCACCGCCAGCGTGTGCTCGACGAACGACACGCCGTGGCAGTCGGTCAGCAGCGTGAAAGGCATCTTGCGAAGCTCGTCGACCGAGCCGTAGCCGCCGCGCTCGCAGCCCATCACCCAGGCCTTGACCACGCCCGCCCGCAGCTCGGGGTTCTTGATTCTCGCCAGCTGCTTGTCGAACAGCTTCTCGATATCCTCCGCTCGGATCATCGCGCGCCTCCGTGCTCGTCACATCCTGGCGAGGATGGCATCGGTCATCTGCTGCGTGGTGCACGCGCCCTTCTCGAAGACCTTGGGCCCGCCGGGCAGACGCAGCATGTCATACGTGCGCACCTTGCCCTCCTTGATGACCTGGGCGATGGCGCCGCGGATGCGGTCGGCCTTGTCGCGCTCGCCCACGTGGTCGAGCATCATGCACGCCGACAGGTGCATCGCGATCGGGTTGACAATCGACGGGTTGAGCTTCTCGTACTTGGGCGCCGAGCCGTGCGTGGGCTCGAACACCGCATGCTCGCGGCCGATGTTGCCGCTGGCCGCGAAGCCCAGGCCGCCCACCAGCCCGGCGAACGCGTCGGAGATGACGTCGCCGAACAGGTTGCTGGCCACTACCACGCCATAGTCCTCCGGGTTCTTGGTCAGCCACATCATCTGCGCGTCGATGTTCGTCGACCACAGCGGAATGCCGGGGAAGTCCTTGGCGATCTGCTTGGCGACCGTCTCCATCATGCCCGAGGTCTCGCGCACCACGTTGGGCTTCTCGCAGATGGTCACGTTCTTGTAGCCGAAGGTCTTGGCGTACTCGAAGGCGGCGCGGATGATGCGCTCGGCCGCGCCTCGGGTGATCACCCGCAGCGACACGGCCAGGTCCGGGCCCGGAACGTTGGCGAAGTGCTTCCACTTGGCGTGCGTCTCGAAGGCCTTGCGCACCTGCTCGGGCGGGTTGGTCCACTCGATGCCCGAGTACATCCCCTCGGTGTTCTGCCGGAAGATGACCGCGTTGACCCGCGGCTCCACGAACCCGGTGCCCTCGCGGCGAATGAAGTTGAGCGGATTGCCCTCGAACGCGATGCACGGGCGCATGCAGATGTCGAGGTTGAAGCGCTGCCTCATGGTGACGATCGGGCTGTAGTACACCAGGCCCTTGCCCCGGAGCTGCGGGTTGAGCTCGGCGTCGGCTTCCTTCTTGGGCTTGGAGGTGATCGCGCCGAACAGGCCGATCTTGTGCTTCTCGATCAGGTTGATCGTGCGATCGGGCAGCGCATTGCCTTCGGAGCACCAGAAGTCCCAGCCGATGTCCCCGTGCACGTAGTCGGCCTTGAAGCCGACCGCGTTCAGCAGACGAATGGACTCCGGAAGAACGACCTTGCCGATGCCATCGCCGGGCATCGTCACGACAGTCATGCTCGCCATGATGACTCTCCTGTTGTCAGTGCAAGCGCGGCGCTGGGGACGCCACGCCGTGGGAGACCGAGCCTGCCCTTGTCCCCGGCGCGGGGTCAATGGAAAGGGCCCCTCCCTCCCAGAGCCAACGCAGGTCGGGCGAGAACGAGCGCAGACTCAGCCGAAGGCGAACGCACATGCAAGTGGCTCAGGGCGCGCGTCTGGAAACCGTCATGGGTCACGCACCGGTGGACCGACGCGCTGGCGCCCCGCTCCCCAGTCGAGGCTTCCACAAGGGAACGCGCACCTGCCGATCGGCCCACGCGTACCTACGGATCGGCCCACGCGTACCCGGCGATCAGCCCACGCGTACCCGGCGATCAGCTTAGGCGTACCAGCCGATCGGCAATGTCACGCGGTCGGAGCAGGCGTGGGGGGCGCCGCGGGCTCGGAGGGCTTCTTGGCCTTGCCCTTGCGCACGAGCCGAGAGCGGCAGGCGGGAATGGTCGGGTCATGGCGGCGAGCATCGCGCACCGCACCGACCAGCAGCTGCACTTCATGAAGCACGCGGCCGTCGAGCTCGTTGAGCGTGTCGTAAACGGCAGCGACCTTGCCGCGCTGATCGCGCGCGGAGCCCTTCTTGTCCAGCACGACGCTCGACATGGAGCGAAGCTGAGCAATCAGCTCCGGCGTGGCGCCCGCGTCGGCCGCAACCCTTTCGGGCACGGTCTGGCGTACGTGCTCCAGCTCCGCGGCGAGCGCTGCCAGGGAGCGCGAGCGGTCGTCGGGATTGCCCTCGTCACGGGCAGCTTCCGCTACGCGCCGTCGTGCGTCGGGCCGCGCCCCGGCCAGATTGCGCAGCGCCCGCTTGGCTTGGCGCCGCAGCGCCTGCGTGTCGCGAAGCGTGACGCTCCTGGCTTCGCTGCTGCCAGCGGCCGCCACCGTGCTTTCGTCGAGCGTCTTGACCGCGGACGCCAGTTGATGGGCGACGCCACAAGCATAGGCGAAGCGCAGCGGGCCGTAGCCGGGAATGCGTCCGGCGATGACGGCATCCGCGACGGGCGTGATGCAGCCGAGGAAGTCGTCGAGGACCGCGCCGGACTCATGCCGAGCGCCCCAGGCGGTGGCGTGCTGGGTGTCGATGCTGTTGCGGTAGAAGTCGGCTTCGACCGGGGTAGGCTCGAGCGTGAGTCGGGCGGTGAACGCCTCGACCTGGTCGGTGTAGGGAACAGCAGGCTGCGCGGCCTGAGCAGGACGTTTGCGATTCGGCATGATGACAAGCCCCTTGTTGTGAGTGTGACGTGCCGATGATACCCAGTGTGACTGCTGCCACAAGCGGGAACCGTGGGGCTCGGAGCGAAAAGTTGGAACCCTTGCAATAGGTCCGCGCCTGAAGCGCCCGCCCCCTTGGCCCTCCCGGTGTCGGGCGGAGGGGAACTGACCCTGCTTAGAGGCTGTTCAACCGTCCGGCAAGGGGGTGGCGGATCCGCCGCAAAAGTGGCGGCCGCCACCTCGAGGTTGCGTCGAGGCGCGGGAATTTGCGGGGATGTGGGGGCGCAGATCGTGGCATGGGAATCGCACTGTGAATG
>JAJZQG010000282.1 GCA_021847645.1 Myxococcales bacterium
CCTTGGGCTTTGATCCTTGGGCTTTGATCCTTGGGCTTTGATCCTTGGGCTTTGATCCTTGGGCTTTGATCCTTGGGCTTTGATCCTTGGGCTTTGATCCTTGGGCTTTGATCCTTGGGCTTTGATCCTTGGGCTTTGATCTTGGCCTCTGATCCCTGATCTCTGATCTCTGATCTCTGATCTCTGCGCCTCTGCGCCTCTGCGCCTCTGCGTTGAATTCCCTACGCGGGCAGAGAAAGCGCCGCGCCCAGGGCACCGACCAGCTGCGGATCAGGCACCACGGTCACCTCGCGCTGCAGCTTGGCCGACAGGGCCGCGACCATCGCCGGGTTGCGCGCCACCCCGCCGCTCAGGAACACCGCCGGAGCACCCGCCAGCAGCCGTCCCGCCAGGGCCGCCACCCGATCGGCCAGCGCCGTGTGCAGCCCCTTGACGATCCCCTCGACGCTCTCGCCGTTGGCCAGCAGCGAGATCACCTCCGATTCGGCGAACACCGTGCACGTCGACGAGATGGGCACGGTCTTGGGCGCGGTCTGGAACTGCGTGTCGACCTCGTCCCACGGCACGCCGAGCCGCGGCAGGATCACCTCGAGGAAGCGCCCGGTACCGGCGGCGCACTTGTCGTTCATCGTGAAGTCCGCCACCTCGCCACCCGGCCCGACCCGCACGACCTTCGTGTCCTGCCCGCCCACGTCGATGAGCACGCCGGGCTTGCCCGTGCGGTGGTAGGCACCTCGCGCGTGACACGAGATCTCGGTGACAACCTTGGTGGCGTCGGCCACCAGCTTGCGCCCGTATCCCGTCGCCACCACCGGGCAGCCGGGAGCCCCCAGACGCTCGCGCATCGCCGCGATCATCCGCGAGGCCTGATCGCGCACCCGCGGCTGGCCCATCTCGAGCAGCCACGACATGATCTCGCCCCGCTCGTCCACCGCCACCAGCTTGGTCGTCGTCGAGCCGACGTCGATACCGATGCGAAAACCCTGGCTCATGATCCGAAGCTCTCCATGAACGCCGAGAGGCGCCCTTCGGCCTGCTCCTTGGAGTAGACCCGCATGTCGATGTGGTCGGCGTCGAGCACCAGCGTGCGCACCTGCGCCTGCTTCGCCACGCGGTCGGCCAGGTCGAGCTGGCCGATCGAGTAGGGCTTGCACGAGTGGTTGCTGTGCAGGATCGCGCCGTCGCAGCGGAAGTCCTTCGCCATGCTCGAGAGCAGCGCGAGACGGTGCTCGATGCCGCGGTTGATGAACACGCGCGTGTAGACCCGCGCCGCGCTGCGGAACGGATCGTCGGGATCGAACAGGTGGGCGGTCTCGGCCCAGCCGTTGGTGTACGAGGTGGCCACGATGTTGAAGCCCTGCTCGGCCAGCAGCTCGGACATCGAGCGCATCTCGAACCAGATCGGCAGGTTGTCCCACAGCAGGCGGTGCTTCTCGTCGCGGATGGCGCCGATGCCGCGCTGCACCCGATCGATGAGCTCGGCCTTGAGCAGGCGGTAGTAGTCGTTGCACTCCTCGAGCCCGCGCATCGCGACGATCGGGCCGATGTGCATGAACTGGTCGAACCCGGTCCAGGGCGCGGGCGCGATCTTCGAGAGCGCCATGCACTCTCCCCAGAGCATCGACGACTCCTTGGAGAGCTTGGCGGTGTGCTTGAGCTCGCCCATGTCGAGCTTGCGTCCGGCGATGCGAGCGCACGTGTGTACGGCCTCCTCGAGCTGCGCCGCCACGTAGGCTTCCGATCGCTCGTCGGGCTCGCCGTACTGGAACGGCGTGTCGATCACGATCACCGGCACGTTCATGATGCGGCCCAGCGTGCGGTACCAGTACACCACCGTCTGGCAGATGTTGGTGCACGCCAGCAGCACGTCGGGCTTGGGCAGACGGCCCACCGGCGTGGTCTGCGTCGTCCACGAGCCGATGTCGCACCGCGCGTAGCCGCACACGTCGCGGGGCATGCCCCACTCCTCGGCGGCCTGCGCGAGCTCCACCCCGCGCCGCTGCACCGCGCACATGGCCGCGTGGTTCTCCGGGTAGACCACGTGAAAGCCGAAGGGGCGCAGGAACTCCACCGGGAAGCCGCTGGTCACCCAGGCCACGGGCACGGCGCCGTCGGCGTAGCGGCCGGACAGGTAGTGGGCCGTGAGCACCTCCTTGAGCTTGCGGTAGGTTTCCAGGGGCGGGCCGAACAGCTCGGCCTTGCCGCTCTTCTTGCGAGGCTTTCCGCGCTTGAGCTTGCGCTTCACCTTGCCCACCGTGGCGATCGCCGGGGCAGCCACGTGCACCGCTCCCTGGTACTGCGCCAGACGCACCACCTTCTTGAGCAGATCGCTCATGCGCTCCTCCCGTTGCCCAGCATCTCGACGAACGCCTCGAGGCGCGTGGCGATCTGCCCGGTGACGCGCGGCTCCAGCTCGGTCTCCAGGTGAAGCACCTTGAGCCCGGACTGCTCGAGCGCGCGACGCACGATCGGCACGTCGAACAGCTCGGGCTCGCAGAACTTGACGGTGTGCAGCACCACGCCCCGCGCGCCGGTGTCCTGTGCCAGCTGCCGCAGCCGGGCGATGCGGCGCGAGGAGTCCGACGCGCGCGTGGGACACGGCGGCATCAGCAGCAGACGCTCCACCACCGCGCCGATGGGGTCGCCGTCCATCGGCCCCTCATCGGCGGGGATGCGACGGCCGATGGCCGCGTAGTCGTCGCCCGCCACGTAGGCGCCCACGTCCTGGAGGGTCTCGAACAGGCCCTCGGGCTCGGGCGTCATGCCGCTCATCACCACGCCCACACCAGGACGACGCGGGGCGCCTGGCTCGATCTGCGCCTCGATCTTCCCGAGCTCGGCCAGCAGGTCGCTCGGGTGCATCCACTCGATCGAGCGCAGCACCGCGTACAGGTCGGCGTCGGACATGGCGAGCTGCGCGCGGTGCGCGAGCACATTCGCGAGCGCACGCTCGACCTTGCGGTGCAGGTCGATGGCCTGGGCCAGCTTCGACGGCTCGAGCGTGCGCCCGAGGGCGTCCTGCAGGTCGGCGATGAACGCCTCGAGCTCGCGGCGAAGGAACTGGCGTGCAGCCGGACGATCGGTGCCGCGCGGATGGCGGAAGGTGATGACACGCACGCCCCATTCGGGCGTGGCGCGGGCGATCATGCCGAGGCCCTGCATCGAGTCGCAGGTGTGGGGCACGATAGCCACCGAGGCGCCGTGCTGCGCCCGGCCCAACACGGCCTGGATGCCGCGCACCGTGGGACACAGATAGCCTTGCAGCTTGCCCGGGTCGGTGACCAACCCGCCGGACGCGTCCGACCAGACCTCCCGGACGTTGACGTCGAGTGCGGTGAGCACCTCGCGGGGATACAGGACCGGGAATGCGAGCACCCAAGGACGTCCGTGCTCGGACTTCTGCGCGTCGAGGTAGGCGCGGATGCGCTGGTCTTTCACATAGGGAGTGATACTTTTCGCTTCGATGGACGACAAGGGATACGGCTCGATGGACCTGCCGATGAACTTCAAGGTCTCGCTGGCGGACCGGGTGCGGGCCGCGGCCGGTGTACCCGCGCACATCCGGCGCAAGCGCCGGATCGAGGACCTGGAAGAGGCGATCCTGCTGGCGCTCGACGAGCTGTACGAAGAGGTGCTCACCGAGACGCAGGGCGACCAGTCCCAGGCCGAAGCGGTGTTCGACAAGCGCGCACGCGAGGTGGATCTGCGGCTGCTGAACGATCTGATCGGACGACACAACCGCTGGTACCCGATCGAGGCGAACCTGCCGACCGACGTGCACACGGGCAAGCTGATGATGGGAGGCGCGCCGTGGAGCCCGATAGCGGAGGCGCGGCACGAGGACTTCCTACGCAAGTGGCGGGCGTTGCGGAGAGAGATCAACGCAGAGGCGCAGAGGCGCGGAGACGCAGAGGGGTAGGGCGAGGCTCCGCCGAGCCGCGTCACGACGTTGATGGGACGCGACTAGAACAGCTTGGCGAGCAGCGGCACGCCGTAGCGGAACAGGGCCGCGAAGCCGAGGGGGAAGCCGGCGCACAGCGCGATCGTGAACACGGTCATCCAGAACGCTTCGGCGGGCGTGGTCTTGCGCGACTCGTACTTGTACCAGTCCCGGTAGCGACGTTTCCCTGAGCTGTTGCGGGGTGCTTCTGCCATGACACCAGGCATATAGATCATCGCAACAACGCGGTCCACCACCTCTCTCCGCTCCTCCGCTCCTCCGCGCCTCTGCGCCTCTGCGTTCAATTCCCCCTCTCCTTACCTTCTCCGAGCCTCTCTACCGCCCGCTACACCGCCTCCTCCACGAGCCAGGACGGCAGGATCGGCGACGGCGCCGCGGTCGACACCACCCACAGCTGGTGGGCCGCCCGAGTCGCTCCCACGTGCAGCAGGTGCCGCGATTCCATGTCGGCCGGGAAGGTCGACGCATTCACGTCCACCAGGATCACGTAGTCGTACTCGAGCCCTTTCACATCGCGGATCTCGGTCACGTCCACACCGGGGCGGAAGACGAAGTCCTGGGCTCGCACGCGCCTCAGGTTGGGCACCTCGGAGCGCGAAAGGCCCTCGAAGTACGTGTCGGCCTGGTCGGCGTAGCGCGCGATGAGCGCGACGGTCGCCCGCGGCTCGCGAAGCGCCAGCGATCGGAGGGCCTCTGCGATCTGGGCCACGGCCACGCCCGGGCCCGGGGTCAGGAACATCTCCACCGGCGCGCCCGTTCGCGGCGCCACCGACGGCAACGCGCTCGCCATCGGCCCGAGCACCTCGCGCGCCACCTCCATGATCTCGCGCGTGGACCGGTAGGCGATCTTCAGTGGCTCCACGTGGATGCCCTGGATGCCCAGGTCCTGGAACAGCTCCTCCCAGCCGCGAAAGCCGTTGTCCAAGACCAGACGCTGCGAGGTGTCACCGGCCAGGGTGATGCTCCTGCGCTGCGTCGTGACATCGACCAGCGTCGCGATCTCGGCGACGGAGAAGTCCTGGGCCTCGTCGATGAACAGGTGCTCGAACTGGATGGGCTCGCGGCCCTTGCGCAGCGGCCCACGCGCCAACTGGTAGGTGCGCAGCAGCAGCGACTCGTCCTCGGCGTCGAGCGTGGCCCGCGACTCCTCGGTCCGCAGGCCGTCGATGCCGTAGTCGCCGCGCACGTCATCGTCGTCGTGCACATCGTGCGACGGTGCCTCGTCGGGGTCCTCGCCGGGACGGACGTCGGCCACGGCCGGGCAGCGCTCGGAACACCAGCGGTGGGCCTGCCGCAGCTCGGCCTCGGTCAACGGCGGTGCCGAGCTCGCACCGATCGCTCGGCGAAGCGCGTCGAGATCGGTCAGCGCCTCGGCCCAGATCGTCACCGGACCCTGCGGATCGGTGCGCAGCTTGGGGTCGCCTTGGGCTTCGCGGGCGCGGACCTCGAGCAGGCGCAGCACGCCGGGGTGCTTCTTGAGCTTGGAGACCGCGGTGGGCGTGTCGTCGGTCACCGGCAAGTGCGCAAGCCACGGGAAGTGCGTCTTGCGCATCTCGGCGGCCCACCTGCCGAAGGTCTTGACCGCCACGCCCGACACGCCGAGCGACGGCAGCACTTCCGACGTATAGGCGACCAGGCCCGGGCTCGTGGTCACGACCATGAGCCTCTCGGGCGCGAACTTCTTGGGCCCCTGATAGTTGAGGAACGCCAGACGGTGCAGACCGATGGTGGTCTTGCCCGATCCGGCGCCGCCCTGAATGACCACGATGCCCGCGTCGGTGCGCGAGATCAGGTCGAACTGCCGCGGATCGAGCAGGGCCGAGATCTCGGGCAGGTGACGGTCGATGCGCTGCTCGCCGTCGGGGCCCACGCCGAGCATGCCGCGCACCGACGACTCGTGAGGACGAGTCGCCTTGCCCTGCCCGCCGGACAGGTCGACCTGCTTGGGCTGGATGAGACGCCAGGTTTCGTCGGGGTTGCGCACGTAGGTGCCGAGCGGGCAGCCGACCCGTCGCAACGAGCCCTTGTCGATGGTGAGCGTGCGCCGGATGACCACCTCGCCCTCGACGTCGCGGTCGCCGAAGCGCTCCTCGTAGTCGTCGCCCTCGGCGTAGCGGTAGTAGATCTGGGAGACCGGGGCGTGGCGCCAGTCCACGATGCGCACGTTGTCTTCGGCGTCGATGTACGTGGTCTTGCCGATGAGCACGTCGCGCTCGCGCACGCCGCGGGTATCGGTTTCGCGCAGCTTGAGGTGGGCGAAGTACGGGTTGTTGGGGTCGACGAGGCCGGCGCGCAGCTCGTTGCGCTGGGCGCTGATGCCGGCGAGCCGTTCCATCTGGGCGAGCAGGGCGGGCACGTCCTCGAGCCTGGCCTCGGCGATCTGGTCGCGCAGCGACAGCAGCTCCGTATCGTAGGTCTTGGTGTTGCCCAACGCGGCGCGACGCGCGGCGAGGTGATCCAGGACGCGTTGGAGAAGGGACTGCTCGGCGGCGGGGACTTCAGGGACGCTCATTTTGGGGGTCGTGCAATATAGCCGGAGATCGCCCCATGGCCAGGGTCCCGTCTCCGCGTCTCCGCGCCTCCGCGCCTCTGCGTTGCCTTCCCCCTCTCTCCTTCCCCCTCTCTTCTTCTTTCTGCGTCTCTCTTCTCACGCACACACTCTCTATCTACTCGCCGCGCCTCCCTACCGCCGCTCAACCCCTTGACGACCCCCGAACCAGGGAGTACATACCCGGTGCAACTCGCACGCATACGTAAGGGTTTGAGATGGCAACGCCGACCGGGACAGATCACGAAAGCACCCCTCACCGCCTGCCGGTGTTCGAGGGCGGATTCCGCGAAGTGATTCCCGCGGAAGAGGATCTGCTGCGCGTCGGCGACCTGGCACGGGCCACCGGAAAGACCGTGCGCGCCATCCATCTATACGAAGAGCTCGGGCTGCTGCGCCCTCACAAACGCTCCAAGGGCCGCTTCCGCCTGTTCGGCCCCGACGCGCTCGTGCGCACCCGCTGGATCGGCAAGCTCCAGGAGCTCGGCATGTCCCTGGGCGACATCAAGACCGTCGTCCAGCAATGGGAGCAGCTCGACTCGGCCCCGGGCGCGATGGGGCGCATGCGCGAGGTGTATCGTCGCCAGCTCGACGAGACGCGCACGCAGCTCGAGCGTCTGCGCATTCTGGAGTGCGAGCTGGCCGCGAGCCTCGAGTACCTCGAGTCGTGCGACCGGTGCGATCCGGCGCGTCTGATTTCGGCGTGCAGCCGCTGCACGCTGCACGACACGCGCGGCGAGCCGCCCGAGCTGGTGGCGGGCCTGTCCGCGCAGGTGTCAGCGAAGTAGGAGCATCATGGCCATCAAGTTCCCGATCTACATGGACAACAACGCGACCACGCCGGTCGACCCGCGCGTGCTCGAGGCGATGCTGCCCTACTTCTCCGAGAAGTACGGCAACGCGGCCAGCCGCAGCCACTCGTACGGCTGGACGGCGGAAGCCGCCGTGGAGTCGGCCCGCGAGACGCTCACGAAGTTCGTGGGCGGCTCGAGCCCCAAGGAGATCGTGTTCACCTCAGGCGCGACCGAGGCCGACAACCTGGCGATCAAGGGCGTGGCCGAGTACCTGGGCTCCAAGGGCAACCACATCATCACCTCGGCCATCGAGCACAAGGCCGTGCTCGACACGTGCAAGCGTCTGCAGCGCCAGGGCTTCGAGGTCACCTACCTGCCGGTGGGCAAGTCGGGCCTGGTCGACCCGGACGACGTTCGCAAGGCGATCACGGACAAGACGATCCTCGTGTCGATCATGCTGGTCAACAACGAGGTGGGCACCTGGCAGCCGGTCGACGAGATCGGCGCGATCACGCACGAGAAGGGCGTGTTGTTCCACACGGACGCGGTGCAGGGCTTGGGCAAGGTGCCGTTCGACGTCGAGTCGTCGCACGTGGATCTGGTGTCGATGTCGGCGCACAAGATGTACGGGCCGAAGGGTGTGGGCGCGCTGTGGGTGCGTCGCGCCAAGCCGCGCATTCGCCTCGTGGCGCAGATGGACGGTGGCGGGCACGAGCACGGGATGCGCTCGGGCACGCTGAACGTGCCGGGCATCGTGGGCTTCGGCAAGGCGGCCGAGCTCTCGGCGAAGGAGCTGCCCGAGGAGTCGTCCAGGCTGCTTCGGCTGCGCGAGAAGCTGCGCACGGGCATTCAGGGATCGCTCGAGGAGACGTTCGTCAACGGATCGATCGAGCGCCGGATGCCGGGCAACCTGAACGTGAGCTTCGCCTTCGTGGAGGGCGAAGCGATGATGATGGCGATCAAGGACGTGGCGGTCTCGAGCGGCTCGGCGTGCACGAGCGCGAGCCTGGAGCCGAGCTACGTGCTCAAGGCGATGGGCGTGGGCGACGAGCTTGCGCACTCGTCGATCCGCTTCGGCCTGGGTCGTTTCACGACCGAAGAGGAAGTGGACTACGTGGCGCGGCTGGTGGTGGAGAAGGTCAAGGGGCTGCGGGAGCTGTCGCCGCTCTACGAGATGTTCAAGGAAGGCGTGGACCTGAAGTCCCTGCAGTGGAGCGCGGAGCACTGAATCCAACACCCGGCGAGGGCGGATCGACCCGCGCTCGTCCGGTCCGGCATCGAAAGAGGTACGAGAGGACCCCATGGCGTACAGCGACAAGGTCATCGATCACTACGAAAATCCCCGCAATGTCGGCACGCTCGACAAGGCCGACGAGTCCGTGGGCACCGGCCTGGTGGGCGCGCCCGCTTGCGGCGACGTGATGCGCCTGCAGATCAGGGTCGATGACGAGGGCGTGATTGCCGACGCCAAGTTCAAGACCTTCGGGTGCGGATCGGCGATCGCGTCGTCGTCGCTCGCCACCGAGTGGCTCAAGGGCCGCACGCTGGAGCAGGCGATGGAGATTCGCAACCGCGACATCGCCACGGAGCTGAACCTGCCGCCGGTCAAGATCCACTGCTCGGTGCTGGCGGAGGACGCCATCAAGAGCGCGATCGAGGACTATCGTCGCAAGCAGGCGGCCAGGAAGGCGCTGCAGGCTGGCGGCGAGACGCAAGCGAAGACCGAAGAGCCGGCGGCGGCGCGCAGCCTGCCGATCGTGAGGTAGGACGTCATCGGGTCAAGGTAGCGGCACGACATCGTCGTGCAGGCGGCTCACGGATGGATGACAGGCCATGGAACAGCAAGAAACAGCCACCAGCAAGACGCCGATCACGCTGACGCCCGCGGCGATCAACAGCGCCAAGGCGGCCCTGGCCAAGCGCGGCACGCCCAACGCCGCGGTGCGTCTGGGCATCAAGGGCGGCGGCTGCAGCGGGTTCAGCTACGTGATCGAGTTCGAGGACGAGCCGCCGCGCGAGCGAGACCGGTCCTACGAGTTCGACGGCGTCAAGATCGTGATCGACAAGAAGAGCCTGATCTACCTGGCGGGCTCGGTGCTCGACTTCGAGAAGACGTTGATGCGCCAGGGCTTCAAGTTCCAGAACCCCAACGTGGCGAGCAGCTGCACCTGCGGCACGTCTTTCACGGTGAAGTAGGGGCCCCCATCGCCAAGCCTTCAGCCGGTGTGCGGGCCCTCATCGCCAAGCCTTTAGCCGGTGTGCGGGCCCCCATCCCCGGTCCTTCCCCCCGGTGTGGGGCCCCCATCCCCGGCCCTTCCCCCCGGTGTGGGGCCCCCATCCCCGGCCCTTCCCCCCGGTGTGGGGCCCCCA
>JAJZQG010000037.1 GCA_021847645.1 Myxococcales bacterium
CGGAGGGCTGCTCGCCGGGGTCGTGTTCGCCTTCAGCGGGTTCCTGATCACGCACCTCAAGCACACGAGCCTGGTCGAGACCAGCGCCTGGGTGCCCGCGCTCTTCCTCGCTCTCGAGAGGCTGCGTCGGGGCCAAGGCGCGCGCGCCCCGATCGTCCTGGCGGTCGTCGTAGCCCTGCTCTGGTATGCGGGACACCCACAGATAACCTACTACGCGCTGATGTTCGGGGCGCTGTACGCGCTGTACCTCGGCGTGGCCGCGCTGCTCGCGCGCGGACAGGCGCCGAAAGACAAGTGGCCGGCGGTTCTGGGCTTCGGCGGCCGCGCGCTCATCGCCGTGGTGCTCGGCACCGCGCTGGCCTTGCCACAGGTGCTGCCGACCATGGAGCTGAACCGGGTCGGACCGCGCGCCCAGGGCACCGACTATCACTACGCCACGTGGAACGATTACCCGCTCTCGTATCTCGAGCTGATGATTCGGCCGATGGCGCTCGGCGACCCGGGCGAGCTGCGGGAGGCGACCGGTCCGCTCCACCCCGAGATGTTCACCAGGCCCGAGCTCGTCGCCAAGGAGCGTCTCGTCGGCTTCCAGCCCACCGGACGGCCCAACCTGTTCTGGGAGGTGACCGGCTACGTGGGAATCCTGGCGCTGCTGCTCGCGGCCGTGGGCCTGGTGGCCGGCGTGCGAAAGCGGCGGGGCGTGGGCATGGGGCTGTTGCTCGTGCTCGCGACGGTGCTCGTGCTCGGCGAGCACGCGGGGCTGATCCGCGTGTTCTGCCTGCTGCCGGGCTTCACGTCGTTTCGCCACCACACCCGGATGCTGCTGTTCGTCGATCTGCCGCTTGCGGTGCTCGCGGGCCTGGGCGCGACGGCGCTGGTCGGCTGGATAAGGCAGCGCTGGCGGGCAATCGGTGTCGTGGCCGCGGTGGCCATGCCGATCGTATCCCTGCTCGACGTGTACATCGCGCTGGGCGACCACAACCCGAAGATCGATCCGTCGCGCTGGCTTGAGCCGCCCGAGATGGTGCGCCGCATCGAGGCCGCGCAGGCGGGGCGGCACGACCTGTATCGCGTGGCGGTCCTGGACGCCGCCGGCTTCGTCTTCGCGAACGCGTATCGCCTCGCACGGGGCTGGAAGCACGATCTGGCGCCCTATGACCGCGCGCGGGACATGATCTATCCCGACTCCAATCTGCTGTATGGCGTGAGCCTGCTCAACCAGCGCATCGCGCTGTATCCCGTGTGGACCCAGGTCGACGAGGCCTCGCCGCGCCTGAGGATGGGGCCCATGTCGCTGTACAACGTTCGCTACGCGATTGAGCCTTTCAACCAGGATATCCGTCTGCCGACTCCCTCGGTGGGCGTCGACCGCAAGTGGAACCTGGTGGCGACCCTGCCGGGCGACCAAATCCAGGGATTCGACGAGCGCTACGAGATTCGCCTGTACGAGAATCCCGACGTGTTGCCGCGTGCCTTCCTGGTGCCGCACGCGCGCGTGTCGAGCAGCGCGTTGTGGGACATTGGCAAGCCCGGCTTCGATCCGCGACGCGAGGTGCTGCTCTCGGTCGACGCCCCTGGAAGCGAGCCGAGTTGGCTGGGCACGCAGACCGAGCCGATCACGGCGCCGGTGAACGTCGTGGACTACGAGCCGCAGCGCGTGCGGCTCGAGGTGGACGCGCCTGAGCGCTGCTGGCTTTTCCTGAGCGACACCTACTATACGGAGTGGGAGGCGCGCCTCGACGGACGCCAGGTTCCGATCTACCGGGCGAACCAGGCGGGCCGAGCGGTCGAGGTTCCGGCGGGCGCGCATGTGGTCGAGTTCCGCTATCGGCCGCGGGCATTCGAGCGTGGGCTCGCGGCGGCGTTCGCCGCGCTGCTGGGGCTTGCGGGGTGGGGTTATCTGGAGCGACGGGCGAGGACGCCCCGACACGCCACTACAGAGCCAGCGGGCGATTGATCGAATGGCGGGTGCGCGCGTCGAGCCCCGTTGCAAAGGCCCTGCGGGCCCTTTCTTGGACGGTCGACGCCCGCGGCAAGGGCCAAGAGGGCTGTGCGGCCGGGGGTCGGGCCTCACCTCGAGCACCCGGCGACCCCTTTGTCCGACGGTCGATGCTCGTGGGAAGGGGCAAGAGGGCTGTGCAGACGGGGGGTTGGGCCCCACCTCGAGCACCCCGGCGACCCTTTTGTCCGACGGTCGATGCTCGTAGGAAGGGCCAAGAGGGCTGTTGAACCGGAGGTTGTGAACTCACGGGCCGGGACGGTGGGCGTTGGGCGTGCGCGTGCGGATGCGCGTGCGGGTGCGGGTGCGGGTGCGCGATTGGGATGGCTGCGCAGTTGGGCGTGATAGAGACGAGCGTCAGAGGTGTTGAGCCGGTTGGGATTTCAAGGCACACGTCCGCCCGCCGGGTATCGCCACGTTTCCAGCCTGCCGGGTGTCTTCTCGATTTCGCACCCGGGAGCCGATCGCAGCGCCCGTCCGCCGGGGCCGGTTCTCATCCCGTGGATTCAGCCTCTCCGGCGACTCGGTGTGGCACCTCCGTTAGGTCAAAACCCGCCACTTACCCACGGCGACCACGGCAATCCGCAGCCGCCTGGACAATCCCTACCGTCCCATGTCCATCCGCTCGTCTGTCAAACAGCCGAGCCCACGTTCATGCGCACTCGCGTGGGCTTGCCGACTAGAGAGCGAGTTTCGTGCCAGGTTGGCGCCCGCGTTTTCTCTACACATTTTGCGCGCGATAGGTGGCGGCCGCCACTTTTGCGGCGGATCCGCCACCTGCGCAGGCTCCGGTTCAACGCCCTCTGAGGGCTGTGCGGAGACCAGCGCCCCGCCCCCGCGATCCGCACGAAGCCCACTACCGCGCCGCGGACTCGTAGCTGCACCGCACGCCCACGTCGTCCCAGCGCGTGCGATCGTCGCGCTCTTCGGTGTGCCAGGTGCGAAGCTCGGTGGCGAGCTCCGTTCTCCACGATCCGCCGCAGATCCTCGCCGTGCCGTCCTCGCCTACGACCCACTCGGCAACGCCCCCCGCCAAGTCGAAGACGCCGTCGGGCGACGCGCCGTCGTCGTGGATTCCAGCGATATCCGGCCCGTCACCGCCGATCGCGCAGGGCCCGGTCGAAAGTCCCCAGGACGCCCTGCGGCACACCGCGCCCGTGTCGCCCCAGGGGTAGCGTCGCCCGCGCGGGCCGGCGGCCGCGAATTGCCACTCATGTTGCGTGGGAATCGCTCCGCCGGCAAAGCGGCAAAACCCCGACGCCTCGTCGAACGTCACCCTGCGCACGGCCTGCCCAGGCTCGCCGTCGATCGGACGGCACTGGCCGGCGACCGCGCAGGCGCGCCATCGATCCAGCGTCACCTCGTAAGCGTCGAGCCAGAAAGCGCGGTCGATGGCGATGAGCTCGGGGCGCACCACGCCCTGCGCTTCCCAGTCGCCCGGGCCCACGCGTGTGGTCCCCGGGCCGATGCGCACCCGTCGCGGCCTGGCCACGCAGCCGTTGTCACGCAGGTCGAAGCCCTTGGGGCACGAGGCGGGCTGGCCAGCGCAGCGGTCTGCCTGCAGCGACTGGCCGGCGGCGCAGCATCGCGCGCCCATCGCCACGAAGCCGGCCGGACAGCGAGCAGGCGGCGAGGCGCGCTTGCGGGCGCGCAACACGACCCACACCGACAGGCCGAGCATCACCACGATCGACAGGGCCCAGCCCGCGCGACGCGCGATCTTCTGCTGCCGGGTCAGCGCTTCGATCGGGGGCGTCGTGGACAAGGTCGGACTCACATGGCGAGGTTGTTGGGGTGGCTCGGGCTGTTCGTGTCGAAAACCTCGCGCCACTGGGAGGCAACAAGTGGCGCGATGGAACCGGCCGGCCGTCAGGAGAGGGCGAGCATGCGTTCGATGGGCACGAGCGCGCGCTTGCGCGTTTCCTCGGGCAGCTCGACGCGCGGCTGCAGGTCGCGCAGGGCCAGGAACACCTTCTCGAGAGTATTCTTCTTCATGTACGGGCACTCGTTGCACGAGCAGCCCGCGTTGTCCGGAGGCGCTTCGAGCAACGTCTTGTCCGGCGCGGCCTTGCGCATCTGGTGCAGGATCCCCGGCTCGGTGGCCACGATGAACGCGTTGGCGGGCTGCGTGCTCACGTACGTGAGCAGCGCCGTGGTCGACCCGATGAAGTCGGCCATGCGCAGGATGGGCTCCTCGCACTCGGGGTGGGCGATGAGCTGCGCGCCCGGGTTTCGCTCCCGCAGCTCGATGATGCGCCGCTCGCTGAAGGTCTCGTGCACCACGCACGAGCCCTGCCAGAGCACCAGCTCGCGGCCCGTCTGCTTCATCACGTAGCGTCCCAGGTTGCGGTCCGGCGCGAACAGGACCTGCTTGTCCGCGGGGATCGCGCGCACGATCTTGTCGGCGTTCGACGACGTGCAGATGTAGTCGCTTTGGGCCTTCACCGCGGCCGAGCAGTTGATGTACGAGACCGCCACGGCGCCGGGATACCGCGCGCGCCACGCGGCGAACGCGTCGGGCGGGCAGCCGTCGGACAGCGAGCAGCCGGCCTCGAGATCGGGCACGACCACCACGCGCTCGGGGTTGAGGATCTTGGCGACCTCGGCCATGAAGTGCACGCCCGCGAACACGATCACATCGGCGTTGGTTTTCCTGGCGGCCTGCGAGAGCTGCAGGGAGTCGCCGAGGAAGTCGGCCACGTCCTGGATGTCGCCGGTCTGGTAATAGTGGGCCAGCAGCACGGCGTTGCGCTCTTTCTTGAGCCGCGCGATCTCGGCTTCGAGATCGAGCGAGGGATCGACGGCGGGTTGGTTGCGAGAAACGGCAGTAGGCATGACCCCGGCTTTGTAGAGCCGGAAAGGGTCCGGCGCCATAGACAACCCCTTCCCTCGTGCACCGGCGGCCCGTATGGTTTCCATCATGCGCAAATCGGCCTTGGTCTGGGGTCTGGCGCTCGCCGCAGCCGCTGGCGGACTGCTGGCGTTCGCGCCTGGGTCGTCGCCGCAGTTGGCTCGTGCGGACGTGCCGGCCGCTCAGCCTGTCGACGCTCCCGACGTCATCGTCTTGTCCGGCGTGCCCGGCGCCTCGTCGACGGACGTGCTGCGCGTGACGCCCGGGAGCGCGGGCCCGCCCACGCGGCTGGGCACGGTCGAGCATCGCGAGGATGCGGTCGTGCGGGGTGCGGTCGTGCCCGGCTCCGGGATCGTGCTGGTGGTGGCCGACACGCACCCGGCGCGCGACCTGTCGTGGGCTGCCAGCCTGATCGCCGTGGCCCCGGGCGCAGCCGCGCGCGAGCTGTGCGACCGTGTCTATCACGCCACGCGGCCGCTGGTGACGGCGTCCGGGCGGGTGTTCGTGCAGCGTGGCCGCGAAGGCGCGGCGGCGCCCCTATCGGGCGGAAAAGCGCTCTACCGCGTCGACCCGCTGAGCATCGACGAGGTCGATCCGGCCAGCGGCGCCAAGCGTGTCGTGTACCAGTGGACCGGGTTCGAGACGCACCTGGCGGGCGAGTTGGACGGCGAGCTGATCGTCTATCGCGTCGGGCCGCAGGGTGCCGATCTGGTGGGCGTTCAACCCGACTCGGGGCAGGTGCGCGTGATTGTGCCGTCGTGGCCGGCCTTTGCCCGCGACTTCTCGATCGACACGGCCGGCCGCGCTCTGGTCGTGCAGCAATTGGATCCCGGCGGCTCGCGCGGGTGGGTCGCCGAGCAGGTCGACCTGCACAGCGGCGCGGTGCGCGCGCTGACCGCCCCGCAGAAGCTCGACCTGATGCCGCACGCCTGGCCGGGTGGCGCCGTTCTGGTCCACGCGGGAGCCGATCGCGCGTCGGTCGTGCTCGGCCCGTCGTCGTCCGTGCGCTCACGTGTTGCCGGCGGTCCCTTGTGGATACGATCGCAATCGATCGACGGCGCGTGGCTGGCCGGGCTTCGCATGATACCCGGCCGGCTGCCCGAAGCCGTGGTGGTCCGAGCGGGCGACACGCGTGTGGTGCAGTTGCCGCGCAGCGAGCGCGCGCGCGTGGACATCGCCGGATTCGCGGGAGGTGCGCGATGAACAAGCCCCTCGTCGCCGCCGCGTTCGCCGCCGCTTGCGTCGTCTCGGTCCCCGCGCTCGCCTACTGCCCCTGCTACACCGCGTCGTCCTCCTACAACACGTACAACTGCGGTGTCGAGGCCGTCACCGGGACCAATCCCACGCTCGCCGAGTGGAATGACATCTTCGATCTCGTCTCCAAGGGACCGTCGGTATGGGGCAGTGCCGGACCCTCGGTTTCGGACATCGGCCAGGGCTGCGGCAAGCCCGAGGCCCTGCACAATGTTGCCGCGAAGTTTCCCTGCGAGCTGCTCAAGGCCATCGCCATGGCCGAAAGCGGCTGGACCCAGTTCTGCGCTCCGGATCAACCCGCGGATCAGGCCGGCAAGTCCTCCCGGACGATTATCTCCTTCGACTGCGGCTATGGCGTAGGCCAGGTGACCAGCGGCATGCACGCGGGAGAGACTCCCTCGTTCGACACGCAGCGGGTGGCGTCCGACGCCACCTACAACATGGCGACGGGCACGCAGATCCTGGCGAGCAAGTGGAAAGCGACCAACTGCGTGGGAGACAACCAGCCGAGCATCGTGGAGGACTGGTACACCGCGACCTGGGCCTACAACGGATTGGCCTGGAGCAACAACCCGAACAACCCGAACCTCGACCCGAATCGCGGTGTCTACGATCCGTCGGTGGGAGGCTCGTATACGTATCAAGAGAAGGTTTTCGGACGCATCGAGAACCCGCCCGGCGCGTCGTATTGGACTTCGGTGGCGCTGGCCTATCCCGATCGGGCGGACTGCGGCTCGGGCGGCGCTCCGCCGGATCTGCCCGAGCCCAGCTGCGCCAGCCCCACCGATTGCGCCCATCAACGTTCCACGCACGTCTCTTCGTGCTTCGACCAAAGCATGCCCGACGCCGGCCCGGACGGCTCCGGCGCAACCGGAGGAACCGGCGGAGCCCAGCCGGACGCCGCGGTCGAACCCGATGCGACAGTGAACTCCGATGCAGCGGGAGAAGCGTCGTTGACGGACGCGTCCGCGGGCTCGGGCGGCGCGCCCGCGTGGCCGGAGGCAGGCACGGGCGGATGGTCCAACGAGGCCGGCCCCGGGATCGCGGCTTGGCAGTCCCAGAGTCAGCCCAGCGGCTGCGCGTGCGGTCTCGCCTCGGGTGGCGGACGTACGAGTTTGATGTCATCGATAGCGTTGCTAGCTCTCGTGGCGGTGCGCCGCCGCCGCCGGACCACACCCTGATCGCTTCGCCGTTCCACCGGAGGTCCTGTTGCCGCAATCGTCCTCGCCGAACCCGGAAGTGTCCTTGGCCTTGCTCACCCTGAACCGGCCGATCGCCAGGACACCGCAAACGATGTTCGTCCTGGTGCGGATGCGCAGCGAGGGCGTCGCGCCCGAGCTCGAGGAGCAGCCCGTGCACCTGACCGTGGCGCTCGACCGATCCGGATCCATGCAGGGCTCCAAGATTCGCGGAGCGATTGCCACGCTCGACGCCCTGGTCCAGGAGCTCGGCCCGACCGATCGCTTCGCCCTGGTGTCGTTCGCCGGCTCCGCGCAGGTCGTGGTCAAGCCATGCCTGATGACGGGTCCGGCGAAGAACCTGGTGCGATCGTCGCTTGCGGGGGTCGAGGCCGACGGCGGTACGGACCTGTCGGGCGCCATGCTGCTGAGCCTGGCGTTGTCGCGCGACGACGCGTGGAGCGGGCCGCGCCACGTCATCGTTCTGACCGACGGCGAGCCGACGACGGGCGTGACGGACGATGGCCAGATTCTGATGCTCGCGAAGGGCGCGCTGGCGGGTGCGACGCTCAGCACGTTCGGCTACGGCGATGATGTGAGGAGCGAGCTGCTTGGACGGCTGTCGGATCTGGGCAAGGGCAACTACCACTTTGTGCCAGGCACCGAGCCGCCGGTCGACGCGTTCGCGAGCGAGCTGGGGCGCCAGCGGGCGTTGCTTGGCGTGGAGGCGTCGCTGCGCCTGCAGCCGGGCAACGGCGTCAAGCTGGTGTACCTGCCGGCGTTCGTGCAGAAGACGGCCGAGAGCGCGCGTGCGGTGGAGCTGGCGCTTCCGCCGTTGATGCCGAGCGACAACCGGTCGATCGTGGTGGGCATCGAGGTGGACGCGTCGGCGCTGGGCCTATCCAGTTCGACGCCGTGGCTCGAGGCGCAGCTTCGGTACCGGTCGATGAGCGACGGCGGGTTGCGCGAGCAGCGCGGGAGCCTTGTGCCGTTGTTGGCCGACAACAAGGGTCCAATGGTGCAGGAGGTGGCGCGGGAGCTGATCGTGCAGCGCACGGCGGAGCTGATCCGCGACGCGCTGCAGAAGTCCTCGAGCGAGCTGGAGGCGCAGCGTGCCGGGCTCGTGGCGCTGGCCGCCCAGGCCGGGCTCCAGGCCGACTCCCACGTAGCCAACGCCCTTGCCATGCTCGAGATGATGGTGGAAGGCATTCGCCACGAGGGCAGCCGCAAGTCGACGTTGACGCGGGCCTCGTCGATCGCCCGCGGGGTCTACCACCGGGAGGTGACGTCGGTGCCGTCGGTGGCCGGCTTCACGCGATCGGGAACGATCAAGTACGCCACGAAGATGAAGCAGACGATGACGGGCAAGCCGAAGGACGACGACGACCCGAAGAAGCCGGGCGGGGGGAACTGAGGGGCTGAGCGAGGGGGGCCGTTACGCGCTATTCGACCCAGGCGGCGCCGGCGGCGACCATGTCGGCCTTGGCCTGCTCGCCGCCCTCGGGGGTGACCGGGCGGCAGCCGGCGGCGAGGACATTCACGTCGAAGCCTTCCTTGCGAGCATCGAGCACCGTGGCCTTGACGCACACGTCGAGCGCGAGGCCGGCGACCCATACGCGGGTGACGCCGCGATCGCGCATGTGCTTGGCGGCGCCGGTCTGGTCGAAAGCGGAGTACTGGTCGATGTCGAGGCGCGAGCCCTTGGTGATGACGAAAGCGGAAGGGGGGAGCCTGAGCAGCGGGTGCATGGCGGCTCCCGGCGTGTCTTGAACGCAGTGGGGCGGCCAGGGTCCGCCGTGCTTACGGAAGCTCAGGTGGTGAGCCGGGTGCCAATCCCGGGATGCGTAGATGGGAATTGCCGCCGCGACCGCGGCGTCGATGAGCTCGTTGATCACCGGGATGACCGCGTCGCCCCGCGGGATGGGCAGGGCGCCCGAGGGGCAGAAGTCGGGCTGGACGTCGACGATGAGGAGCGCGTCGGCCGGGCGCAGGTCGGCTCGAAAGGGAGTCATGCGGATACCATGCATCATCGGTCCCGGGATGCCAATGGCGGTGGCGAGTCAGGCCGCGGAGGGCGATCGCCCGACAGGTGCCGCGCGAGGCCTTGTGGCCGAAGCTGCCCGGCCTCGAACGGGAACAACCCCGCTCGAACGGGAACAACCCCGCTCGAACGGGAACAACCCCGCTCGAACGGGAACGACCCCGCAGGATGCATGCCCCGCAACCTCGACGCATCTGCACGCGAACGAAACGCCGACACCCGATGCGTCAGCGCGGTGTCGCCTTCACGATGGCGAAGTCCGGCCCCTCCGATCGGTACAGGACCGTCAAGTCGTAGGCTCCGAGGTCTCCGAACACGCTGCCGTCGTGCCAGTCGCGGCCCGGCAGGTGCGAGTGCGTCGTGCCCAGCCCGCCCGTGCCGACGTATACCAGCGACGTGAGGTCGTCGAATCCTCTCGCGACGGCAAGATGGACGAGGTCGCCCCTTCTCTTGGCTTCGGCGCCGTCACGGTCCAACCCGTAGCCGGTGGCGGACATCGTCGGAAATCCGGTGGCCCAAGCGACGATGCCGTCGTCGAACTCGAGCAGGTGAGGCGCGCTCGTTGCGAGCTGCGCCCGGACCTTGGGAGCCTCGTTCAGCGCGAACTCGGCGTACCGCGCATGGTAGGAGCTGCGGCACTGCACCTTCAGGAAGAGCACCACGACGACCACGGTGAGGGCGACCAACGCTGTTGCCCACATCGCGAGGCCTCGCCGGGACGCGGCGCGACGACGGCCGGTTCTTCGGGCGAAGCGTTCCGCGGCATGCAGGACGACCAGCGACACGTACAGGACCGACACCGGGACGTACCAGTGACCTTGGTTCATCACGGGCACGAAGAGAAAGTCGTAGCCGTTCAACGCCAGGACGCCCACGCCCGTAGCCGCGAGAAAGCCACTCAATCTTCGGTTGGGACCGGCCCAGGAACAGGTGACCGACCCCGACTGCAGCTGGAAGGAGACGAGGGTGAGCGGGGCGAGAAGCGCGGCCAGCAAGGGAACGGCCAGCTGCAGCGGGCGCCAGTACCCGTACATCGCAGGCCGATCTCCGCCGAAGAAGCTGTTGAAGGCAATCGCCAAGACGCCGAAGTTCTCTTGCGTAATCTTCGGAGCGACGGACTTGAGGCTGCCGCTCACCGGCAGAACGCAGCCGAAGACGAGGCGATTGACGGCGAGGTATGCCAGCACGGGCAGCACGAACGCAGCCGTGATCCGCACCACGAATCTCCGTCGGGGCCACGCGGAGACCACGGCCAGCGCCCAGAGCGGAGCGACCACCAGCGCAACGTCCAGGCGCGCCAACACCGTTCCGGCGAGCAGGGCGCCGAACCAGGCAGCGCTCCGTTCGGACCAGTGGTCGAATCTCGAGTACGCCAGGAGCGCCAAGCTGAACATCATGAGAACCAGGGGGCTCTCCATTCCGTTCACGTAGCTCCACAGCGTGCCGTACAGAGGCTCCGCGCCTTCCCACGGGTTCTGGCCTCGAAGCTGCCCGACGGGCACGCGCAACCACAGGTAGCCGACGAGCAATGGATACGCGCCGACAGGCAGGCCGGCTACCAGCAGGTTGAGCGATCCGTCGGGGCGCCGCCACGCCCGCGCCAGCGCCCAGATCGCTACGCAGATGAACCCTGTGCCAAGCAGCGCCACGACGGCGAGGTCCAGCGTGCTTCCGGTTGCCGGACGGCAAAGGAAGTAATAACCGGCCACAATCGTCTGCCACAGCGGATGGAACCCGTTCGACAGGTGGGATCCATCATACGAGACACTTCCGTGCAGACCCGCGTTCCGGCCAACGACCAGCTAGTAGAACGCGTCCGAGGCGAGGTAGCCAAACAGCCTTCGCCGTCCCTGCACGAGCAGATCCAAGAGGACGGGCACCCAGAGGAGTGCCGTGGCCAAGCCGAGCACCAGCCTGCCCGCGCGCGAGAACCGCTCCCGTGGGAGAGGTTCGGGAGTGCTCGGCGTGAGCCGTGAATTCCCGCCTTCCTCAACGTTGCCGGGCTCTGTCCCGTCGAACTGCGGGCGCGCGCACATGTGTGCCTTTTCTCTCTCCTGGGTTCTTGCAGCAGATGCGACCCACCGCTTCAGGTCGACCGTCCGGCGTTCCTGTACCAGCGATCGCCGAGGCTGTCCACACCTGCCACCGCCGCTCCAGGGCCGGCGCGCTCGGCCAGCGCAGCCCAGCCGGCGCCGTCACGCCTTGCACTCGGCCCGGCGACGATGCGGTGCGCCCCTATCGCAACCTTCCCGCATCACAGGCTGCAGGCCTACCAGGTCGCGCTCGAGTTGGTACGTCTCATCCACGCAACGCCGATCGCCGACGCCGAGATGCGCAAGCACGCGCGAAGCAGCGTCGGCTCATGCGCACGCAACTCGGCCAAGCGCTCTGGGCGCCGCGGTCGCGCGGACAAGCAGCGCGGCTACAGCATCGCGCGCGGTGAGCTGTGTGAGGCGGTGTCCGCGGTCCAGATCGATTGGGCGCTGGGCGGCTGCTCGGCCGAACGGTTGCGCGCGGTGCACCAACTCGCAGGCCGGCTCAACGCGATGCCCGCGCCGCTCACGCAGCAAGCCGCCGCCCGGCACCGTGCCGTGGGGCAAGGGCCACGGCACGGTGTTGCGCGGACCTAGGGCCAAGCGCGAAGGGAACAGGGCCAAGGGAACAGGGCCAAGGGAACTACGGCTTGGCGAAGAGGGGGATTGGCTACCGAATCTCGGCGAGCGTCTACCGGCCGGATTCGTACCCGGCCGGGGCCGAACCACCCAAGGGGGGATCGGTCGACGCAGGCGGATTGGGCGACGGGTCGGTCGCCACGGTCGCCGGCGGGGCGGCGGGAGCTGCGCTGGGAGGCGGCGAGGCGGAGGGGGCGGTCGGGGCATGGGCGTAGGGGCTCGGTGCCGCGCCCATGCAGGCCGCGGTGCCCATGGTCAGCGCCGTCAACGCAGCACCCAAGGCAAGCGTGCGTGGATACGAAGCGGTGCGAACCTGGGTGCGAGGGCGCGGACCGAGTTGGGACAAAAGTGACATGGTGCTCTCCGGTGGATGTTTGAAGGAGGAAACGATCTCCGGCGGCGAGCCTTACACCTATCCGGCGTTGGGCTGGCCCATGCGCAGCGGCCCCCCACGCGACGTCGGCCACAGCAGGCAGTTCGTTCCCGAGCCTGGCACGCGGAACACGTCCATCCCGTGGTCGAACGTCTGCACGAAGATCTCCAGCTGACCGTCGCCGTCCAGATCCCCTACCGCCGGAGCGGCCGGCGCCCCGTTGCCATTGCCGTTGTGCCCCGGATTCGGCAGCGGCACGTCCCAGAGCAATGCGCCGTTCGACGCCAGGATCACCAGGTGTCCGGAGTCGAGCACCTCCGGATCGCCGTACGTCGCGAAGATCACCTCCGGGGAGCCGTCCTGGTTCAAGTCGGCGACGGTCGCCTCCGAGGCGTACATGATCGCCTTGCCGAACGTGTGATTGTACTTCCAGAGCAGCGAGCCCGACGAGTCCCACGCATACAGGAAGCCGTCGTTCATGGGCACGATGATCTCGGGCCGATCGTCGCCTTGAATATTGACCGTGGTGGCCGCGGGGACGCCGCCGGGCGGGTACCAGCCAGCCACCTGGATGGGCTTGCCGCCCCGAGGAAGGTTCTCCCAACCGGCCTTGCGCATCGCGGATCGACTCCCGTCCCCGTAGGCACCCTCCAACGCCATGATCGCGTAGGCCTGGGTTTCGTACGGATCGTGCAGCTCCACGTTGGGCACGCCGATCACCTCGTTCTTGCCGTCCAGATCCAGATCCACCACGTTGGGCGGCGACGCGGTCCACTGCAGCCACTCGGTCCAGCTCGGATTCGGCCACTCCCCCGTATGGTCGTGATAGTGGTCGGCCTCCACCTTCGGATCGGCCCAGCGGATGAATTGCCCCCACGTCATCCGTTGACCCTCGTAGCCCGATTCCCGGTTGGTGAACCAGGGTGAAGAATCGATGGCCACGCCGTCGTGGTCGAAGGCCTGGATATGGTGGTTGTCATAGGTGACCAGGATCTCCAGCTCCGGGTCGTCATCGATGTTGCCGATACCCACGTTCAGCCCGTAGCAGCCGTAGCCGCTATGCCCCATCGCGTTGCGGTCGGCGTCGTTGCCCTCGCCGGTCTTGTTGTTGTATCGGGGCCAGGCCTGCCAGCTGATGCCCGGCGGCTGGTAGAGCTTGCCGTCGGGCGAGTAGACGAACACCTGGGCGCCGCCGTCCGCGGTGCTGGCGGTCTGGGTGGTCGTGACCACCACTTCGATGCGGCCGTCGCCATTCAGATCGGCCGCCGCCATGCCCCTCACCTCCGGCGCGTTGTCCGCGGTCGTCGTGTCCACCGGCCAGCCCGCCTTGGGCGACAGCTTCCCGCCCTTCCACTCGAAAGCGAAGACCTGCGCCCCATTTCCAAAGACGATATCGGTGGTGCCGTCCCCCTCGAGGTCGGCCACCACGTGGGGCGCGTAGACCCGGCCGTCGCCCGCGTCGACCTTGTCGAGCAGGGTCAGCGAGCTGTCATAAACATATACGGAGTAGTAGGCGGCCACGAGCTCGTTGTGCCCATCGCCGTCGAGGTCGGTGATGACGGGCGAGGCGAACCAGCTGGTCTGTCCGGGCAGGTTCTGGACGAACTGGGGTTGTTGCACGGCGCCCTGGCTCGTGCCGGCCTGGCAGGTGGGATTGGTCGAGCCTCCGGTGGAGCCGCCCCCGGTGCCGATGGGCGCCGGGCCCGAGGCCAGTGGCGTGGACGACGACGAATCGCCGCAGGCGCTTTGGGCGAGCACGGCGCCGAGGGCGGCGAAGCACATCCAGCCGATCGCGGCGTGGTGGCGACGGGAACGAGCAGCGGGTCGTCGAAGCAAGCTCATGGGGCGCAACCTCCTGCGAGAACGGTCGGAGCACAGCATACAGCGGCAACGCGCCGGGAGCGAGGCGGAGGGGCGCTCTTCTCTGGGCGGTCGTGCGCATCCGGGAGCTGCGCCGCCTGATGCTGCGAATCAGCTACTTCATTGAAAGCCGTTCGGGAACTGGACCGGGACAGCGGCCGAGATCCTGGGCGCCTTGTCGGCGTACGCCGCTCTCCCGTGCTAGAAACGATCTGCCCATGCCCCACGCTTCATCCGTCGGAGGAACCCGGATCTTCTTCGAGGTCCACGAGCCGGACGCACCCAGCGAGTTGATGCCGGTGGTCCTGCTGCAAGGATTGGGGTTGTCCAGCCGCTTCTGGTTCGACATCCCGCGCGATCTGGCGCTAGACCACGGCCGTCCGCGCCGGGTGGTCACCCTGGACAATCGCGGCGTCGGACGCAGCGATCGGCCCCGGGGCCCGTACCGGATGCGCGACATGGCCGACGACGTGGCCGCGGTGTTGGATGCCGCGGGCGTGTCCCGGGCGATTGTGGCCGGCATCTCGCTGGGCGGCATGATCGCCATGAACTTCGCGATACGGCACCCCTCGCGCATCTCGGGGCTGGTGCTGCTCGCCACCACGCCAGGGCTTCCGCACGGACGATTGCCCGGCCCCGGCGCCCTCGCGCGGCTGTTTGCGATGCCGCTCTTGCGGGGACGCCGAAGCCGCTGGGCCGATCGGGCGCTGCTGCCCGAGGGCGACTTGGATCGGGCCGCGCAGCTCTTCGCACGCTGGCCCGCGGCCCTTCGCCAGGATCCGGTGCGCCTCGGCGCCTTCGTCTCTCAAGTCGCCGCTGCGGCCGGGCACTCGGTCGGCTTCCGCCTCGCGAAGATTGCCGTGCCCACCGTGGTGCTCGCCGGTGCCGACGACATCCTCATCCCGCCGGTCAACGCCCGGCGCATCGCCCGCCGCATTCCGCGATCGTACGTGCAAGTGCTGCCCGGCGTCGCGCACGCGATGCCGTCGTCGAACCCGAGAATCATCCAGGACGCGCTGGAGATTCTCGAGCGCATGGAGCGCTGATGGGCGCGAAGAGCAGCAGCGGATAGAGCGCAATCCACAGGTAGTCCACCCGCACAGGCTATCAGCATGAGCGCGCGCCGGCCAGCCCCTCGAGAGCGCGAATCTCGGTCCTGATGGGCAATCCACGAGGCTCCCGCCGTCCGGTCCGCGCGCAGCGGGGACGTGTTGAGGGCAGAATCGTGGGGCGCGCGCGTATTCCCGAACACCGGCGCCGAACTCTGACAGACTTCCCGCCCCCAGGCCCGGCTGGCAACGAGACTTGCCTGACCATCGCGGTCAACGCCGGGTGCGCCACGGGCACGTGGAATGACGTCGACTGTGCCCACGACTGGGGCTTTGTCTGCGAGGGGAACTGACGCGACGGACGCACGACGTAGCTGCCTCGCAGGCCAGGTGGGAGAACGCGATTGGCACGTATCGGGTTGCGCGAGATCCGATCGGGCTGCGCTATTGAGCCCGGCCTCGCTCGACCCGGCCTCGACCACGTCGGGACCGAGTCTCCTGCGGCGAACCGCCGGCTCGGACGGGGCGGCTGCGTCGGCTACGCAACTGCACCAACCACGAGCATCCCTCACCCCCTCGCTTTGCGGGACGAGGCTTCTTCCCCCTCGCTCGCGGGAGAGGGGCCAGGGGCGAGGGAAACCCGATCAGAGTCGTACAAGCGCGCCTCGAGCGCGCCGACTCGGGGGTCGTTGATTTGTCACGTGTGAAACGCGGGAGCTTGCATGTTTCGCATTTCTCATTGCCCCTGCGGCGTCGTCGCGCTTCCCTTTGCCCCCCCAAGCCGCTATTCTTGAAGTGACAGGGGCGGTGTGCCGGGGTGCCGGGGGGACATTTCCGACCGGCACGAAGCGGCGGCGTGGAGCACAGGCAGCGAGCGCGGTGGCGGGTTGGGAAGGGTACGCGAGCGATCGTGTGCCTCGCGGGGAAGCGGTCCGATGAACGTTCCCACGATCTCGGCAGTTGCGATGGCAGCCATGACGATGATCGTGGGCGCCTGGCACCTGCTGTTGTGGAGTCATCGCCGCCAGCTGCGCGTGCACCTGAGCTTCGGGCTGACCTGCCTCGCGGTGTCGTTCTACGACGCGACCTGCGCCGGGCTGTATCAGGCCGCATCCCTGATCGAAGGCGTGCGCTGGCAGATGTTCCAGTCGCTGGGCATGGCCATGGGCGCCGTGACGTTTTGCTGGTTCGTCTTCGACTACACCTCGTCGCGCGATCGGCTGGCTCCGTCGCTGCTGACGGTGGCGCAAGGGCCCATCGTGCTGGCGCTGGTCCTGGGCCAACGCTGGCTGCTGTGGACCCCGCTGGACGCGACCAAGCGCGTCGAGTTGCCGCTGTACGGCACGGTGGTCTATCACGAGGCGGCGCCGGGCATCCTGTCGGACTACCAGACGATCCTGGGGCTGCTCGTCTTCTTCTACGCGTTCTACGTGGCGGCACGCATGATTCGCAGTGGAGAGCGGGGGCGGGGCCTTCCGTTGGTGCTCGCCACGGCCCTGTTCTTCGCCGGCGCGGTCAACGATTCGGCCATCCAGCTCGGCCTGTACTCCTCGGTCTACCTCATCGAGTACTCGTTTCTGGGGCTCGTGCTGCTGATGACCAACACGATCACCCAGGAGGCCCTTCGCGCCCAGACCCTGTCCGCCGCCCTGGTGGCCAGCGAGGAACGCTACCGCCAGTTCGTCGAGGGAACCGAGGACCTGGTCGTTCGGGCTGGCTCCGACGGCACCCTGCTATATGCCAATCAGTCCTGCCAGCGTCTGCTGGGATGGGCGCCGTCCGCGTGCCTGGGCCGGCGCGCGATCGAGCTCATCCACGCCGACGATCGCGACCGCACCCGAAAGGTGCTGGCCGCCGCGTTTGCGGCGGGTGGCTCGCACGCCGACGTGGAGAATCGAGTCGTGGGTGCGGGCGGCGAAGTCCGGGACGTGATGTGGACGGTGCATTGCCAGCATTCGCCTGAGGGGCGCGTGATTGCGGTCAACGCGATCGGCCGCGACATCTCTCATCGCAAGCGCATCGAGCAAGCGTTGCAGGAGTCGGAGCAGGCCTACCAGGCGCTGGTCGAGAGCGCGCTGCAGGCGGTAGCGGTGTTCGACGGGCCCCGCTACGTGTTCGTCAACGCAAGAATGACCGAGATCTTCGGCTGGTCGCGCGAGGAGTTCCTGGGCATGAGCGCCGAGCAGGCCGCGCGGATCGTGCACCCGGACGACCGGCCGATGGTGCTGGAGCGCAGGATGGCGCGACAAGCCGGTCGCGAGCCTCCCTCGGTCTACGAGTTCAGGATCGTGCGCAAGGACGGCGCGATCCGCTGGGTACAGGTGTTCGCGAACGCCATCCAGTACCGGGGACGTGCCTGCGGCCTGGCGGTGTACGTGGACATCACGGCGCGCCACGAGGCCGAGGCAGCGCGCCAGAAGGCCGAGCAGGAGCGCCTCAAGCTCGAGGCGCAGCTGCGGCACGCGCACAAGATGGAGGCCGTGGGACTTCTGGCAGGCGGTGTCGCGCACGACTTCAACAACCTGCTGCAGGCCATCGTCGGCTACACGCAGCTCGCGCGCCGCCTGGTGAGCGAGCAGAGCCCGGTTCACAAGCACCTCGGCCATGTGATGACGGCCGCGGATCGGGCGTCGTCGCTCACGCGCCAGCTGCTGGCGTTCAGCCGCACCGAGGCCCAGCAGCTCAGGCCCGTGCAGATCAACGACCTCGTCGCGGACCTGGTGAAGATGCTGGGCCGCGTGCTGGGCGATCAGATCGAGCTGTCCGTTCGCACGCCGCCCGATGTCGGTGTGGCCATGATCGACTACGGCCAGATCGAGCAAGCGCTGATGAATCTGTGCGTCAACGCCAGGGATGCGATGCACGACGGCGGGCGTCTGGGAATCGACACCAGCCGGGTCGAGCTCGACGAAGCGTTCTGTGCCGAGCATCCCTGGGCCTCGCCCAAGGCCTACGTCGAGCTGACCGTGTCGGACACGGGCCCGGGGATCCCGCCGGAAATACGGGAGCGGATCTTCGAGCCGTTCTTCACGACCAAGGAGGTGGGCAAGGGCACGGGCCTCGGGCTTGCCACGGTCTATGCGATCGTCGAGCGTCATGGGGGCGGGATCACGGTGGACAGCGAGGTCGGCCGAGGCTCCCTTTTCCGCGTGTTCCTGCCCGCATCCGGCCAGCCGCAAGCGCGGGCTCCGGAGCCCTGGGCCGGCGAGGCGATTGCGGGCGGCAGCGAGACGATCCTGGTGGCCGAGGACGACGACGACGTGCGGACGTTGGCGACGACGGTGCTGCAGGCAGCCGGATACCGGGTGTTGGCGGCTGCGGATGGCGACGAGGCGATCCGGCTGATGGGGGAGAAAGCGGGGGATGTCGCGCTGGCGGTGATCGACGTTGTGATGCCGGGCAAGGGGGGGCTGGAGGTGCGGGATGCGATCCGTTCTTCCGGCAACCGGATTCCGATTGTGTTCAGCACGGGCTACGCGCCTGCCGCGGAGCGCAACCGTTCGCCCTCGATGGCCGAGGACCCGGTGTTGCTCAAGCCCTACCAGCCCGCCGACCTGCTTCGGACCGTGCGTCACCTTCTGGATGAAGCGTCCGCCAGGGCGTGACGCCCCGTGCATCTTGGGGCTAGAGTAGAGCCATGTCTGATCGTGCCACTCGAGGGTCCGGCAGCCACGCGGCCGTGGCCGTTCCGCCCGCTTCCTCACCGCGGCGCCGCATCTACTCAGTGCTGATCCACGACAAGGAGATTTTCCTGCACGTCGGCACGCACACGATTGGCCGCGGGCTGTCGTGCGACCTGGTCGTCAACGACCGGCTCGTGTCGCGCGAGCACGCGCGTCTGGTCATCCGCGAAGCCTCTGCCGCGATCATCGACCTGGGCAGCACCAACGGGGTGTATGTGAACGAGAACCGGGTCCAGGGAACCGAAGAGCTGCGCGACGGCGACCTGATCGTGATCGGCTCGCAGGAACTGACGTTGAAGGCGGCGGTTTCCGACGACGAGCGGGTCACCTCGCCGCGGCTGGAGGCCAACGCGCCGGGCGGGGAGATCTCGGAGGTCATCGAACGCGAGCCACCTCCTTCCGGGCGTTTTCGCACGAAAGCGCCGGACAGCGGGCCGCAGGCCGCGCCGTCGTCGGAACCGGCGCAGATCGGAGTACTGCCCGCCCAGATCGGCGCGCTGCGCGTGCCGGATTCGCGCAGCGACTCGGGTCCGCACCTGACCGAGAAGGCCGACGCGATCCAGGTGATGGGACGGCTGGCGGATCGGGCGATGGTGATGGGCAACTACGAGGCGGCGGAGCACGTTCTGCAAGGTCACCTCGAAGCGTTGATCGGCGCTGCCCGCAGCGACGTCCCGCTGCCCGCCGCGCGGCGCGAGACCGCCTCGCGCTACGCGTTGCGTCTGGCCGACGCTCTGCAGAGGCCCGCCTGGGTCGACTACGTCGTGGAGCTGCACCTGATTGCGCGAGCGGTGATGAGCGAATGGTGCACCTCGCGCATGATGCTGGTGGTCCCTTCGCTCCCCGGCATCGACGTCGAGCAGCTCTTTTTCTACCAGCAGATGCTCAAGGGGCGGCTGGAGCAGATACCGGCGGAAGAGCGGGTGTTTGCCGAGCAGCTCATCGCGTTGGAGCCACGACATTGAGGCTGAGGTCGCGTTGGTGAGCGTCATCGACGAGGTTCCCAGGTTTCAGACGCGGCGCCGGCTAGTCGGCGTGAAGCTCGGCCGCTACGTGCTGGGTCCTCGTCTGGGTTCTGGAGGAACGGCCTCGGTTCATCTGGCGCGTCTGGCCGGGCCGGGTGGCTTCGAGCGGCTGGTGGCCCTCAAGATCATCCACGAGCACCTGCTCGACGAAGGCGACTTCGTGCGGATGTTCATCGACGAGGCCACGTTGGCCGTGCGCATGAGCCACCCGAACGTGGTCAGCGTCTTCGAGTTGGGGCGCGACGGCGACACGCTGTTCCTGGCGATGGAGTACCTGCACGGCCAGCCGCTCTCGAGCATCATCGAGCGGGGCGCGACCCTGGGCGCGCGTCTGCCCTACGATGTCGTTGCGTGGATTGGCGCGCGCGTGGCCGACGGGCTGCATCATGCTCACGAGTTGGTGGACGACGAAGGCAAGCGCTTGGGCCTGGTTCATCGCGACGTGAGCCCGCAGAACGTGTTCGTGACCTACGACGGCCAGGTCAAGCTCATCGACTTCGGCATTGCGCGCGCAGCCGGGCGGCTGGCGCGCACGACCATCGGGCGTATCAAGGGCAAGTTCGTCTACATGGCGCCCGAGCAGGTGTTGGGCCACCAGTTCGACCACCGGGCCGATCTGTTCGCGCTGGGCTCGACGTTGTACGAGACCGCGGTCGGTACCAGGCCTTTTCAGGCCGAAGATGAGACCGAGTCGTTGCACCGCCTATTGTTCGAGGGCGTGCCGGATCCGCGCTCGTTGCGCCCCGACTTTCCCGTTCCGCTGGCCGACGTGCTCCATCGCGCCATGGCCAGCGAGCCGGCGGACCGCTACCAGACGGCCGCGGAGATCGCCCACGATCTGGACGCATGGCGGGCGACCATGCCCGCCACCGATCCGCGCGCCACGCTGGTGGTGACCATGGCGCGCTACTTCGAGGCCGAGCGGGCCGAGCAGAACGACGCGATCGACGCGCTCCGCAAGGTGGTGCTTCCCGGCGAGATGATGAATGCCGCCGCGGAGCAGCGCGCCACCGATCCGGCGCCGCAGAACTCAGGCCTTCACAGCATCGCGCCCCTGCGTACGCGCCATCGCCGCCTCGCAGCCACCCTCATCACCCTGGGCGCCGGAATCGTCCTCGGCGCGGGTGTGCTGTTCGCGACCAAGGTCTTCCCCCATGCCTCCGCGCCCGCCGAGGTTGCGTCCGTCACGCTGGACATCAGCGTGCAGCCGCCGGTCGACGCGACCATCAGCGTGGCCGGTCGCGAGATCCACGATCGTCCTGCCCGCGTCTCGCTGCTCCGAGCGACCCGCCCGGTCGAGGTGCGCGTGTCCGCCCACGGCTTCGAGCAGGCCCGGCTCGAGGCCATTCCCGACCGCGATCAAGTCATCGTCGTTCCTTTGCTCAGGCTCGCTGAGTCCGCTGCGTCGGTCGATGCCGGCGCCGCTCCGGCTCCCCAGGATGCGGCCGTCGCCACGCCGCCGTCCGCTTCGATCGCCGTGCCTGCCTCCGTCGATGCCGGGCACAAGCCGCCCAAGCCTCCGACGACGTCCACGGGCTCGATCATCACCGAGTATCCCGAGTAGCCCGGCCTGGGCAGCCCGCGGATGGTTGCGTTCCCTGGGCCGACGCATCCGACTGTTGGTACCCGGAGCGTGCGCGGGGTAGTCTCCTCGCATGTTGGCCCGGCGGTCCTCCCTGCTGGTTGCGATCGGAATCGGTGTGATGGCGCCGGTCGGGCCGGCCGCAGCGCAGCAGACGTCTCAGGCAGACTGCTCCGCCGACCCGGCGGCATGCGGCAAAAAGGAGTTCGAGCGAGGCGTCGCCGACTACCAGAAGGGCGACTACGCCTCCGCGCAGCAGCACTTCAAGCAGGCCCTGGCCTATCGCCCGCACCCTGTCGTGGCCTTCAACCTCGCGCTCGCCGAGGGAAAGGGCGGGTTGCTCGTCGAGGCGGTAGCGCGGCTCGACCAGGTGATGGCCGATCCCCGATCGAGCGCGACGCTCAAGGCGAGCGCCACGCGCGAGCGCGATGCGTTCGCCGCCGCAGTGGGTGCGATCGCTCTCGAGAGCGAGCTTTCCTCCGGGGTGGAGGCGACGGTCGACGGGGCTGCGCTGACCGGATCGCCGCCGGCCATCCAGGTCAACCCGGGCGAGCACCGGATGGTGGTTCGCGTCGACGGCCGAGTCGTCATCGATCGACCCATCGCGGTGAAGCCGGGTGAGCGCGTGCGTCTGGCCATTAGTCGCGAGCGCGAGGTGTCGGTGGTCGTACCGCCGCCGCCGCACGCGGCGCCCACGCCCAAGCCGTCGCCGCCGCCGCCTCCGGCCAAGGGGATCGACCCGATCTGGTTTTACGGCGGCGCGGGGCTCACGCTCGTGCTCGGCGGTGTGGCCACCTGGAGCGCGCTCGACACCCGGTCGGCCTACGACGACTACAAGGCAGCGCTTCCCACGGCGAGCCAGGCCGAGATCGATCGGCGGGTCAGCGATGGGCACGGGAAGGAAACGCGCACGAACGTGTTGCTCGGAGCCAGCGCGCTCGCGGCGTTGGGAACCGCGGCCGTGGGCGTGTTCGCGGTGAACTGGGGTGCTTCGGAGACATCGACCACGGTCTCTCTCACACCCGGCGGCGTCGCGCTGTCGGGTCGCTTCTGAGGGCGTGCGCAAGGAGCGGTGCTGGTGGTCTGCGGGCTGCTGCGTTAGATTGCGAGGACTCGAGCACGATGGGTTCCCCAAGCTATCCGCCAGGACGACCCCCGGGCGACGAACCCCCGCAAGGCGCGGACGCGTCTGCCGAGCCTTCCATCTGGTCGCTACGGTGGAAGGATCGGACGATCGCCCTTGGCGGCGCTCCCACCGTGTTGGGGCGCAGCTCCCAGTGCGACCTGCAGATCGACGATCCGCTGGTGTCGCGTCGGCATGCGAGCCTGCAGGTATCCGGCGGCAGCCTGTTCCTGGAGGACTTGCGCAGCGCCAACGGTGTGTTCGTCAACGGCGAGCGCGTTCGTCGTCCCCGACGGGTTCTCGACGGTGACCGCATCCTGCTGGGCAATGAGGAGCTCCTGGTGGTCTGCGCGTCCGGCGGTTCCGAGCAGCCCCGGGAGCCGTTGTTCGACCAGGAGCCGCGCACGCTGGATCCCGAAGCTCGCAGCGATGTGCACGAAGTGGTCTCGTCGCGGGGGCGCGGCCCGTCGCCGTCGCGCGGGTCTCTGCCCGGTGCCACCACCGAGAAGGCCGAAGCATTCACGATGCTCGGCAGGCTCGCGGATCGGTTGCTCGACGGCGGCCATCCGGAGCGGGCGGTGCGCGTGCTGGCCGATCTGCTGAGAGAGGTGCTCGACGCGGCCAGGACCGGGTTCGAGGTCAACGAAGAAGCGTTCCAGCACGCGCGCGAATACGCGGTCAAGCTTGCGAACGCGACCTCGGACGGACGATGGGTGGACTACCTGGTCGAGCTGCATCTGGCCTTGCGTGAGCCGCTCGCGGCCGATCTGGTCGATCATGTGCAGCGGGCACTGGAGCGGGGTGTGGAGCTCGACGTGGGGTTGTTCACGCGCTACCAGGCGCAGGTACGCGAGCTGCGTACGGTGGCCAAGCCGGCCGAGCGAGCCCTGTGCGACCTGTCCCTGCAGATCGATCCGCGGCGCCGCTCGTAGGCCCACCGTCGCCGGCCCGGTTCCCTCCTTGCCGCCGTCGCGCTACGTCTTGCTCATGCCCGATCATCGACGCCCGGCCCCGTCTCGTCCCCGACCACCGCTTCGCAAGCCCCCGCTGGTCCCGCAGGTCACGACCCTGTGGGAATACCCCTCTCAACACTACGGGCAGGGCGAGCAGGGCAGTCAAGCCTACCGGGGTGCCACGCCCTCCTATGTCATCTGGAACGTGCTGCACAGGTTCTCCGCCGAAGGTGCCCGCGTGCTCGACCCGTTCTGCGGCAGCGGCACCACGCTCGACGTCTGCAAGGACCTGCGGCGCGAGGGAATCGGCTTCGACCTGGTGTCGTCGCGCTCCGACGTGCGTCAAGCGGACGCCAGGAGCTTGCCGCTCAAGCAGAACAGCGTGGACCTGGTCTTCATGGACCCGCCCTACGCGGACAACCTCGACTACTCCGATGATCCGCGGTGCATCGGAAAGCTCAAGGCCAATGGCCAATACCAGCGAGCGATGCGCCTGGCGCTGGCGGAGTCGATGCGGGTGCTGCGCGCCGGCGGCGTGATGGCCATCTACGTGTGCGATGTCTGGCAGAAGAACAGAGGCTTGTTCCCGCTGGGCTTCGAGCTGTTCCAGATGGCCAGGGACCTGGGCATGGTGCCCATCGACATCGTGTGCGTCACCCGCCACAACCGCACGCTCCAGATGGGCAACTACCGCAAGGCGGCGGACGAAGAAGGCTTCTTCCTGCGGGGATTCAACTACCTGCTTCTGTTCCGCAAGCCTGACAAGGCGTCGGCGCGCAAGCCCGCGGCTGGTGAGGCGCGGTAGGACACCGAGCCGGGGGACGTGGGCAGCGATTGCGCGTGCCGCGTGGTGGCGCCGGGCCGGGCAGGCCGAGGTTTCGCGATGGCGTTGCTGGTGGGGCTGGCGATGTGGGTGAGGCGGATGCGATCGCGCCGTGCGGCGCAGGTCAGACGACGAAGTCGAGCATGTGCAGGCGAGTGAGGTAGTCTTCGAGCTCTGCCGCGTAGTCCTTGATGAGCAGGTCGAGCTTGACCGAGACCGCGCCCGGCTCGGTCGCTTCGATGGTGCCGCTGATCGGGATTTCGGAGGCTGGCAGCACGAGCACGCCGCTCCAGTGCTGCCCGGCCTTGGGCGGTTCGCCGGGGAGCGCGCCGATCCTCATGTACGCGTCGGACAGCTCCTCGACCGGCACCAACGTACCGTCGTCGAGCCGCACCGACGCCAGCAGCGTGCGCGAGGGCTCGACCTGGTAGTGCCAGCGCCGGTTGTGCTCGATCAGATCCTCGAGGGTTTCGAACACGGGCTTGCTCAAGGGCGTGTCTTCGCTCTCGAGCACCAGGTCGCGGATGCGCTTCATCGCCTTCTGGGTGCGCACGATGTTGGCGCGCATCTCGCGAAGGCGGCGTTCGTCGCGGCGGACCTTGTCGGCCACGACGCCCAGCAGGTTGTGATAGAAGGGCAAGGCGACGTCGCTGTGCGTGTGGAAGAAGTCCATGAGCTTGTCGGTGCCGATGGACCAGATTTCGGAGGCTTCTGCGGTCACGGCGGTGGTGTAGCGGCGCAGGCCGGTGATGGCGCCGAGCTCGCCGATGGGCGCGATGGGGTGCAGGCGGAAGCGCACTTCCTCGCCCTCGCGCAGCACGACCTCTCCGGAGATGAGCAGCACGAGCCCCTTGGGTTCGTCGCCCGCGTGGAACAGTTCCTTGCCTGCCGGCAGGTTCTCGCGCTCGAACACGCTCATGAGCGCCAGCAGGTGCGAGTCGGAGATGTCCTGGAACAGCGGGATCGCGCGAAGGTCGGCGGGTGTTGTCGGCATCATCGTCTCCTGGGGAGCCGCCGCGCGACCGGCGCGCCCCCCGTGGCGCTGTCGCCGGGACGCCTTCCAACCGGCCTCGTCGTTCGGCTCGGGACCGCATTGTCTAGCGCACTTCGCGACGACTTGTCGAGTCGATTGCTCCTTGTCACGGTGCGCGCACGCGCCCGTGGCCGCAGTGCGTCACAGGTTGCGACGCGTTGCCCGGGTGGCGGTCCGATGCTATCGATAACCGAGGCGGGCGTTCGCGCAGCACTGTGGCGGCGCGGGGCTGCGGGGCGTGGTGGCGACAACGACGGAACCTGGCGAGGGAAGCAACATGGCGAAAGCGGACACGGGCATGGAGAAGTTCCCCAAAAAGGTGAAGGGCGAGGGCGGGCTCACGCTCACGGTGCGTCCCATGACGCACGACGACTTTGACCGGGTTCGCGCGTTCTTCGCGGCGCTGCCCTCGGCCGATCGGCTGTTTCTGCGCCACGACGTGACGCGTCCGGAGGTGCTGGCGCGTTGGTTCGCCAACCTCGATTACGGGCAGAAGCTGCCGCTGATGGCGCTGGATGGCGACAAGGTCGTGGGCCATGCGTTGCTCGACGGCGAGCAGCAGGGCTGGTCCCCGCACGTGGCCGAGGTGCGGGTGGTGGTGGCGCAGGCCTACAAGCAGCGGTCGGTCGGGTCGCTGCTGGCGCGCGAGCTGTTCGATATCGCCATCGCGCGGGGCTACGAGAAGATCATGGCGCGCATGATGGACACGCAGCCGGCGGCGCAGAAGATGTTCGAGCGCATGGGGTTCGTGGTGGAGGCGCGGCTGGCGGGGCACGTCAAGGATCTGCAGGGCGAGCAGCACGATCTGCTGATCATGACGTGCAAGCTGGACGACGCCTGGGCGCGCATGGAGGAGCTGCTGGCCGACATCTCGCCCTGGGCGTTGAACCAGTAGGCGCCCGCGCGCGCGGCGTGGGAGCGGGTCAAGCTCCGCGCATCACCAGCATGCGGATCTCGGTCATGTCCTCCATGGCGAACCGCACGCCCTCCCGGCCCAGGCCGCTGTCCTTCACTCCACCGTACGGCATGTGATCGACCCGGAACGAGGGGACATCGTTGATCACCACGCCGCCGACCTCCAGCTCGTCCCAGGCCTTCATCGCCCGGAACAGGTCCCGGGTGAACACGCCTGCCTGCAGCCCGAACGCGCTGTCGTTGACCTCGCGATAGGCCTCGTCGATCGAGCGGAACGACGACAGCACGGCGACCGGGCCGAAGGCTTCCTTGCACACCAGCGGCTCGTCTTTCGGAACGTCCTCGAGCAGGGTGGGCTCGAGCATGCATCCCTCGCGCTTACCGCCGCACAGAAGGCGCGCACCGTGGTCGACCGCGGACTTGATCCAGCTCTCGAGGCGCATGGCGTCCTTCTCGGAGATCACCGGCCCGATGAACGTGTCTTCCTGCTTCGGGTCGCCCATCTTGAGCGCGGTCGTCGCCTTGACCAGCGCGGTGCGCAGCGCCGAGAGCACCGACTCGTGCGCGATGATGCGCTGCACGCTGATGCAGCTCTGCCCGGACTGGTAGAACGCCCCGAACAGGATGCGCTGCGCCACGTCGTCGATGCGCACGCCCTCGTCGACCACCACCGCGGCGTTGCCGCCCAGCTCGAGCACGACCTTCTTCTTGCCCGCGCGCGCCTTGAGATCCCATCCCACCTCCGCGCTGCCCGTGAAGCTCAGCAGCTTGAGGCGATCGTCTTCCACGAACGCGTCGGCCCCGCTGCGGCTGCACGGCAGGATGGAGAACGCGCCCTTGGGAAGCTGGGTTTCGGCCAGGATCTGGCCGATCAGGATCGCCCCCACGGGCGTATAGCTGGCCGGCTTGAGCACGAAAGGACAGCCTACGGCCAGCGCCGCGGCGATCTTATGGGCCACCAGGTTCAGCGGGAAGTTGAACGGCGAGATGAACGAGCAGGCGCCCACGGGCACGCGCTTCCACATCCCGCGGTAGCCCTTGGCGCGGGCGCTGATGTCCATCGTCATCACCTCGCCCTGCATCCGCACCGCCTCTTCCGAGGCGATCCGGAAGGTGTCGACGAGCCGGCCCACCTCGCCGCGGGCATCGCGGATCGGCTTGCCGGCCTCGATGCACAGCGCCATGGCCAGCTCCTCGGAGCGGGCCACGAACCGATCGACGCAGTGATCGAGCACGGCCTTGCGCTCGTAGGCGGCCATACGCCGCATGGGCTCCGCGGCGCCCGAGGCGGCCTCGATGGCCAGGTCGATCGCGGCCGCGTCGGCAAGCGGAACGCGCGTGGCCACCTGTCCGGTGAACTTGTCGGTCACCGCAAGGTCGTGGTTGGGCTCGTGGGGCTCGTTGGCCAGGAAGTAGGGATAGACCGGCTCCAGCATGATGGCCTCGATGGGCGTGCGGGTGCGTTGGCCGCGATCGCCACGGCGCATGTTCCCCCTGCCTTGCCGGAGCTTCAAGCTGCTTGCTCAAGCGTCCGCATGGACGGATTCGTGCCCGGCCCGGGTCACCTGCCACCGTCGCATCTCTCGCGCGGCGTGGTACTGTGCAGGCAAGAAGGCGCCGCGCTCCCCAAAAGCGCGCGAGCGACGGATTGCCGTCGTGCAGTCCGGGACCCGATGCGAAGCGCGATGGAGTCGGAAGTTGTTGCCCAAGCCCGCGATCCGTTCCGCGGGCACGAGCCCGCCCGGTGACGCCATGGATTTGCTGCGCTGGAAGCTGCTTGCCCAACGCCACCTCTTCGGACGCCGCGTGCGGATCTGGTACTCCTCGGCGTTCCGTCTTCCGCTGCCGGGCCTCGAGGGCAGCACCGGCTTCGAACCTCGCCGCGCCGACTACGTGCTGTGGTTCCTGCTCGATCAGTGGGCCCTGGCGCCATCGGCCGTGCGCACGCCGCGGCGCGTGCGCTACCGCGAGCTCGCGCGTGTCCATCAAGCCGATTACCTCGAGACGCTGAGCGACAAGCGCACTCTGGCCCGCATCTTCGCGGTCGACGAGTCCGGGCTCAACGTGGACGAGGTGCTGCGTACGGTCCGCCTGGCCTGTGGCGCGACCGTCGACGCGGCTCTGGATTGTCTCAAGACAGGCGGGTCGGCCTTGAATCTGTTCGGCGGCTTCCATCACGCCTCGCCTGCGCAGGGCGGCGGCTTCTGCGCCATCAACGACATCGCCGTGGCTGTCGATGCGCTGCGCCAGCAAGCGTTCTTCGGCCAGATCGCGGTGATCGACCTCGACGCGCACCCGCCCGACGGGCTGGCCGATTGTCTCGGTGCGGCCGAAAACGTGTGGGTCGGCTCGCTGTCCGGCGAGAGCTGGGGCCCGCTGACTGGTGTCGACGACACGGTGCTGGCCCGCGGCACCGGTGACGCCACCTACCTGCAAGCGTTGTCGGGGCTGCTCGGGCGCATGCCTCGGCCCGAGTTCGCGTTCGTCATCGCGGGCGGTGACGTGCTTGCCGGCGATCGGCTGGGCAAGCTGTCGCTCACGCTCGCGGGGGCGCGTCGACGGGATCTGCACGTGCGCGAGGCCTTGGGCGGGGTGCCCACGGTATGGCTGCCGGGCGGCGGCTATGGCGAAGACTCGTGGCGGGTGTTCGCGGGCACGGCGCTGGTGGTCGCGTGCCGCTCCGCGGAGCCCATTGCGATGGACTACGAGCCGATGCGCGCGCGGTTCAGCTGGGTGGCGTCTCGTCTGAGCCTGGACAAGCTCGAAGGCGGCACCGAGATCAGCTGGGCCGATGTGGAGGAGTCGCTCGGGCTGCGCGCGCCCTCGCAACATCGCTTCCTTGGCTTTTACAGCACAGAAGGCTTGGAATACGCGCTATCGCGTTACGGCTTGCTGCCGCACCTGTGGCGGCTGGGCTACTCGAACTTCCGCGTGGTGGTCGAACCCGCGGCGCTGGGCGACGCGGTTCGGCTGTTCGGAACGGCAGCCGGCAAGGAGCACATGTTGCTCGAGTGCGTGCTCGAGAAGCGACGCATCGCGGACGCGGACGTGCTGTACGTGCATTGGCTGACGCTGCGCAATCCGAGGGCGCGGTTCAGCCACCGCCGGCCCCAGCTGCCCGGGCAGGACAAACCCGGTCTGGGCCTGGCGCGCGAGATGGGCTGGGTGTTCCAGCGCATGGCACGGCGCCTGGGGCTCGAAGGCGTCGTCTTCCGGCCAGCTTGGTTCCACACCGCGTATACCGGCCGATATCACTTCGTGTTCGTGGACCCGGCGCGGCAGGGAAGGTTCGAGGCGATGATCCGGGATCTGGGGCAGCTGCCGCTCATCGAGGTCACCAAGGCCGCCGCCGAGGGCCGGGTGCTGATGAACGGCGAGCCCTACACGTGGGAGGCCGACGAGATGGTCTTCTGGCTCGGGCCGTCGCGGCTCGACGAGAAGCTCGTGGAGGCCGAGCGATCGCGGGTGTCTTTTTCGCTCGCTCCGCCCCCAACGCCGAGCCGCACCCAGACCTCGACTGCAACCCCGCACGCCCGCTAGAGCGTGTCGGGGAAAAGATCAACGCAGAGGCGCGGAGGCTCAAAGGCCGGAAAGGCGATCGCGGGCACGTGCGAACAGCCGGCGTGGGTGACGACGCCCGGCTGCCTACGGCGGGCGCCTCTGTTCAGAGCCGGGTGCAGGGCACGAGCCGAGCGAGCTACGCGACGGCTATCGCACCATGGCTTCCTTGATCTGGCCGAAGACAGGCTCGACCGTGGTCTTGCGCATTCGATAGCAGCCGTTGACCCAAGTTGCACGGCAGGTCGTCCCGACCCATGGCCGCCTGGAGCACCGATTCCTTCGCAGCGGCGGGATCCGGCGGACGTCCCGAGGCGGCCCATCGGCTACGCAACTGCACCCCCAACGAGTTTCCTTCGCCTCCTCGCTTCGCCGGACGAGGCTCTCTCGCCCGCTGTCGTGGGAGAGGGGCGAGGGGTGAGGGAAATCTGCTCGGCGTCGATGACATCGAGAAACCGCTCACACCTGCGCCACTGCCCCGATCCCTACTCTTCTGCGTGCTTCTGCGTCATCGGCGGCTGCCCTCCGCCACGCCCGCGACCGTGCCGATTCTCCTCGACATGATGCCCGTCATGGCGGGGCCCCCGGTCCTGGTGCATACCGCGCTCGCACCTCGACACCACGGCAAAGGCTGCCGTCCGTGGAGCGCGTCGGTGATGCGACGAACGTGCCCCGCTGCCGCCCGGACGCGGCGCGAACGACCGCCTCGTCGCGTCCGCCGCCGGCTTCGCGGTTCGCATCAAGGAGAAGGAAATGAGCATGTTCTGTTATCAGTGCGAGCAGACGTCCCACGGGACCGGATGTACCGACATGGGCGTGTGCGGCAAGGACCCGCAGGTCGCTGCCCTGCAGGACGTCCTGGTATTCGGGCTCAAGGGTCTGTCGCGCTATGCGCACCGTCTTCGCCAGTTGGGTGTGAAGGACGCCGAGGTCGATCGGTTCGCGCTGGAGGTGCTGTTCCTGACGGTGACGAACGTGAACTTCGACGCTGCGGCGCACGTGCCAGTGATTCGGCGGCTCGAGGCGCTGCGCGAACGCACCCGAGCCTTGTACGAGCGGACCGCGAGAGCCCGGGGCGCGACGCCCGACCAGCTCGACGGCGCGGCGAGCTTCCGGCCCGCCGCCAGCCTGCAAGGGCTCGTGGCCCAGGGCAGGGAGGTCGGCGTGGACAAGGCCCTCGTCAAGCTCGGCAAGGACGTCTCCGGGCTGCAGGAGCTGCTGTTGTACGGGCTGAAGGGCCTGGCGGCCTATGCGGATCACGCTCGGATTCTCGGCAAGGAGAGCGACGCGGTCTATGCGTTCATTCACGAGGCGCTCGACTTGCTCGCCAGCGAGCGTGGCAATGCGGATACGCTGGTGAGCATGTGCCTGCGCTGCGGAGAAGTGAACCTGTCGGTCATGGCGATGCTCGACGAGGCGAACACGACCGCGTATGGGCATCCAGTGCCGACGCCGGTGCGAATCCACCCCAGGAAGGGCAAGGCGATTCTGGTATCCGGCCACGATCTGAAGGATCTCGAGATGCTGTTGGAGCAGACGGCGGGCACGGGAATCCAGGTGTACACGCACAGCGAGATGCTGCCGGCGCATGGCTACCCGCAGCTCAAGCACAAGTACCCGCACTTGGCGGGCAACTACGGTGGTGCGTGGCAGAATCAGCGCCAGGAGTTCGAGGCGTTTCCGGGCGCCATCCTGATGACGACCAACTGCATCCAGATGCCGAAGGAGTCGTACAAGGCGCGGATCTTCACCACGGGCCACGTGGGCTGGCCGGGCGTGGCGCACGTGGAGCACGGGCAATTCGCCCCCGTCATCGCCGCCGCGCTCGAGGCGCCGGGATTTGCCGAGGACGGGACCGACGAGACGATCCTGGTCGGCTTTGGGCACGAAGCGGTGTTGGGTGTCGCGGACAAGGTGGTGGATGCGGTGAAGTCGGGCGCGATCAAGCGCTTCTATCTGATTGGCGGATGCGACGGCGCCAAGCCCGGCCGCAACTACTATACAGAGTTTGCCCAGGCGGTTCCGGACGACTGCGTGGTGCTGACGCTGGCTTGCGGAAAGTACCGGTTCAACAAGCTGCCTTTCGGCGACATCAACGGCATTCCCCGGTTGCTCGACATGGGCCAGTGCAATGACGCCTACTCGGCCATCCAGGTGGCGCTGGCGCTCGCCAAGGCCTTCGACACCGACGTCAACGGGCTGCCCCTGTCGATGGTGCTGTCGTGGTTCGAGCAGAAGGCGGTCGCCATCCTGCTGACCCTGCTGCACCTGGGCGTGAAGAAGATTCGCCTGGGGCCGAGCCTGCCTGCGTTCGTCACCCCGGCCGTGCTGGACGTGCTCGTGCGCAACTTCCAGATCGCGCCCATCACCACCGTCGAGCAGGATCTGCCCGCGACCCTGGCCGGCAACTGACACGCAACGAGGCGCCGTCGGCCTTTCGGCGCCCGATCGCGGCGTGCCCGGTCCCGCCCCGTAGTCCCGCGGAACGGCGCGGTGCGTTCCTCCGTTTCCTCCCACGTCTCCCCGAGCTCTCTGTGATAGACTGTGCCCTGTCGCGCAGCCGGAGGAGGCAACATGCCCAACAGCAGCGTCCAGATTCGTCTCATGCAGGCCGCAGACCTCGAAGCCGTCGTGCGGATCGACGGCAAGATCCTCGGCACACCCCGATCCGAGTACTTCGAGATGAAGTTCGAGGTGCTCTTCGAGTCCAGCGATTGCCTGCCCACCTCGCTCGTGGCGGAAGACGCCAGCGGGGCCGTGGTGGGGTTCGTGATGGGCACGCTCTACATGGGGGAATTCGGCATCTACCAGGAGCAGGCGACCCTGGACACCATCGGCGTGGACCCCGAATACCAGAAGAAGGGAATCGGCGAGCAGCTCGTGGGAGAGTTCGTGGCCCACCTCAAGAGCCTGGGCGTCAAGAAGCTCAGCACGCTGGTGGACACGGACGACGCGAAGCTGATGCACTTCTTCGGTGCCAATCGGTTCGTGCCCTCGAAGATCGTCAACCTGGAACGTCGCCTGTGATGGGGATCGTTGGCCGCATAATGTAGAAAGTTGTTGAAAGTCGATCCAGCCTGTGACAAATGTGGGCGCGCTTCCCATGCGGCGCCCCAACCCCCTGCCCCCTGCCGACCCGGCCGCCCCCATCGGCGATTGGCTCACCACCACCGAGGTCGCCGCCCTGCTTCGCGTGCACCCCAAGCACGTCTATCGGCTCCTCCACCAAGGCATGCCCGCACGGCGCGTCGGCGGCCAATGGCGCTTCTCCCACGACGCCATCTCTCAGTGGGCCGCGCGACGGCGCGACGTGTTCTCCACTCCCTCCGAGGCGCCCGTCGACTCCATCGTAGCGTCGGGACCCTCGCTCGTGGCCGTCGAGCCCAACGAAATCGCCGATGCCCTCGTCAGCCTCGCGGGCGCGTCGTCCTCACCTGCCGTCGCCCTGGTCCCTACGCGCTCGCGCCGTGCGGCCGAGCTGCTCGCATCCGGCCAGGTCGCCGCGGCCGTCATCCGCCACGGCGATGCGCCGAGCGTGGGCTGCGCAACGGTGCGCATGACCCTGGGCGAGCGGCAGATCGGCGTGCTCGGCCGCGCAGAGCTCTCCTCTCCGGAGGCGGCCCGATCGATGGCCGTCCCGCCGCTGACCCAAGCGGGTGACGACGGCGTCGCGGTCTGGCTTCGCGCCGCCCCGCCGCGCGGGATTGCCCTGCATCCCGCCGGCTCGGAGCTCGACGCGTGCGCGAGAGTATTGCGGCAGGAATCCGATGCAGCGATCGGCGCCCGCGTGTGGGCGCGGCGCCTGGGCCTGCGTTTTCATCCCTTGCACACCGAGCGCTGGGAGCTCGCCGTTCGCGTCGACGCCATGGAAGACCCCAATGTGGCCGGTCTGTGCACGGCCATCCAGGGCGACGCGCTACGTGCGAGTCTGTCGGAAGCCCTCGAATGCGCGGTAGACGCCGTGGGGCAGATGCGGCTCGAGCGCGGTGCGCAGCCCGGACCGGACCGCTACATCGCCGCCGGCGACGATGCCGCGGCCGACGAGCCGCCCGGCCGTTCGCGAACGAGCGTTCGTTGGGCAGTGCTGATCCGGGATCGGGCCGATCAGATGCTGGGTCTGGTGCAGGAGCTGCGGGATCGTGGGCTTCGCGTGGGCGGCTTCGTCCAGGTGCCTTCCGGCCCGGCCTCTGCCAAGCCTCTGGGCTATGACCTGTACCGCCTCAACAAGCCCGAGCGCGCGCCGCTCGCCGAGCGCATTCGCCACGACCAGCTCAGCCCGTCGGGCGATCGGTTCTGCGAGCTGAGCTTTCACGCCTCGACGCTCGCGCGGGCGTGTGAATGGCTGCGCGAGGATGTCAGCATGTCCGACCTGCTGATTGTCGACGGTGTGGGAAGGCTCGAGACGCGCGGCCAGGGATTGTTTCCCGCGCTGGCCTGGGCGCGCACCCAGAGCCGCCCCAAGCTGATCATCCTGTCGTCGCGCCGTGCCCACGTGCCCGACGTGGCGCGACGGCTCTCCCTGTCCGACAAGCAGGTTACCGAGCTGTCCTTCGGGAGCCAGTCCGCCGCGCCGCAACAGATCGTCGAACAAATCGTGCGAGCTTGCGGGCGAACGCCGCGCGCTCGACCTTCCACACCCCGACCAGAGTAGCGGCCGTGGCGCCCGCACCCCAGAATCGTCGGTGGTCCGGCGGGATCGGTACCGGAAAGTCCGCGGCCCTCCGCCGTGCCGTCACCCACGCCATGGCTGCCGGAATTCGCCCTCTCGCCTACGTGCCCGTCGTGACCGACGTGGGATTGCGCACCGAGCGCGTCGATGTCCCGGATTGCCAGGCTGCCGAGCGCCTGGGTGTGTCTGGATGGAACGGGCGGTTGATTCGCCACCTGTCGTCGGGCGAGCGGCAGCGCGTGAGGCTGGTGTCGGCGTTGTCGCCCTCCACGCGTTTTGCCGCCTTCGACGAGCCTTGCCGGCACCTCGATCCGCACCTTGTCGACGCGCTCAATGCCTTGTTGGCAACGCGCGTGCACCGGGATCTGAGCCTGGCCGCCTGCGACAGCCGGGGAAGGCTCGACGGCAGCCTGTTCGATTGGCAACACGGCAGTCCCGACACGCACGAGAGTGCCTGCGGCCCATGCCCGCCGCCGCAAGGCGATCCGCTGCGGCTCGAGATCCCGAACCCGTTCCTGTTGTCGGCTTCGGGGCGTCCGACATCGAGACAACCGATCGCGTTGGAGCGCGGTGCCCTGGTGGTGGTGACGGGTCCGAACGGGAGCGGGAAGACGAGCCTGATCGAGGCGACCGCAAGGGCCGCGCGCGTTGCGGGAAGGAAGGTGGGAATCAGCCGCCAGGAGCCGGAGCACCAGGCGTTTGCCGCCTCCCTCGCGAGAGAGCTGGGCGACGTAGCTGCCGTGCACCCGGGCGCCGTGTGGTGCGACGGGCTGCCCGGAAAGCAGGTGTCCTTCGAGCGGCTGATTGCCAATCTCGGGCTCGAGCCGTGGAGGGACTGGCCAGTACCCAGGCTGCCGCTCGGTGTGCTGAGCCTGCTCGGTGCAGCGATTGCCCTGTGGATCGGGAAGGATCTGGTGCTGCTCGACGAGCCCACGCAGGGACTCGACACTGCAACCGCGCGTCGTCTGGGCCGGGAGCTCGTGCGTTGCGCGGAGGCGGGCGCTCGCTTGATCGTCGCCTCCCACGACCCGGAGCTGGTGCGTCTGGCCAACGGCCGTTGGACCACGGAATCCGGGATTCTGGCCACGGGAGACGTGTCATGACCGACCTGCGGGCGTGGCGGTTCTGGGGCTACGCGGGAACTTTCGGGGCGCTCTGGGGAGCCATGGAGATCACGGTCGGCTCGTTCCTGCACGCGGTCAAGCTGCCCTTGAGCGGCGTGGTCCTGGCCGGAGGGGGCGCGGCTCTTCTGTTGGTCTTGCGCTCGCTGTTGCCCGCTCGCGGAGTGGTGCTCGCCGCCGGCCTGGTGTGCGCGGGCGTCAAGCTGCTGTCTCCCGCCGGCGCGGTCATCGGGCCCATGACCGCCATCGTCGTCGAGTCGGTCCTGGTGGAAATGACCCTCGCGCCTGCCGGGGCGAATCCGGCCTCCGGTGCCCTGTCCGGAATCATCGTCGCGCTCTGGGCCGTGGCGCAGAAGCTCATCACGCAGACGATCGTCTACGGCGCGCCCGTGATTGGCATTTACGTGGGCGTGCTCCGAGAGGCCGAGAAGCTCCTGCACCTTCCGCCGTCACGGGGCGCGTGGCTTGCCGGCGGATTCCTCGGCATCGTGGCGCTGGTCGGTGCATTGCTGGGCGCGACGGGCGCCCTGGTCGGGCGAGCCACGCGCGCGCAGCTCGCGGGGAACGAGACATGAAGCCCTCGAAGCTCGCCCTGGCGATGCCTGCAGCGCTGCTGAGCGCGCTCGCCCTGCTGCCGCCCGTATGGCATCTGCCCTGCGGGCTCGGGGCATGGGCCATTCTGCGTTGGAGTGCGCGCGATGTCCACCGCACGCTGGGCCGGCCTCGGCGCTGGCTGCTCGGATTGGCATCTCTCTGCCTGCTCGGCGCGGCGTTCGGCCAGGCCGACACGCACGTGCTGGCTATCCCGTTGTCGAAGGCGGGCGCGCTCGCCGGCGCGTCGATGGTCGTCCGTGCCTTCGCGATGGTGACCTTGACGTCCCTTGTCGCGTCGACGCTGCCGGCACGACGTTGGTTGACGCGGATTCGCCATCCCCTGGCGCGTCGGCTGATGGAGGTCGTCATCGTGGCCTCCAATCTGGTGCCGGTGCTCGTTCGCTCGCTGGCGACGGCGTCCACGACGCTGCGGGAACGTCGCCCGGGCCTGCGGCGGCTGCCCCGGCGACTCTGGCTGTTGGCCGTGCACGCCTCGCTGCGCGCGGCGATGCTCGCGGAAAGCGTTGCGTTCGACATGGCCATCGAGGCGCACAACGCCCGTGGCGACGGAAAGGAACCATCATGATTTCACGCGGAATGTTCATCGGCGCGGCTCTCTCCCTGCTGCTGGCCGCAGGCTGCGGTGCAAGTGATCAAACGGTCAATTCGGGAGCCAACGGCAATCCCTCCTCCGACGGCGGAGCCGACGGCAACGGGGTGACCCTGCAGGTCGCCTATGAGAGCCAATCGGTTCCCGTGGATCTGGGCACGCTCGCCACGAGCAGCTACAAGGGTGTCAATCTGGTCAAGCTCTCCGACGTATGGGCTGCGTCGGGCATCTCCGCGGACCGTTCTGCGCTCGAGTTCGAGTTCGTCGGCGCCGATGGATTCAAGCCTTCCATCAAGGGATGCGCCGATCTTTCGGGCATCTTGCTCGACCAGGGGTACATCGACCCGACGACGCGGAACCTCACCTGGGACGAGACGCTGGGCTTCAGTGGCTGCTATTCGGTGAAGGGCGCGGCGAAGATGAACGCACACGCGCCCGTCGATGGCGCGGATTCGGGTGCCGTCGACGCTGCGGGCGAATGATGCGATTCGCCGGGATCATCGCCGCCGCAGCGGTGTTCGTCTGCGTGCCTGCCAACGCCGTTGCGCAGGAATCCGGCACCTCGGCGCCGAAGGGAGAGCCGCCGGCCGGCGTGCACGACCAGGATCGGCCCCTCGAGGTGGTCGTGCGGGGACGGCGTCCGGGAACGCGCGGCACGACCGTCGAGAAGATCGACCGTACCATGCTCGACCGGCTCGGCGGCACCTCCGTCTCCGAAGCCCTCGACCGGCTGCCGTCGATGACCTCGGGCTTCAGCGCGCGAGGCGAGCGCATCCTGTCGCTGCGCGGCTTCGATCAACGTCAGATTCTGGTGACCATCGACGGCGTCCCCATCCAGGTGCCCTATGACGGCCAGCTCGACCTGGGCAAGTTCCCCCTGGGGCTGGTCGACCATATTACCGTCGTCAAGGGCGCAGGGTCCCTGCTCTACGGGCCCAATGGTCTGGGCGGCGCGATCGACATCGCGACGCGGCGGCCCGGCGAAGGGCCCTCCGTGGTCTTGTCCACGGAGACGGCGCCCCTTCACTCGCAGCGCGCCTCGGCGGTCGGCACCGCGCGCAAGGGTCCGATTGCCGTGTTGGCCGGCGCCGCGTTCGACAACCAGCTCTACTTCCCCATGTCCGGCGCGTTCTCTCCCACGTATAACGAAGACGGCGGCAGGCGCGAGAACTCCGATCGGCGGAGCCTGACGGCCATGGGCAAGGCGGCCTGGGACGCGGACGCTCACAATCAGGTCGTCGCGAGCGCCTGGCACCTGGACGGCCGGTTCGGCGTGCCGCCGGGCGTCTACGATCTCACGCGCAAGTTCTGGCGGTGGACGGACTGGTACGTGGACAGCTGCGCGGTCGCCCACGGATACCGAGACAGCCGCTTTGCGATCGACGAGACTCTCTACTACAGCCTCGTCGGCAACACGCTCGACATCTACGACAACGCGAGCTACTCGACGCAGCTGCTGCCCGCATCGGGAACGAGCACCTACGCCGACCGCACGCTAGGTGGCAATGCGCGGCTGTCGTACCGGTTCGCTTGCGGCGAAGACGGGTGTGTCACCGCGCGCGGGTGGTTCGGCGGCAAGAAGGACTGGCACAGGTCGCAATCCGCGTCGGTCGCGCCTTGGATCGAAGTGGGCACGACGACGCTCACGGGTGCCGCGCAGCTCGACGGACCCTTGGGCAAGCGGGTGCAATGGCTTGCCGGCACGCAGGTGGACGCGGAGCTTCCTGGCCGCGGTCCTCTGGCGGGGCAGCCGGACCGGGCCGTTGCCCTGGGGCCGATGGCCGCGCTGACCTGGCAGCCAGCCGAGCCAATCGACGTCACGGCGAGCGTGGCGCGGCGCACCCGGTTTCCCACGCTCAAGGAGCGATTCAGCTCGGCCTTCGGCAACCTGGAGCCCAATCCGACGCTCGCCGCCGAGCACGCGACCAATCTCGCGCTGGACGGGAGCTGGCGCGTGATGCGCAAGCTGCGGCTGGACGCCGGTGTGTTCGATTCGGAGGTGCGCGCTCTGGTGATCAAGGTGCCGCTCGACGCACAAACGCAGCAATGGCAGAACGCGGGCAGGGCGCGATTCTACGGCGTGGAGGCGTTGCTTCGTGCCAGCCCCGCCAGGTGGCTCGAGCTGTGGGCGGGATGGGCTGCGTTGCATGCGCGAAGGCTCGATCAGCCGACGCCGGCGAACATGATTGCCTACAAGCCCGGCCAGAAGGCCACCGTGGCGGTCACGGTGTTTCCCGTTTCCGACGTTGCGCTGACGCTGGTGGGCCGGTACGTCGGCTCGCAGGATTTCCAGAACTTCGATACGTCGCGCTGGGGCATGCTGGGCGGCTACCGGATGCTCGACGCGCGGCTCGACGTGCGGGCGGTGGACGGCCTTCGGGTGTGGGTGCGCGGCACGAACCTGACGGACGCGAACGTGATGAGCGAGTACTCGTTTCCGGAGCACGGGCGGGAGCTGTTTGCAGGGATGTCGCTGGCGTGGCCGGACTGGGACGACGACGAGACGTCCCGAGGATGGTTATGACGATGGAGCTCACGGATCTTCTGGTGGTGATAGGCCGTATCCGGTCACCCTGGCAGCACACGCACGACATTCCGCTTCACGGCGGGCCGGCCACGATCGAGATCGCGCCTGCCTTCGAGGCGGCGCTGGAAGGCGTGGAGCGCGCTTCGCACCTGGTGGTGATTGCCTATCTGCACAAGGCCGACCGGTCGGTGCTGCGGGCGTCGCCCCGCAAGCTGAGAATCGAGGCGCCTCCTTGCGGGGTATTCGCCACGCGCTCGCCGGCACGCCCGAATCCGCTGGCGCTCTCCACGGTCGAGCTGCTCAAACGCGAGGGTTGCGTGCTCCATGTCGAGCCGCTGGATCTGCTCGACGGCACGCCGGTGGTCGATCTGAAGACCTACAGCCCGGGCTGGGACAACGTGTTCTCGGCGCAGGGCGTTCGCCGGGTGTCGTCGAGCCGGCTGCCCGAAGACCTGCTGATCTCGTTTCTGCAGCGCGATCTGCGCAACCACCTGGGACGGCATGCCACGGCGTCGCGGGCGCAGGCTGCGGTCCGGCTGGTGGCCCGCGCGGCCCGGCAGCTCGACATCGACCCACGGGATCCGGAGCTGTCGATGGAAGTCGGCGGCTGCGACGTGGTCACCGACGCGCTGATGGCGATGACCGGCGCGTCGTTCGCGAGCGGCCGCATCAGCGTGGTCACCGACGCGCAGCCTCGCCGGGTGTGCTTTCGCGTCGGCGACCGGCAGATGGTCGATACTATCGAGTAACGGCGATACCTCACAGTCCCCGCCGTGCCCATCGTGCGGGCGGCATCGCGGTGCTCATGGGCCCCCTGAGCCTCGCCGTCGTCGCACTCCTCGGGTCACCGCCGGGCATGAAGCACGCATGCACGGGACGCGCATCGGTGGCAGGCCCCTGCCGCGGCGTCAGTAGCTCGTCGGCTCGATGCGGACCTTGCCGCGGAACACCCAGTAGATGATTGACGTATAGCCGATCACGAACGGCATGCCGATGGCTGCCACGTAGAGCATCGTCGACAGGGTCCGTGGCGACGACGCGGCGTTGTAGATGTTGAGGCTGTTTTGGGGCGACGGATTCGACAGCAGCAGGTTGGGGAACATGTTGACGCCGAACAGGCACACCAGCACAGCCATGGCCGCGCTGGAGGACAGGAACGCGCGCAGCTCTCGTCCGCGATGCAGCTCGCGGGGGATGTTGGCGATGGCGAGGACATTGAGCACGGGCAGCACGATCAGCCAGGGATGGGCGTACAATTGGGCGGCCATGTGCGGGGCGAACAGCAGCGTGGCCGCGGTGGTGAGCACGTAGCCCACGATGAACACGATCATGGTCTTGCGCGCCCAGCCCCGGGCCTGCTGCTGCAGCTCGCCCTCGGTCTTCATCACCACGTAGATCGCGCCGTGCATCATGAACAGCGCCAGCGTGGTCACGCCCACCAGCAGCGGGTACGGGCGCAGCAGCGACAGGAACGTACCCATGAACTCGTGCTGGTTGTCGAGGGGAATGCCCCACGCCACGTTGCCGGCCGCCACGCCGATGAGCAGCGCGGCTACCACGCTGCCGGCCGCGAAGCCGATGTCCCAAGCCTTTCTCCACCAGCCCCAGGGCTCCTTGCTGCGGAACTCGATGGACACCGCCCGGAAGATGAGCGCGAACAGCAGCAGGATGAACGCCCCATAGAATCCCGAGAAGGCCGTCGCGTACGCCTCCGGAAATGCCGCGAACAGCGCCCCTCCGCCCGTCACCAGCCATACCTCGTTGCCGTCCCACACCGGGCCTATCGCGTTGAGCATCACCCGCCGGTGCTCGTCCTTGCGCGTGAATAGGTGCAGCGCCCCCACGCCGAGATCGAACCCGTCGAGGATCGCGTAGCCCGCAAACAGCACGCCCACCAGTCCGAACCAGATCGTCGCCAACGTCGCGCCGCTCATGCCCGCTGCCCTCCCACCACCGGCGTCCCGGCCTCGACGGGCTCGCCCGCCGCCACATCATCCGGACCATGCTTGATCTTGCGATCGAGCAGAAACACGAACGTCGCCATCAACAGCAGATACACCAGCGTGAACAGCACCAGCGATGTCACCACCTGGCCCGCATCCACCACGCGGCTGAGCCCGTCGGTCGTGCGCAACAAGCCATAGACGATCCAGGGTTGGCGCCCCACCTCGGCCGAGGCCCAGCCGAGCTGGTTGGCCGCCTGGGGCAGGGCGACCATGAAGACGAATGCCCAGAGCAGCCACTTCATGCGCAAGAGTCGATCGCGGTGCAGCAGCAGCAGGCCGGCGGCGCTGGCGGCGATGAGCATCATGCCGATGGCGACCATGGCGTGATAGGTCTGGAAGACGATCTGGACGGGAGGACGATCCTCGGGCGGGAAGGATCGCAGGCCCGTGAGGGGCGCGGAGGCATTGCCGTTCACCAGCAGGCTGAGCATGCCCCGGATCGGCATGCGCAGGCCCACCACGCGTTCCTGGGCCTCATCCACCCAGCCCAGCACGTACATCTCGCCGGGAGCTTCGGAGTCGTAGTGCCCCTCGAACGCAGCGAGCTTGGCGGGCTGGTGGTGCGCCACGCCGTCGGCACTGCCATGGCCGGAGCCGAGCTGCGCGAGAGAGGACACCAGGGCCAGGATCAGCCCGATGCGCATGCCCAGGCGCGCCGTGTGCTCGTGGCGCTTCTTGATCAGGTAGAAGGCGCTGACGCTGATCACCAGCCACGCCCCGGACTGCCACGCACCCATGACCGTATGGCTCAGCCGGTCGACCGTCGATGGGTTGAACACCATCGACCAGAAGTCGACGATCTCGGCGCGGGTGCGACCGGCCTCCTGCACGATGTGGTGGCCGGCCGGGGTCTGCTGCCACGAGTTGGCCACGATGATCCACACGGCGCTGAAGTGGGCGCCGAGCGCGACCATCACGGTCGCCAGAAAGTGCACTGCCGGGCGCACGCGCCCCCAGCCGAACAGCAGCAGGGCCAGGAAGCCCGACTCCAGGAAGAAGGCGAAGATGCCTTCCGCAGCCAGCGGCGAGCCGAACACGTCGCCCACGAACCGCGCGTAGGTCGACCAGTTGGTGCCGAACTGGAACTCCATGACGATGCCGGTGGCCACGCCCATGGCGAACACCAGGCCGAAGATCCTGGTCCAGAAGCGCGCGGTCTGCTGGGCGACCGGGCTGCGTGTCTTGAGCCAGACGGCCTCGAGGATCACCAGCACCACGCCCAGGCCGATGCTCATGGGCGGGAAGATGTAGTGGAACGCGACTGTCAGGGCGAACTGGAGACGTGCGAGGAACGCGACATCCATGCGTGAGGCCTTTCCCGCGATGGCGACGTGACGACAAGCAACGGCGCTACGAGCGCCGCCGGCTCGGACATAGGACGCGGGGTGGTGGGGGTCAACGGGCTGAGGCGCGAGACCTCGCGAGGCCGGTCAACGCGTGGCCAGCACGGTGCCGCCGATGGCAAGGGCCACGGCCACGCCCCTTCGGGCCGTGAGCTTCTCTCCCAGAAACAGGGCGGCCAGCAGGATCACGAAGATGCTGCTGGTCTGGTTGAGGATGCTCGCCCTGCTCGCAAACGTGTACTTCAAGCCCACGATCCAGGTGATCATGGCGAGGTAGGTGCCCACGATCGCGGCGGGGATCGCGGTGCGCCAGTGCGAACCGGGCCGGAAGCACTGACGGACCGAGGCGCGGTGTCGCGGTAGCATGGCCTGTACCGCAATGAACACCGTGCCCGCGATCAGACGCACCGTGGTCACCCACCAAGGGTCGGCGTGCGACAAGATCGGCTTCATGATCACCAGGCCGCCGGCCATCAGCAGGATGGACAGCACGCCGATGAGCACGCCGCCGATCATGCCGCGACGGTCGGCGTGGCGCGTGCGCTGGCCGGGCTCCCAGGTGCCGACGAGGATGGCGCCGGTCATCAGCGCCATGGCCGCGAGCACGGCCGGGCCGATGTGCTCGCCCAGGCCAGCCCAGGCGCACAGGATCACGAACGGGCTGTAGAGGCTGTCGACGATGGCGGTGTTGCCGGCGCCGATGCGGTTGAGGGCCACGAAGAACAGCGAGTCGGCCACGCCGATGCCCAGCACGCCGCTGAGGGCCAGCGCCACCCAATCGAACGTCGACACCCCGGCGGGCGCGAGCGTGACGCCGAGCAGCGGCAGGGTGATGAAGAACAGCGCCAGCGCGACGGTGTTCTTGAACAGGTTGAGCGCGACCGGCGGGATGCGCTCGCCGGACTTGCGGAACAGGATGACGGCCACGGCCCAGATCAGGGCGCAACCCAGCGAGTAGATCTCACCGATGGTGGAGGAGGTGGGCGTCACGGGCGCGCAACATGCCCGTCTTGCCCACGCTTCGCAAGCACCACCGGCGGCCGCTCAATCCGCGAGCAGCGCGGCCCCCAGCACCCCGGCCGAGTCGCCCAGACGGTTGCGCACGATCGGCGTCGCCAGCTCCTCGTTGAACACGCCGCGCCGCACCTGCTCGACGCCTTCGCTATAGAGCAAGTCGATGTTCGACAGACCGCCGCCCAGCACCACCACGCTCGGATCCAGGATGTTGATGACGTTCGCCAAGCCGCGTCCGAAGGAGGCCACGAACAGGTCGACGGCCGCGCGCGCGTGCTCGTCGGAGCCGACGCGCTGTACGATCGCGGCCATGTCCAGGGCGCGCCCCGAACGCCGCAGGTAGTCGGCTTGCACGGCGGGGCCGCACACGTAGGCCTCGACGCAGCCGCGCTGGCCGCAATAGCACGCGCGCGCCTGCTCGGTGCCGCTGTCCTTGCCCGGCTCCGTGGCCCACACCACATGATGGCCCCACTCGCCCGCGATGCCTTGTGGACCTCGCCACACCGATCCCCGAGACACCACGCCGCCACCCACGCCCGTTCCCAGAATCACGCCGAACACCACACCATCGCGCCATCCGCTGGCCGCACCGAACAGCGTCTCGGCCAACGCAAAGCAGTTGGCGTCGTTGTCGAACACCAGCTCGCGGCCCAGCCGCGCCACCAGGTCCTGCCGGAACGGCCGGCCATTCAGGCACGTCGTGTTCGAGTTCTTCACGCAGCCGTCCCGCCGCACCCCGCCCGGCATGCCCACGCCGATTGGCAACGTGTCGAGCGGCACGCCGGCCTGCCGGGCCGTGTTCTCGATCATCGACGCTACCGTCTCGAGCACTGCCTCGTAGCCCTGATCCCGCTGCGTGGGCACGCGCAGGCGCAGCAGCTCCTCGAAGTCGTCCCGCCCGCGCAAGCGCAGCACCACGGATTCGACCTTGGTCCCACCCAGATCGACGCCCATTCGCAGCTGCCGCTCACGCACCGCTCGCGCTCTCCCTGCTCGCAGCAATTCTGAACACGCGCGGGAGCGTAGGCGCGCGATAGGGGGTTGTCCACGACGTCGCCCGCCGTGTCCCTCGACCGCGATTGAGCATCGCCGTACGGGCCCGGCCGCGCTATGGTTGCCCTTCTGGCCCATAGCGTTCGAAAGGACTGACGCACCGCATGAATGCACGCACTGCTCGCTCCGCTGTCGCGATGTTCCTGCTCACCGCCCTGGCGGCCTGCGGAGGTGGAACCTCAGCGCCGGTGACTCCCGCCGCCCCGCCCCCCTCGTCCGCTCCGGCGCCCAAGCCCGCCCCCGAGCCCGCGGCGTCGTCCGCCGCTGCTCCTGCTGCCGCTCCCGCGCCCAAGTACGATGTCGACTTCGTCGAGGCCAAGCAGAGCCCCAACCCCGACGTGATGCCCAAGGTCAGCATCGACATCCCGGGATTCGATCAGGTGATCCCTGCCTCGCTGGTGAGCGCGACGAAGGTTCGCTACAAGGTCACCAACTTCGAGAAGATGCCGCAAGGCTCGTACGTGCAGTTCGTTGTCGACGACACGCCCTACAAGCCGGTGACCGATCTGAAGACCGAGCTGACGCTGCCTCAGCTGGCGCCCGGCGGCACGTTGGCCGACGGCGAGCACATCATCGCCGCGTTCGTGTGCCGCAAGAACGGCGAGTCGGTCAAGGGACCCAACTCGATCGCCGTCCGGCGTTTCTGGACGGGCAAGCGCACGCCCGGAACGTGGGATCCCAACAAGCAGCCGCTGATGGTGCTGGGAAGCCCCTACGGCACCTACAAGCTGTCGGACGGTATCGATCCGCTGGTGGACTTCTACGTGCTCAACGCCCAGCTGGGCCAGAAGGACTACTCGATCCGCGCCTTGCTCAAGGGACCCGGCATCAAGGACGAAGGCATCGAGCGCATCATCACCGATTGGCGCACCCAGATCATCTTGTCGGCCCACCCGGGCGACTACACCCTGCAGTTCGTGCTTCTCGATCGCAACGGCGACCCGGTCCCCGGGCCGGGCAACTCGACGACCCGCAAGTTCTCCGTCGCGCCGTGATCCCCGCGCCGCGCGCGCGCTGCGCTTGAGCAGGCACCACAAAGCGCCTAGGCTCGCAGCTCAAACCCTGACCGGAGCGCATGCATGGCCAAAGCAACCTTTGAAGCGTCGTCGCTTCCCCATCTCTGCGACCTGCTCATGGCAGGCGCTCATGCCGACGATCACCTCGACGGGCGCGAGGTCGAAGCAGTCAAGAAGCTCTTGAGCGGCTTGATCGAGGACGGCGCGCTGCCCGAGGAGATCGTGGCCCGCATCGAGGGATTCGATCCCAAGGGATTCGACCTGCAGGCATCCGCCAAGGGGCTCGGCGAGATCTCCAAGGAACACAAGCGCGCCGTGCTCGAGATGCTCTCGAACCTGAGCGAGGCCGACGCGGAGATCGACTTCGCCGAGGACGAGTTCCTGCGCAAGGTGGCGGATGCCCTCGGCGCCACGGCCGAGGAGCTCAAGGGGCTCACGGTCGATATCGAGATCGTCCCGCCCACCCGCCAGCGCCCCGCCCCGCCCCCGCTGCCCAAGAAGAAGTAACCCAGCTACCGACCGCACGACAGGCGGGTAACGAACGCCTCGGGGTGTCCCGCTTCGAAGCACGTCCAGCTCAACAGCCATTCTCCCGCCCGCGACGTCGGCACGACCAACGGCGTGGCCTGCTCGCCGTGCGACTGGCCGATGATCGACCCCTCGCCCGCGCCGCTGTCGTCGACCCGTGCCGCGCGCACGCGGCCTCCGTCGTACCAGGCGACCAGACCCTCGCCGCCCGGCTGCAACGACGCACCGATCTGCGTGCCCCCGGGAGCCAGGATCTTTCTCCACCGCACCTTGCCGCTCGTCGCATCGACGGCCGCGATGTACGAACCGGTGGGTTCTCGCCGCCACGTGACCAGACACGAATCGCCCGCGCACGACAGCTCCGGCGCACGCACCTTGCCCCGCGGCTCGGAGACCACGACACCCTGCTCGTCGGTCGCAGGCCACACGACCGACCCGTCGGAAACGCGAACGGCGCGCAACACGATCGCTTGCTCCTGGATGGTGTCGCGTCGCCAGGCGATCACGAGACGATCTCCGGCGACGGCGATGGACGGGGACGATCCGCTCTGGCGCGAGGAGGGCACCGCGTAGCGTGCCACGGCGACCGCCGGGCCCGTGGCCGTGAGGTCCGCGTGGAACCGCTGCAACATGATGTCGGCCGGGCCGGCTTTGGCCGCATCGGCAAACACCGCCGCTACCGTTCCGTCGCCCAGCGCGACCACGGACGGGTGCGGCACCGATGCCTTGTTGGGCGAGAGCCGCTGCGTGGGACCGACCGGCTTGCCTGAAGCGTCCAGCCTTCGCAGGTAGGCGCCCCGTGTCCCGATGGCGTCGTCCCCAAACACGACGACGAATCCGTCACCCGCGGCCACGATCGATCCGTTGTCGATATTGCCGGCCGACGGCAGCATGTCCACGGGCTGGTCGATGGGGACAAGGTCTTGGCCTAGGCGCTCTGCCCACAGGTCCCAGCGCTGCTTGTCGTTCTGGTTGTCGACCCAGGACACGACGATGCCCGACGATCCCGAAGCGATGGAAGGTCCGCGCAGGGACGAAGTCCATTCGAACGGACGAGGACGTGCGAGCGCGGTAACGCGGCACGGGCCGGTGTTGGCAGCAGCCAGCCGCACGTTGTCGAGCATGGTCAGCAACGCGCCGCTGTCGGAGGACTCGGCCGCCTGCTCGAGGACGTGCACGGCGTCTTCCGGCTTGCTGTCGGCCA
>JAJZQG010000283.1 GCA_021847645.1 Myxococcales bacterium
GCCTAGATTCCAAGGCACTTCGACGCCGAACCCAGAGAATGATCCTACAAAGTAAGCACAAACGCACACGGTGCTACAAAGTGCGATCGGTGGGATGACGCGCTGGCCCTGGTCTCTGCGCCTCTGCGTTGTCTTCTCCGGCCCCGGGGAGTAGGCTGCGCCGCGCAAGCAACCGCAAGGAGATCGCCATGGCCGAGTTCAGGTACCAGGACCCCTATCCGCTGTCCGAAGACACCACCAAGTACCGCCTGCTGACCACCGACCACGTGTCGGTGTCGAGCTTCGATGGCAAGCCCATCCTCAAGGTCGAGCCCGAGGGCCTGCGACTCCTCGCCAACCAGGCCATGCGCGACATCTCTTTCCTGCTGCGCCCCGCCCACCTTCAGCAGGTGGCCGCCATCCTCGACGATCCGGAGGCCTCGGCCAACGATCGGGGTGTCGCGATTGCCATGTTGCGCAACGCCGAAGTCGCTGCCAAGGGCCAGCTGCCCTTCTGCCAGGACACCGGCACCGCCACCATCGTCGCCAAGAAAGGCCAGCAAGTCTGGACCGGCGTGCGCGACGAAGAGTGGCTGAGCCGCGGCGTGTTCGACACCTATACGAAGGAGAACCTGCGCTACTCGCAGAATGCCCCCTTGACCGTCTACGACGAGACAAACACGAAGACCAACCTGCCCGCGCAGATTGACATCTACGCGGTGGAAGGAATGGCCTACAAGTTCCTGTTCGTGGCCAAGGGCGGCGGGTCGGCCAACAAGACCTACCTGTACCAGGAAACCAAGGCGACCCTGCACCCGGGGACCCTCGAGAAGTTCCTCACCGAGAAGATGAAGACCCTCGGCACCGCCGCGTGCCCGCCCTATCACCTCGCATTCGTCATCGGCGGCACCTCCGCCGAGGCCAACCTCAAGACGGTCAAGCTCGCCTCCACGCACTACCTCGATCGTCTCCCCACCAAGGGCAATGACCTTGGGCAGGCGTTCCGCGACGTGGAGCTCGAGCAGAAGCTGCTCGAGGCCGCCCAGAAGACCGGCATCGGGGCCCAGTTCGGCGGAAAATACTTTGCGCTCGACGTGCGCGTGGTGCGCCTGCCGCGCCACGGCGCCTCCTGCCCCATCGGCATGGGCGTGTCGTGCTCGGCCGACCGCAACGCGGTTGCCAAGATCGACCAGAAGGGCATCTGGCTCGAGGAGCTCGAACGCGACCCGGGCCGCTTCATCCCGGCCAAGTACCGCGGCAAGCACGACCATGGCGTGGTCAAGATCGATCTGAACCGTCCCATGAAGGAGATCCTGGCCGAGCTCACCAAGTACCCGGTCAAGACCCAGCTGTCGCTCACCGGCACGATCATCGTGGGCCGCGATATCGCCCACGCCAAGCTCAAGGAGCGATTGGACCGCGGCGAGGGCCTGCCCCAGTACGTCAAGGACCACCCGATCTACTACGCAGGCCCGGCCAAGACCCCGCCCGGCATGCCCTCCGGCTCCTTCGGCCCCACCACGGCCGGCCGCATGGACTCCTACGTAGACCTGTTCCAGGCCAACGGCGGCTCGCTCATCATGATCGCCAAGGGCAATCGCTCCAAGGCCGTCACCGACGCCTGCAAGAAGTACGGCGGCTTCTACCTCGGATCCATCGGCGGACCGGCCGCCCTGCTCGCCCAGGAGAACATCAAGAAGGTCGAGCTGCTCGAGTACCCCGAGCTCGGCATGGAAGCCATCTACAAGATCGAAGTCGTCGACTTCCCCGCCTTCATCCTCGTCGACGACAAGGGCAACGACTTCTTCCAGCAGCTGATGGGCTGAGCACCAGCCGCATCTGCCACTCACCACCGCGCAGCGCGCGCTCGCGCTGCCGGTCGTGCATGCCCTGTTCGCGCGGCCCCGGCATCGACGGCAACCGCAAATGCAATGACCCCGGCCACCGCGGCATGCGGCAGTCGGGGCCTTCGACAAGCTTTGGTCCGCCGGCACGTGCGACCAGCCGCGAAGCACACGCGAACGTGCGCTTGCTCGCCAGCCTTCCGGCCGCCGCCAGGACCAGAGCTACTTGGTGCTCTTCTTCGTGCTGGTGCTCTTGCTCTTGTTCGTCGACGCAGGGGCCGGCGCGGCTGCAGCCTTGTCGCTGGACGCAGGCGCCGCTGCGGCCGCCGTCGCGGCCGAGCCCGCCGCTGCCGGAGCGTCGGTCTTCGGCGCCTCGGCCGCCGGGGCCTCGGTCTTCGGCGCTTCCGCCTTCGGGGCCTCGGGCGCGGCTGGCGTCTCGGACGCAGGCGCCTCGGGCATCGCAGGCGCGGACGACGCGGCCGGCAAGTCGGTCTTCGGCGCTTCCGGCGCAGGCGTTCCGCCGCCGCACGCAACAGCCAAGGTCGAAATCGCAAGCAACGAGATCAGGGTCATTCTCATGTGAACTTCTCCATAGTGACAAACCGCCAACTGCAAACGCGGTCGTTCGGTTCATGGACGCTCCTGCCATGAAGAACGGCTCAGCCCCAGCCCTCGTCGTTTTCGCTCCGACAGGCATTTCTTGCCCGGATGAGGGCGGCTTCGGGCCAGTCTGAACCCGGTGCTCGGCCGGCTCGCCACTGCCCCTTCGTAGCAGAGTCCTTTGCTTCCTCGCGGATGCGCGCATCACCCCGCTTCCCGGAGCCGAGTGCCCCGCTACCTCCGCGTGAACCAACAATGAACGATTCTTAATACCCAGACTGCCGGTCTATCTCGTCCCGCATCCCCACGCCGCCCGCCGGTCGCGTACGCGAACCACGCACGGCTACGGCGGGACGAGAAGCGACTGCTTCTCAATCCGCGTCGTAGTAGAGCGGCTGGCGACGCTTACAGAACGCCTGGATCGCCTCGAGATCTCGCGTGGCCAGGTCGGCAAACGCCACGCCCATGCCCGGCGACCCGTCGCCAGCCGATTCCCGAACCCAACGAACCACCCCAGGAGTCGTGACCGCGTGGCCGTCGGGCAGCAGGAACGAGAGCACGACCGGCGTGCCCGCGGGCCGCGCCTGATACGTCGCCACGAACACCCCGCCGGCCGACACGTCCATCGACAGCCCGGCGTAGAAGTTCGACTCCGTCACGAACCCCACATCCACTTCGAGCATCACGCGGTCCGTCCCGCGACGGTCGCTCTTCGTCCCCGCGGACCCGTCGGACGAAGCCTCGTGCGCCGCTACGAGCCCGTCAAGCTCCCCGGGCGCCAGGCCGAGCTGTGCCACGTCGACTTCCACCGCCTGGATGCGCGGAGAGCTTCGCGATGCGCCCCCGGAACGCGACGAAGCCACCGGCTCGCCGCGATCGTCGAGCCCCAGCTCGGCCAGCCCCGCCTCGATCTCTCCCAGCTCGATCGTCGGTGAGCTCGTGCCCGTCGACACGCGTACCGCCTTCATGCTCGTGGAGCTGCGTCGCGCTGCCGGTACGCTGCCAGCCGGCCCGCCCCCAGCCGCGAACACCAACGCCAGAGCACGCGCCAGGACTTCCTTGTGCTGGCTCGCCAGCTGCGGATGCTCCGCCGACAACTCCGCGATCAGCTCGATCGCTTTCTCCAGCGCACGATGCGCGTCCACGATCTTCGCCCGCATCGCCGCCGGATCGCTGACCCTCTTCTCCTGCACCGCAAACAGGGCGCCCGCCGCAGCCGCCAGCCGATCGGTGAACGCCTGCAGGCGCCGACGTGACCCGTCGTTCTCGGTTGCGGCTTCCGCCTTCTGCGCCGCCACCAACACCCCCGTCAACAACGCCCTCGCGCCGCTGGCACACTGCACCGTTCCCTTCCGCCAGCTCTCCGTGTCCACCGCCAACCGCCCTCCTGTCGCTCCCGTCGGCAGCCACCCCAGCCACCACGACGGGCCGCGTAGTATGCATCGAACATCGGCCCTCGTCTACCCCATCCGATGGCAAACCTGTAGACACGACCGGATTGGCTACTATTTGACGAGCCCGCGCCCGAACGAAACGGGCTTCGCCTGCTCTTGCACAGACCCCTGCGCCCTACGTTGGTGCCCTACGCTGTTGCAGATCGATCTGTCAGGGCTTTGCGATCTTGAGCAGCGCGCCGTCCGAAGGCCCCGAGTCCAACCCGAATATCGTCACGTAGATCGCGCTCTCGTCCAATGCCAGATCCACCGGATACGCAAGCTGCGCCGCCAGCGTGATGGGCCCGTTGCCGGGGCAGCCCGAACGCGGACACATGCGCACCGCCCCCGCCGCAGTCGTCGAGGTCGCCGACGCTACCCAATACACATTCACGTCGTCCACGGCGACGCTGAACGCCACGTCCTGCTGCCAGGCAAGGTCCGTCGGAGCCGCGCCTGCGTCGGGCGGATCCGCGTTCGGGACGCTGAGGATTCGCCCCGTCATGTCCTGCGAGTCAGCCCAATACACGGTATCGTCCGTCACCGCGATTCCCGCCGGACTCGACGATGTCCCCAGGATCACCGCGGGCCCGCCGCTCTTGGGCACACGCACGACATGCCCGTTGGCGACGTCGGTGAAGTAGAGGTACTCGCCGTGCAACGCCATCCGGTACGGCTGATAGCCCAAACTCGACGGCACCAGCACCGTGGGCGAGCTGCCGTCGCTCAGGTGGGCCGAATTCAACGTTCCGCCGTAGCTCTCCGCCCAATACAGCGTATCGCCGTCCACCAACACTCCGTTGGGCCGGTCGGCGACCGGCACGAGCACCTTGGGCGAATTCCCCCCGCAGCCCGTGATCGGACAGCTCGCCACCGACCCGGTGCCCGACGAGCGATTGCTCCAGACCATCGAGCTCGCACCCACCGCAACCCACGCCGGCACCAAGATGTCGCTCGCGGTGTCGACCGACAGCACCGCGCCCGTGTTCTTGGCGACACGCACAATCTCGTTGTTGAGCAGCCCCGCCACGTAGACCGTCGTGCCGTCCACCGCCAGCCCCCACGCGCCGTCGTCGATCTTCGTCAGCGTGAAGGGCTGACACATGCCCTGCGCGCACTCGCCACCCAGGCAGCTGTGCCCGCAGCGTCCACAGTTGTCCTTGCTCGACGTCGTGTCGCCACAGCCGCCGTCCACGGACGCCTCGCCGTCGTCCGCCGCATCCGGCCCGTCGTCCGCGATCGCGTCCTGCGCGTCCTCACCCGCGTCCGGGCCTGTCTCTTGGCCCGCGTCCTGCCCCGCGTCCGCGGCCGCTGACCCGGCATCGGCCTCGCCAGGCTGAAGCTCCTCGAATCCAAGCAGTGAGCTGCACGCCGGCAGCGGAGCGCAGACCGCAAGCAAGAGCGCGACGGCAACGAGGTTCGCGTGACCCATGGGCACCACGAACCGTAGAGGAGGAACACCTCGACTGCAACCTCCGCGGACAGTCCTGCGAAGAACCCTGCAACCCTTGCGCGTGCCCGCCCGGCGTCGCACGATGCCGGCGAGGATCACCCATGTCTCCCATTCTCGACGAGCTCGTTACGCTGCTGGCCCTCGAACGCATCGAGGAGAACCTGTTCCGCGGCCAGAGCCAGGATCTGGGCTGGGGTACCGTCTTCGGCGGCCAGGTCCTCGGCCAGGCCCTGTCCGCTGCCGCCCGGACCGTGCCCGCCGACCGCCTCGTTCATTCCCTTCACGCCTACTTCCTGCGCCCCGGCGATGTCTCCAAACCCATCGTCTACGACGTCGACCGCATCCGCGACGGCACCTCGTTCGTCACCCGCCGGGTCGTCGCTATCCAGAATGGCCACGCGATCTTCAACCTCGCAGCTTCGTTCCAGAAGGAGGAAGGTGGCCTGGAACACCAGGACGACATGCCCGACGCTCCTCCGCCCGAGAGCCTGCAGACCGAGCAGGAGCGCATGGCGCCGTATGCGTCGCGCCTGCCGCGCTTCTATCGCGAACGGGCCCTGGCCCAGCGACCCTTCGAGATGCGTCCCGTCGAGCCCGCCGACGATCCCTTCCTGCCCATCCCCAAACCCCCGCAGCGCCGCGTGTGGCTGCGCACCGTCGACCACCTGCCCGACGATCCCGCGCTACACAGGTATCTGCTCGCCTACGTGTCCGACTACAGCTTCCTGACCACTGCCCTGCTTCCCCACGCCGTCACCTGGCTCACGCCCGGCATGCAGGTCGCCAGCCTCGACCACATCATGTGGTTCCACCAGCCCTTCCGCGTCGACCAGTGGCTGCTGCACGTCGTCGACAGCCCGGTCGCCCACGGCGCCCGCGGCCTCGTACGCGGACGCGTCTTCACGCAGGACGGCCGCCTTGTGGCGACCACGTCGCAAGAGGGTCTCATCCGGCAGCGGACAACCACGTAAGGTGACTTCGAGTCAACGCCCCCCGGCAGAGCCCGCATAGCCGTTAGCAGTTTCCCGGTCGTGCCTGTCCGGAGAACTAGCGGCCATCGCCGTCGTTGCGCCGGCGTGTGGAACGGTCCCATGGTGCAGCACTGGATCGAGGAGCACTTCGGTGTGCACTACCACGAGCAGCACATCCGTCGACTGCTGCATCGCCTGGGATTCTCCGTTCAGCGCCCCCGCAAGTTGCTTGCTCGCGCTCACGCCGAGACTCAGCAGCAAGGGCTGGAAGTACGGCTGCCCGCGATCAAAACAAGATCGCGACTCGGCTCTGCGCCAGACCTTCGGCCCGTTCCACATGACGCCGCAACTCATCGACAATCAGGTCGCGCGATTCCGCAGTCCATAGCTGCCCTCGCGGTCGCCAAGATACGCTCGGGCGTTGACCGGCTCGGACAGCTGCGCCTGTCTGTCCCCCGGGGCCCAGATAGCACGCCCCCGTTGCAGGATTCGCAGCTTCTCATGCCCTTCTCGGGTATGCTTTGAGGACAACGAGCCCCGGACCCGGCCACCACCGGTCCCAGAAGGCTCCATCGCAACGTGATTCTGTTTGGTTGCTGCCCGTCACGCCCCCACCGCCCGCATCCCTCAGTTGTGCACCGCCGGCTCGCCCTCGGGCGCGCGGCCCCACGGAAAGCCGGAGGGCCGCCGCACGAACGCTCCCATGCGCGCCGGCCGCCGCTCCTCGAGCAGCTCCGCGATGTGGCGTGCCTTCCTCACCTCCACCGGAAACCGCGCCACCTCCGAGTCCGACGACCCGAGGCCGATGACCCCGTTCACGAGCAACACCTGCCATGTGAGCTCCTCCGGGCCGTTCCACCAGCCGATGGAGTCGTACTGGGACAGGTCCACCTCGAGCTCGCGGAAGTCGGCGTCGTAGTCGGCGTTGTTGCAGATATCCCGGATGACCGCGATGCTCTCGGGCAGCGCGATCGCCGGGGCAAAGGCCTTGCCTGCCGGACCCGGCGCCGCCTCGAAGCGATGGTAGGGAGTCGACAGCACGAAGGGCTCGCCCTGCAACCCGAGGAACGCCACGTGCCGGCTCTCGTGCTCCTCGAGCAGCAGCAGGTTGTAGCCCTCCAGCTCCACCGGCAGGTTGCTCCCGGCCTCCAGCACGCCGCCGTAGGTGGCCTGCATCGCCGCGTGCACCTTCGCCTTGTTGCGCTGGAATCGCGCGTTGACCTCCTCGTCCTCCATCAGGAACGCCACGATGTCCTGAGCCGCCCGCGCCGGCCCGGAGAACTCGTAGCCCGGCCGCGCCAGCTGCGTCCGAATCACGCCCGTGTGCACCTTCGCCCGCTGCATCGTGCGCGCGAACACCTCCAGCGTCCGATCCATCCCCTCCGGATCCACGAACGGATTGCCGCAGAACGTGCTCGTCAACGGCTCGTAGATCTGATCGACCACCTCCCGGTCCAAGACCACCTTGCGGCCCGCACCCATGTGCACCCAGAAAAGGTTGTCCAATACATCGTAGTCGACCGAACGGATGCGCTCCGCCTTGCCCTCCAGGGCGAACGTCCTGCCCTTGAACGCCAGCCCCACCAGCTCCCGCGCGGCGAATACGTCGCTGGCGCCGTCGCGGAACGTCAGACACGTGGCCAGCCGCCCCTGCACCTCGCGCTCCTGCCAATCCACCAGCTCGTCGATGGCGTGGCGAAACCGCACCACCAGCTCCGTCTCCCCGGCGAATTCCAGGCCGGCGCGCAGGCTGGGCTGATCGCCGCTCGTTCCCTTGTTCTTGCGCAGGCCCCGCACGAGGGTGTGCTTGAGCACATGATGCGGATCGTCGCTCAGCTCCACGCACCGCCCGCGCACCGGCTCGTAGTTGTTGATGTAGAAGAAACCGTTGACCCGCGTCGGCGCCAACACGTTCTGCACCAAACAGATGCCCGGAATCGTCACCCGCGCGTTCTTCGGGTGGTCGATGTTCGAGTAGCTCCCGCGTTTGAGCAGATCCCCGAAGTGCGCCTTCCAGCTGTCCGTGATGTCGTTGGTGCGCAAAAAGTCACCCACCTCCGTTCCGAACGCGTAGATCTGCTCGTCCTCCCCGCGCCACAGAGACAGCATGTCGCTCGCCAGGATGTCGACCCGACGCACCTCCGCCGCCTGCCCGGTGCCCGCGATGATCTGCTCCATCATCGCCGTGATCGTCTCGCTCTTTCCCGTGCCGCTGTCCGCCGAAAACACCAGCGTCTTGCGCAGTCCGTTCTTGAACGTAATGGTGATCATCGCGCCGTGCACCGGCATGCCGCCCAACGCCTTGACCAACTCGTTGTGCAGCGTCAGAAGCGACTTCTTGAGGAATCCCACGTAGTCCGTCGCGTCCTCCCGCGCCACCCACGCAAGCGGTAGCAGCTTGCCGTCCCCCGCCCGATCCAGCACGTATCCCGTCTTGTAGCCGTCGCCCAGCGTCTTGGCAGGTATCCCATACAGCAGCACGCCGTCCCACCGCAGCCGCTCCAGATTCTCGCGCGTGTGCACCTCCTCGATCTGCGGAAACAGACGCATCTCGTCGCTCAGCATGTGGAAGCACGACTTGTGGATCACCAGCAGCATCTTGAACGGGCCCACCTGAACCGCCTTGCACACGTATCCGGCAAAGTCCGACGTCGCGGAGAACTCCTGCAGACGCGCCCGGAAATGCTCGAGCGGCGGATTCGCGCCGGACGTGGTCCCGGGCCGGTCCCCGTCGCGGCGAATGAACCCGTAGCGGTGATCGGACACGCGCTTGGCCGCCCCCGTGACCGCATTGGGGCTGGGGTTGAGCGGCGTCGTGGCGCCCGCAAAGTCGCAGCGCTCCACGATCGTCCGCAAGTACGCCGGAAGCGCCTCGTGCGCCTCGAGCCCGCGCAACAGCTCATAGCCCACGTCAAACGTGCCGCCGGCCTTCACCACGTCGTCGGGCACTTCGAACGTGTGCATCAGCTCGTTGATCAGCTCGTTGATCTGGCGATTCGCCCCGTGCAGCGCCGCCACCTTCTCGCCGTACGGCCCCGCCGCCAAGCTCGACGCCAGCACCTTCACCGTGCTGCCGCCGTGCCACAGCTCGTACATGTCCCGCACCAGCTTGCGGAACAGCTCGTCGATCAGCTGCCGGTCCTGGTAGGCCATCTGGCACGCATGGGGCCCGTACTGGTTCTCCACCTGCGCGAACGTCAGATCCACCAGCGCAGGGTGCTTGCGGTAGACCTTGCGCAGCAGACGTGTGTACACCACGCGGAACGGTCGGCTCGCCATCATCTCCGCGGGGCTCGCGCAAATCCCGTGCTCCACGAAGATCTTGTCGGTCACCGAATGGCCTTCTTCGATGCAGTAGACGATACCCCGCTAGATCGGA
>JAJZQG010000284.1 GCA_021847645.1 Myxococcales bacterium
CACCGGTTGCACGCACGCGCCTGATCCCAGTTGTCAGGATGCCGGAACGGGCGGCTCTGCGGGAACGGGCGGCTCTGCGGGAACTGGCGGGTCCGCCGGCACAGGCGGCTCTGCGGGAACGGGCGGCTCGGCGGGTACGGGCGGCTCGGCGGGTACGGGCGGCTCGGCGGGTACGGGCGGCTCGGCGGGTACGGGCGGGTCCGCGGGAACGGGCGGCTCGGCGGGTACGGGCGGCTCGGCGGGTACGGGCGGCTCTGCGGGCACGGGCGGCTCTGCGGGCACGGGCGGCTCTGCGGGCACGGGCGGCTCTGCGGGCACGGGCGGGTCCGCGGGAACGGGCGGGTCCGCGGGAACGGGCGGGTCCGCGGGAACGGGCGGCTCTGCGGGAACGGGCGGCTCTGCGGGAACGGGCGGCAGCCCCGCAGGTGGGACCGGCGGCTCGGCGCCCATTGCAGATGCAGGCGCCGACGCGGACGCCGCCCCCGGCGCACCGTTCGTCGTGGACGAGGGCAGCGGCTGCGGCTGCATCGTGGCGGGCTCGACGAACGACAGGTCGCGCGCCGCCGTGTTGGCTGCTCTGGCAGTGATGCTCGGGTTGTCGCGGAGTCGCCGCGCGAGGCGCGGCCGTCCGGAATGACCTGTGGCCACCGGTCCATCTCACCAAGTAGCAGCGACAGGGATCGGCACTACAGCCCGAACCGCTTCATCTGGCGCCAGAGCGTGGTGCGGTCGATGCCCAGCAGACGGGCAGCATCCTGCTTTCGGAATCGGGTCGCGCGCAGAGCCTCGAGCAGCTTGTCGCGGTATTCGAAGTCAGCCTCGCAATGGGACGACGGGACCGGAGCGACCTTGTCCGCCCGAGGGGCCGACTGGGCGCGACGAATCTCCTGCGGCAGCTGTCCCACGTCCACGGTCGTCTGAGATGTGGAGCAGAAGTACTCGACCAGGTTTCGCAGCTCTCGCACATTGCCGGGCCACGGGTAGCGGATGAGCATATCCATGGCCGCCCGGGTGAACTGGACGCACCCGGGGCGATGATGAGCCTGGGCCTGCGTGGCGAAGTGCTCGATGAGCAGCGGGATGTCCTCGGGGCGTTCGCGAAGTGCCGGAACTTGTACGGGAATCACGCGGAGGCGGAAGTACAAGTCCTTGCGAAATTCTTTGGCCTCCACGGCCTCGCACAGACGCCGGTTGGTGGCCGAAATGATCCGCGCTCCCAGCTCGATGGGTTGGTGGCCTCCCAAGCGCTCGAAGCGGCGCGTCTCCAGCACGCGAAGAAGGACCGCCTGGTGCTGGATCGGAATCTCGCTCACCTCGTCGAGAAACAGAGTTCCGTTGCCGGCCATCTCCAGCTTGCCGGCGGCGCGCTGGACGGCGCCGGTGAACGCGCCGCGCTCGTGGCCGAAGAGCTCGTTGAGCAACAGGTCGCCGCCGAACACCGCGCAGTTGACCGCGTAGAAGGGCTCGTCGTGCCGCCCGCTGAGCCGGTGGATCGCTTGCGCCACGAGCTCCTTGCCCACACCGCTTTCGCCCTCGATAAGCACGTTGGACCGACTGCGCGCAACGCACTCGATGACACGAAAGACCTCGTGCATCTGAGGCGACCGGCTCACGATGCCCTGGAATTGATGCTGGCAGTCGCCCGCCCGCTCGTGCCCCTTGCCGTCGTCGGTCCAGCGCAACACGCCCAGAACCTCGTCGTCCGGCAGCCGCGTACGACGAAATGACACGGACGCACTCCGCCCCTCGGACGGCCTCCCCGCGGGCACGACAAGGGTGCGGCCGTCGATGGATTCCAGAGGGTCCAGGATCCCCGGCGCGACGCCCAGGAGTTCCTCGACGCTGCGGCCCAACGCCGCGTCCGCGTGGGGGAGCCCCAGCATTTTGGCGCACCGGTCCGTGCACCGCACGACGCGCCGTTGCTGGTCCATCGCAAAGACGCTCTCGTCGAGAGCGCCGAGAACCTCTTCGCACAGAGCCGTGTCCGTTGCATGTATCGGAGCAACCGCGGAGATGCCTTCAGGACTCCGCAACGACCGAGGGACCTCCTTGAAGGTCTCCACACCACCGACGACCTGGCCGGCGCTGTCGTGCAGCAATCGCGCGTTCTTCTGCAGCACTCGCGGAACCGCATCCGGGGCCGCGTGGATGGTCACCTCCACGGCCTCGACCCCGCCGTGCTCGAACAGACCGCAGGTGCAACTGCATTGTGGGCAATTGATGGCTTCGGTGCACAGCTGCCCGTGCACGTCGTCCAGCGATCGCCCGATGATCCGCTCTGCCCGCCGATTGAGATAGGCCACCCGTCGCTCGGAGGTAACCAGCAGCAGTCCCTCGTTCATCGAGTCCAGAACGTGGCGCCAGGGATCGGGAAGCGTGCTCTTGGCGTCACGCATTAACCGCGAAAATCCCTCGTCTCCCGGCACCCGTGCAGCGTCGCGTTGCGCATCGGAATGCAACGCAACGCCGGCTTCGCCGCAACATTCCTGGGGACCCGGCGGTGCCAACCGAACCGACTCGCTGTGATCGTCTGGATTCGTCGCGTCGGACATGAAACTACGGCCTGAGCTGCGTCCGGCACGGAAGGTGCCTTGGATCATGCAGTACTACCGGAGCCCACCGGACGCAACTCATTCGTTACGAGGCAATCGCGCTCTTGACGAATCGTTGACACGAATGGCGAAGGTGGGACTCCGCATCCCCACTCTAGAGAGGAGTATTGTATGGCAGACGTTCTTTCTCGACGAACCATGATCGGCCAGGCCAGCCTGGCTCTCGGGAGCGTCCTTGCTTTCCGGACCCTGGCGGCTTGCTCGAGCGACGAGGGCACGACCAATCCCCAGACGCCGTCGCCGAACCCGACGAACATGCCGAACGACAACTGCCCGGTGTGCCCGGACGCGGGCGCGACCTGCCCGGACGCGGCGGTCCCCGAGTGTCCGCCGGTTCCCGACGCCGCGGCCTGTCCGCCGGTTCCCGACGCCGCGGCCTGCCCCGAATGCCCGGCATGCCCGGACGCGGGCCCGACCGGTCCCCAGGTCATTGACTTCCCCTACGAGCAGTTCATCCCCGCCAATTATCAGCTCGACCCGGCGGCGATCCGCGAGGCGGCCTATCATCTGTACTACGCCGGCGGCTGCTGCCACGGCTCGTACCGCGGCCTGCTCGAGCACCTGGCCACCACGATTGGCGCGCCGTTCAAGCTGCTTCCACTGGACTTCGGCATGTTTGGCGGCGGCGGTATTGCCGGCTACGGCAGCATGTGCGGTTCGCTGCTCGGCAGCATCCTGATCATCAACAGCATCGTGGCCGACGGCACCGCCCGCACCGCCCTGATTACCGACCTGCTTCGCTGGTACGAGAAGAACGCTTTCCCGGCCTACCTGCCCACCGCCACGGACGCCGGCGAGCACGTGACGAAGGATTTCTCCTCGACCGGCATCGTCAACCTGCAGGTGGTGCCCAACTCCCATCTTTGTCACGTATCCGTGTCCACGTGGTGCGCGTTCAACGGTGCGTCCGCCGGTTCCGGCGACAAGAAGGCGCGCTGCTCCCGCCTGACCGCGGACGTTGCCGGCAAGGCGGCCGAGATGCTCAACGCGTACCTGAAGGACAAGGCTTACACAGCGACCCTGGCGCCCGATTCCGCGACAGCTGGCTGCCTCAGCTGCCACACCGCAGCGAACGCCGCGCCGCCTTCCGTTGCCTCGGGCATGAGCTGCGGTTCGTGCCACGCGGACAAGGTCACCGGGCCTCACCCGTAGGCAAGGTTGGGTCAGCCGTGTGGACAAGCGCGCAGCGACCCGGCCCCCGGTGCCGGAACGGGCAGACCGAACATGCTCCCGGCCCGGTCCGCACGGCGGGGCGCTCGATCGCGTCCCCCCGGGTCGCGCGCGCTGACAGATCGTTCGTGTGGTGAGGCGAGGTCGGTTGACCTCGGTGCAAGGAGACTACGTCGCATGGGCTCCATCGGACCAACGGAACTGCTTCTGATCGCCTTCGTCTTCGTCCTGCTCTTCGGAGCAGGACGCATTGCCGAGATCGGCAAGGGACTCGGCGAGGGAATTCGCAACTTCAAGCTCGGCGTCCGGGAAGCGGTCTCGGACGACACCGACCAACTGCCCGAGCATACGGACGCGGCAGAGTCCGATGCGGGGCGTCTCGAGGGCAAGAGCGCCCGCAGGGCCCGGCCAGCCAGCAGCGAGAGCGCGTAGGAAGCAACGCGAACGCACGGGCCGCCCGCGCTACGGCTTCACGACTCGCCGACGAGGCGGACAGCCCGCGCCAGTTTCACGTCGCGCTCAAGATCGCCTCGGCCACCAACCGGGGCCGCTTCATGTGCGCGCCGTGATCGACACCGGGCAACTCGATCGGCGTCACGCCGAGGCGGGCGGCAAACGTTCTCTGCGACGTCGGCGGAATGACCATGTCCGCGGCGCACAGCAGGTACGAAGACGGCACGTCGGGCAACGACGCGAGCGGGAACGGTTCCTCAAACGCCCGCAGCCCATGAGGGCGCAGCATCGAGGCCAGCAGCGTCGCGACGCCTTCCCTCGCCAGGTCGCCCACCAGGAACTGCGCCAGAGCGTGGGGGTCCAGCGCGCAGGTGCCGTCGCCGCGATCCAGCATGACCCCGCGGAAGTCCGGATGCGCGAGCTGGACATCGCCGCGCGCCTCCGACAGGGGCTTGCCGTCGCTCCGAATCAGGAAGGGCGTTCGCGGCACCGGCACGAACGCGGTGAGGTACACGATCTGACGGACCGGGCGGCGCGAAGGGACCAGCGCTGCCGCGTGCCCGCCCGCGGAGTGGGCCACGATAACGACGGGCTCGCGCACGTGGGCGAGGGCTGCCACCACGGTGTCGGCGTACTCCGCGAGTCCCGCGCGCGGATCGGTGATGGGAAGGTCGATCGCAACGGCTTGGTGTCCGGCCTTGCGCAGCAGGACGGCGACGCGATCCCATTCCTGCGGTAGGCTCCAGGCTCCGTGGATCAGGGCGAACGTGGTCATGACGATGGCAGGCTCTGGGGGAGGCTCACGAGCGAAGCCGCAGCGCGTAGCACGCGCGGACGTCGGATAACAAGCCCCAGCGAGCAGGCCCCGCGGGATCTGGCGCGACCAGGAGTCCTACGGAGACGGCGTCAACTCGTGCTACAACGCGGCTCATGCAACGTCCCACGTCCGTTCTGGTTCTCGGGGTTCTCAACCTCGTTTTCGGGGTGATCGGCGTGTTGGGCATGTTCGGCTCGGCCGCGATCCTGCTCGGGATGAACCCGTCGAACCCCATGAACCGCATCCTCGAGTCGAGCGATTTCTATCGCTACTACCTGTGGGGGAGCTTCGTTCTGGGATTGTTCGCCGTCATTGTCCTGTTGGCGGCGGGCGTGGGGCTTGTCATGTCCAAGGCCTGGGCGCGCCCAGCCGCTATCGGTTATGGCATCTACGCGATCGCGATGGGCCTGGTGGGCCAGATCGTCAACGCAGTATTCGTCGTCGGTCCCCTGCTGAACATGGCCTCGGCGGGCGGTGGGCCCGAGAACATCGGCGCAGCGGCCGGCGCCATCGGCGGCACTCTCGGCGGCTGTGTCGGGCTCGTCTATCCCGTCGTGCTGCTGGTCTTCATGTTCCGCAAGAACGTGGTCGAGTTCTTCCAGTCCTCGCGCACCCCGAACCCGTCGACGTCGGCTGCCCTGTGACCGGACAGCCGGCGACGCCGGCGGAGGCTCCAGCATCGGAGTACTGTTCATGTCCTGGCGAGCCTCTTCCACGACGTTGCACCCGAGGGACGATTGATGAAACGCATCCTGGTTTGGGACCTGCTGACGAGGCTGTTCCACTGGTCGCTGGTGACCGCTTTTGCGGGTGCCGCGGGCATCGCGTTGCTGACCAGCCAGCACTCCCCGCTGTTCCAGACGCACATGATGTTCGGCCTCGTTGCAGCCTTTCTGGTGGCCCTGCGGATCATCTGGGGGTTCGTGGGAACGCGCTACGCGCGATTCCGGTCCTTCCTGTTCCCCCCGCGGGAGCGGTTTGCCTATGTTCGCGGCGCATTCCGCGAAAACGGCCGAGCGCACCATCGGATACAACCCCGGGTCGGCCTACGCCATCTACGGGATGATTTTGGCTCCCCTAGGACTCGCCCTCACGGGCCTGCTGACGCACTGGTGGAAATGGATCGGGGACGTGCACCAAGTTCTGGCCTATCTCTTGTTCGCCGCCGTGGCAGCTCATATCGCGGGGATCGTCTGGCACACGATCCGGCACCGGGAGAACATCGCCTGGAGCATGGTCGACGGCAAGAAGCAGGGCGATCCGTCGGACGCCATCGGGTCGCAGGGCGTCTTGGCCGGAGCGGTGTTTCTGGCTCTGGCGGCAGGGTGGGCAGTGCTGGTGTTCCACGGGCATGACGCGAGCAAGAGCGAGCTGACGCTGTTCGGCCAGACCATTGGTCTCGGCGCCCAAGGAGACGACGAGCCTGCGGGCAAGGACGATGCTCGACCGAAGGGCCACCTTGGGCATGAGACGACTGTGGAGCACGCTCACGACGACTGAACGCGAGCCGGGACGCCGAGCGCCTTCCGCGCCCGTCCCGACATCGATGTCCCGCGGCACGTGGAGATTGCGCAAGGTCGTGGGCTAGGCGAGCATGTCGCCCGACATGCGGCATGGATCATCCCGGCACTGGTATCCCGCGCTCTCGATCGCGCTCTGCGTCGCGTCGTGCTGCGGCCGGGACCACCCGTCGCCCGCCCCTTCCCCGCTGCCGTCGCTCTCCGCATCATCGCCCGGCACTTCGTCGCCGCCACTCGGCCGCGACGCAGCGGTCGCCGCCATTCGATCGTCGCCCTTCGCCGCCAGCCTGCCGGCCCTGGACAAGGCGCTGCTGCCGGTCGTTCGCATCGATGCCCGGGCGGCCGACCCGGCGGACATCCCGGTAGGCGCCTCGCACTTCGGCGGACTGCCGGACGTGCCGCCGGGGTTCGCCTGGCCCCGATTCAAGTCGATCCCGCTTGGACTGCTGGCCCAGGTGCGGATGCAGGACGTGCCGGAGCAGGCGCGCGACGGGCTTCCGGCCAGCGGCTGGCTGCTGTTCTTCTACGAGATGCAAGCGGGCACCTGGGGCTTCGACCCCAAGGACCGGGACTCGTTCCGCGTGGTGTACGTCGACTCGCCCGCCGCGGATCTGGTGCGAACGCAGCCGCCGCCGGAGCTGCCAGAGGCTTCCCGCGCCCTGCGCTGGAGCGCCCTGTCGTTTGCCGCGGGCGTTTCGCTTCCGGATCCTTCCGACTCGGCGTTCGACGCGCTGGGGGTCAACCTGGACGCCGATGAGGCCGAGCAGCAGTACCGCGCGTTGGCGGATCGCATCGCAGGCCAGGGACCGAGCGACTCGTACCATCACCTGCTCGGCTATCCGCAGGTGATCCAGAACGACATGCGCATCGAAGCGCAGCTGGCATCGCACGGAGTGTACGTGGGCGGGCCGCGGGGCTACGAAGGCGCGCAGGCTGGAGCTCTGGAGGCGGGCAAGGCGGACTGGGTCCTGCTGCTGCAGCTCGACACGGACGAATCCGGTCCGGGATGGATGTGGGGAGACTCTGGAACGCTGTTTTTCTGGATACGCAAGCAGGATCTGGCGGCGCGCAACTTCGGCGCAGCGTGGATGATCCTGCAGTGCTATTGAGGCCACGGCCGTGTACCATCGGCGGGGTCGATGCTTGCGATTGCCTCGAAGTGACGAACGACCATGGAGATGCGCAAGACCTTTGCCGCCTCGATCGCCGTCTCGATCCTGACCACGTCGGGCTGGGCGGCGGCGGACTTGTACCCCTACGTGGTCAAGGGACCGGTCATCACCGGCGTCACGGACAGCGAAGCCTGGGTGTCGTGGTATACCGCTCACCACCAGGGGAGTTCGTCGTTCCTGAACGAGTGCTACAACGATGCGCTGACGGGCACGCCGAACGACACGATACCGACGTTGACGATGACCTCGGGGGGCTCGTACACGGACCCGGAGTGCTCCCGATTCCACAAGGCGCACCTCACGGGATTGTCGCCCAGCACGGCCTACAGCTTCACGCTGGACAAGCCGAACGCGGACGGCAGCCCGGCGGCAGGCCAGTTCGGCACGGCCCCGGCCAAGACCGACACGCCAGGCTTCAAGTTCATCGTCTACGGCGACGACCGGAACAATCCCACCACCTCGACATCGACGCGTCCCGACCACGAGGCGCTGGTGGCCGCCATGCTCGCGCGGGAAAACGACGCTGCGTTTCTGGTCAACGTGGGCGACTACGCGCTCAACTACCCGGCCATCTCGGGCGACGACCGCGGCTATGCGGAGTTCTATGATGTAGAGAGGCAGCTGCTGGCGACGCACCCGATCGCTCCGGTATTCGGCAATCACGAGTCGGTCGACACCACGTTCTTCGACGGTCTGATGAGCGCCCCGACCTTCGCGGGCGCGGCCCATCCGTACTACTTCTCGTTCGACTGGGGGCGCGTGCACGTCGCCTGCCTCGACTCGTTCGAGGGCCCCACCGACCTGCTGCAAGCGGGTGCGCGCCAGGCCGCGCTGACCGACACGCAGGCGGATTGGCTCGACGCGGATCTCGCCGCCGCCAAGGCAGCCGGGAAGCTGCTGTTCATCGTGACCCACCAGGGGGCCTTCAGCCACGGCATCGGCAGCACACCGCACGGTGGGATAGACGATGTGAAGAACAAGGTCGTCCCGCTGATGGTCAAGTACGGGGCGCTCGGCATGTTCGCGGGCCACGACCACTACTACGAGCGCGGTCACGAGGCCTGTATCGACTATGTCGTGACCGGAGCGGGCGGCGCCGAGATGTACGAGCCCGACCCCGCCGCCGCGGGTGTGGCCGCCACGTTCCAGGATGTCTCCTACGTCTCCGTGATCGTCGATTCCTCCGGAGCCGCGCAGGCCGAGGCCAAGGACGCCGTGGGCAATGTCGTCGACCAGTTCGCCCTGCAGCCGGCGACCTGCGGAGCGACCGAGCCCGACGCGGGTGCAACGGCCGACGCCGACGCCGGTGCACCGCCCGACGCGCCGGCCGGACAGGACGCCGCGCTTGCCGACACCGGCACAGCCGATGCCGCTTCCACGTCAGAGGCTGGCGCGCCCACGCCCAACCCTGGGGCCGCGGGCGATCGCGCGGCGAATGCAGGCAGCGACGGGGGTTGCGCCTGCTCCTGGGCTGGTGCACGCACGGCGGGCTGGCCGGCGTGGCTCTCGCTCGCAGGCTCGATCGGAGCCCTTGCGCTGCGCCGCAGGCGGCCCCAACGCAGCTCCACCGCCCCGACATCCTGATTGAGATCAAACTGTGCGCGCATCCCCTGCTCCCTTTGCCGACCTGCTCCACGCGGAGCCCATGCCGCCCTCGGACACCGAGGCCCTGCGGACCTCCGTGCGATTCGCTTTCGAGACGGGTGACGCCAGCGGTGTCGTCGCGCGTGCCATGGAGCTCGGCCCTGCGACCAACACGCGATGGGCTGCCGCGGACTTCGAGCAACAGCTGTTCCTCACCGACCTGCTGCGAGTCTGCTTTCCGGTGGACGACGGCTCCGCCTCGCCGCCGAATTCCGTCGAGGTGCTGCGCT
>JAJZQG010000038.1 GCA_021847645.1 Myxococcales bacterium
TGTGGCACCTCCGTTAGGTCAAAACCCGCCACTTACCCACGGCGACCACGGCAAGCCGCAGCCGCCCGGACAATCCCTACCGTCCCATGTCCGTCCGCTCGTCTGTCAAACAGCCGGGCCCACGTTCATGCGCACTCGCGTGGGCTTGCCGACTAGAGAGCGAGTTTCGTGCCAGCTTCGCACCCGCGCTTTCTCTACACATTTTGCGCGCGATAGGTGGCGGCCGCCACTTTTGCGGCGGATCCGCCACCTGCGCAGGCTCCGGCGGAGCTGCCTCTCAGTCGATCGTGCCGACTGCGCTCTCGGCGCTTGCGAGCAGCTCGCCGGTCTCCATGAGGTGGGTCACGCGGCGAAAATCCTGGTGGAGCGGCCGGTCGCCGTCGAGGGGCGGCACGAGCTGGCGCAGCGCGTGGTGGGCTGCCCTGACGCCGGCGCCGGCGTCCAGGGGCATGCGCTGGTCGAGCCCGAACGAGGCGCTGAGGATTTCGATCGCGAGGCTGTGCCGAACGTTGTCGATGACGTTCATCAGCTTGCGCGCGGACACGCTTCCCATGGACACGTGGTCTTCCTTTCCCGCGCTCGACGGGATGGAGTCGACGCTGGCGGGGTGCGCGAGGATCTTGTTTTCGCTCACCAGGGACGCGCTGGCCACCTGGGCGATCATCATGCCGCTCTGCAGGCCGCTCTCGCGCGCCAGAAACGGCGTCAACCCGCTCGACAGGGCCGGGTTGACCAACTGCTCGACGCGTCGTTCGCTGATGTTTGCGAGTTCGGCCACCGCGATCGCCGCCAGATCCAACGCCAGGGCGAGGGGCTGCCCGTGGAAGTTGCCGCCCGAGATCAGATCCGCGTGGCCGTCGTCATCGACGAACACCAACGGGTTGTCGGTGACGCTGTTGATCTCGCGCTCGATGACCTCGGCGACCCACGCGATGGCGTCGCGCGAGGCGCCGTGCACTTGGGGCATGCAGCGCAGCGAATAGGGATCCTGCACCTTGCCGCAGTTCACGTGGCTCTCCATGATCCTGCTGTCGGCGAGCAGCTTGCGCAGGTTCGAGGCGACCACGGCCTGCCCGGGATGGGGGCGGACTCGCATGATGCGCTCGTCGAACGGCCGCGCGGAGCCCTTGAGGGCCTCGAGGCTCATGGCGCCGGCGAGGTCCGCGTGGCGCAGCAGGCTGCGGGCGTCGTGCACGGCGATCGCACCAAGGGCGGCCATCATCTGGGTGCCATTGATCAGGGCGAGTCCTTCCTTGGCTTGGAGCACCAGCGGCTCGAGGCCGGCCAGGCGCAAGGCCTCTGCGCCCGGAATGGCGCGTCCCTCGATCTCGGCCTCGCCTTCGCCCTGGAGCACGAGCGCCAGGTGCGCCAGCGGTGCCAGATCGCCCGAGGCTCCGACCGAGCCCTGGGACGGTATGCTGGGATGAACACCGCGGTTGAGCATGTCGAGCAGCAACTCGACGACCTGCACGCGCACGCCCGACACGCCGATCGCCAGCACCTGGGCGCGAAGCAGCATCATGGCGCGCACCGCGAACGTGTCGAGCAGCGGCCCGACCGCGCACGCGTGGCTGCGAACCAGGTTGCGCTGCAGCGTGCGGATGTCGTCGGCGTCGATGCGTGTCTCGCTCAGCGCACCGAAGCCGGTGTTCACGCCGTACACGCGGGGGGCGTCATTGCCGCCCTGCACGATGGCCTCGATGGCGGCGCGGGATCGTTCCATGCGCCCGCGCGCCTCGGGGCACAGCGCTACCGGGCGGCCTTCGCGGGCTGCCTGGCAGAGCGAGTCGATGTCGATGGGCCTTCCCACCATCAGCGGCGGGTCGTTTCGTCGTGTCGGGATGTACATGTCGCGGGGCATGCGTAGTGCGGCGGGCAGGCGATGTCCACGCCGGATCAACGGCTCCAATCCGTGCTTGATCACATGGAGCACGAACCGTACAGTGGCGCCCAGGTAGACGAAGCCGGCCAAGGAGGCGCGGTCATGCCACGGGGCGAGCGCGGAGACTGGATGCAGCACGGAGCCCGAGCGGGGCGCCTGCGTGGAAGGCCAGCGCGGCCGGCGATCATGCACCTCGAGAGGCTGTGCGAGCTCGCGAATGCCGCGCGCAGCCAGGACCCGGCACGCCCATGCGCCTGAACTCCCTGCCCATCCGTCTGCTGCCCGTGGCCGTTTCGTTGTTCGCTGCCACCGCGTCCGCCCAGACGCCTTCCGCGCCGGCACCGGCCGCATCGGACGACACGCCTCCGGCCTCGTCGTCCCCCGCACCCGCCGCCGAAACGGCCTTCGCGCCGTCCCTGGTACTCGACGACGGCCGCACGAAGTGGACGCCGCCGGAGCGCGACATGATGCGTCTGCAGATCCACGGCGAGTATCAGCTGCGATACCAACGCCAGACCGATGTACCGCTGACGGCGCCGGGCGATGATCCGGCTGCGGGATCGCTGGGGCAGCGGAACGTGTTGTGGCACTGGTTGCGCATCTCGCCGCGGTTGGACTTCCGCGACAAGCTCTCGCTCATCGGGCAGATTGACGTGCCCTACGGGTTCATCCTGGGCGAGACCACGCGTTGGGTCGACGCCGCGAGGGACTCGCTTGCCGAGCGTCAGCCGATGCGCGTGGCGCCGCGCTGGTTGTACCTGGAGGCCAGGACGTCCTACGGCCTGTGGCGGCTGGGCCAGCAGGGATCGCATTGGGGCATGGGCGTGTTGGCCAACGACGGCAACCATGCGTCGTTGTTTGGCGACTATCGCAACGGCTCGATCGTGGAGCGGGTCCTGTTTGCGACCAAGCCGGCGGGGCGCAACGGACCGTTGACGATTGCGGCGGCGGGCGACCTCGTCTTCCGCGACACCGAGGCGAACCTTTCGGACGGCGACCACGCTTTCCAGGGGATTCTGGCGGCGACGCTCGGGTCCGACGACAACCAGGTCGGCTTGTACGGTGTGTGGCGCCACCAGACGCGCGACAAGCAGACCTTCGATGCCTTCACGCCGTACACGGAGAAGCTCGAGGCGGGAATCGTGGACGTCTATGGGCGGTTTGCGCAGCCGGTGGCAGGCATGTCGGGCTTCGTGTTCGGCGAGCTGGAGGCGACCGGGATCGTCGGGTCGACCAATTCGATTCGCACGCAGGAGTCCTCGGAGCTCGGCCAGGACGAGAAGCTGCGATCCTACGGCGGTGCGGCGCGCGCGGGTGCCGTGCACGTCGCGCTCGACGGTGCTCGTCGTTGGGGCGACTGGGTCCTGGCGCTCGAGTACGGATACGCGTCGGGCGACGCCGACCCGAACGACGGAACGGAGCGTCGGTTCACCTTCGAGTCCAACCACAAGGTCGGGCTGGTGCTGTTCGATCAGGTGCTGGCGTGGAGCACGGCGCGGTCGGCGACGCTGGCGTCGGACGCGGCGCTGGTGGCTCGTCCCTCGCCGGGTCTGCAGTACTACCCGTCGAACGGCGCGGTGTTCGGAGCGACTTATCTGTATCCGACGGTGGTGGTGCGGCCGAACCATTGGTTGGATCTAAAAGGAGCCGTGCTGATCGCCCAAACCACGTCGGACGTGGTGGACCCGTACCGCTACGGCGTGCTGGGCCAGATCGCGTCGTGGCGTGGGGGAGATCCGAAGCGCCACGATCTGGGCGTGGAGACGGATCTGGGGGTGGAGGCGCGGGTCGCGCTGAGATACGCGATGACGCTCCAGTTGGGCGCGCAGGGCGGCCTGCTGTTTCCGGGGCATGCGCTCGACGACGACGCGGGCAACGCCATGCCGGTGCAAGGCGTGGCGGTGGGCCGACTGGGCTTGCAGTACTGAGGGTCGGGCTGGCAGCGGGGATGGGCGCGAGGCTGGGAATCATGAGCGGACATGGGCTGGTGAAAGCGGGATGGGCAGCGGTGGTGGCGCTGGGCTTGGCCTGCGGCGTGGCGCCGGCGTGCACGATGGACCAGGCGCCGCAAGGGCTCGAGCGAACGCCGCCTGGTCCGGGTGTCGTCATCCGCTACGACATGTTCCACAAGCCCCTGCCGGAGATTCCCCTGCCCAACAACATCGCCACCTGGCCCGATCCCACCAGCCGCACCGGCTTGCGCGTCAATGCCTCGCTGGTGGCGTCCACCGACATCGAGCGAGCGGCGCGCGAGAAGTTCAGCGAGATGGAAGGCTGGGGCACCTTCCCCTGGATCACGGTCGGCTTCGGCCCTGGGATGGCCGACGGCCACACGGTACCGAAGCAAGCGGCGATCGATCTGCAGAACATCATCCGGCGCCACCAGCACGACGACTATGATCTACGGGACGACGCCATCTACCTGGTGAACCTCGAGACCGGGGTCCCGATACCGCTGGATCTGGGCGAAGGCACGTTCAACTACACCATTCGGGACAAGAACAAGTACTGGGAGAACGACCCTCGCCGCAGCGAGGAAAATCTGTTGTTCGAGACCTACGACGAGGCCCCCGGCAGCCCCGATGCGACGTATTCGGCCGCGCTCGACAACGACTTCGACGGCGTGCTCGACCGTCCCGATCTGGACGACATGAGCGCATGTCCGCCATCGGATCCGTCGAATCCCGACGACGTGGCGCGTGACCGGTGCATCGCGGACCACTACATGGGCTGGTACGAGCGGGAGACGGACACGCTCATCGCCCGGCCGATCATTCCGATGGAGGAGATGACCGAATACGCCGTGGTGATCACGGATCGGCTGGTGGACAAGGACGGCTATCCGGTGAAGTCGCCCTTCGAGTTCGTCTATCACCCGCTGCAGGAGCGGGGCGTGCGCAAGCTGCACGAGCACCTGTCGAACCCGGCGTTGGCGTCCTACTACGGCGACATCGGCGGCACGGGGCTGGAGCACGTGGCGTTCGCGTGGACCTTCACGACCGAGCCCACCTACGACGACATGCGACTGCTGCGTAACGGGCTGTACGGCACGGGGCCATTCGCCGAGCTGGCAGGGGCATTCCCGGCGGAGCTGCAGCTCGACAAGCTGGTAGGGTTGTACACGGCCGAGGAGGTTGCGGACGGTGCCGACCCGGACTCCTACAAGACGGCCAGCGTTTGCTCCAAGCTCAAGGGCAATGTGTCGATCGTGCACTACGACGATATCAAGGAGCTGCTGGGCAGCGTGGCCCAGCAGGCCCTGGGCATGTCGGGCAAGGAGCTCGAGGCCGCGATGGAGTCGTACAGCTACGTCGATTACATGGTCGTCGGCTCCTTCCAATCCCCCTTCTTCCTGCAAGGAGGGCCGCAGAGCACGGACCCGAACGCGACGTTCCACCTCAACTACCAGACCGGCAAGGGCGACATCTATAGCGACCGGGTGACCTTCTGGATGACGGTGCCCAAGAAGTTCGGGCCCTACAAGCAGCCTTTCCCCCTGAGCTTCTACGGACACGGGTACATGTCGTCGCCCGCCGAGATTCTGACGTACGCCGGCAACGAGGCGCGGCAGGGGATCGCCACGATCGGCGTGACCGCCGCGGGACACGGGCTGGTGCTCGGCGACTCCGACAAGATGCTGCTCAACACGCTATTCAAGGGAGCGTGCCTGGCGCCCTTCGCGGACGCCATCCAGCAGGGGCGCGCACGCGACCTGAACAACGACGGAGTCCCCGATCCCGGTGGCGACTTCTGGACGTCGTACATCTTCCACACGCGCGACTTGCTGCGGCAGACCGTTCTGGAGCAGGTGCAGGCCACGCGAATCTTCCGCAGCTTCGACGGCAAGCGCATGGGCGCAGACTACGATGGAGACGGGCAGCCGAACCTCGCGGGAGACTTCGACGGCGACGGCACGGTGGACGTGGGGGGCCCGGACGTGCCGTACACGACGTGGGGCGAATCGCTCGGAGGCATCGTGTCGGCCATTCACGGCGCGGTGGATCCTTACACGGTAGCGGCTGTGCCGACTTCGGGCGGCGGCGGACTCATCGACATCGGCGTGCGCTCGTTCCAGGGGGGCGTGGTCGAAGCGGTGGTGCTGCGGCTGCTGAGCCCGATGATCGTGGGCGTGCCGGTGGGCGACGCGCCGGACCCGGGCTCGACCTCCTGCGCGCCCGGCCAGGTTTCGGTGCGCTGGGTGGTCGTGGACGTCAACGACACGCGCGAGGTGGAGATCGCGTGTGCCAGCGGAAGCGATCTGCCCGCGATCGGCGGCACCGTGTTACTGCGCAATCTGGCGACGGACACGACGCGCTGCGTCCGGTCCGATGGGCAGGGCCGATTCCGCATCGCCATTCCCGCGTCCATGGGCGATCCGGTGCACTTGGTGTTCTACGGCGAGCCGGACAACGTGGACGCCTACGACACCTGCAACGTGCGGGATCCCTCGGCCAAGACCCGCGTCATCTCGAAATGGTCGTCGCCGCGGGTGGCGTTCGGCGCCGAGGACGACAAGGGCAACGTGCTATGTGCCAATCCGGACGGGTGCGTGCGCTTTCAAGGGCGGCAATTCGCCGTAGGCGACCAGCTCGTCGCCCCGGCGGACGGCTATGGATATCTGCGCCAGTCGCCGTCGATCCGCAGGTTCATCGCGCTGGCGCAATCGGCGATCGACCCGGCGGATCCGATCAACTACGCGCCGTACTTTGCGCTCAAACGGATTGCGGATCCATGGGGCAACCCGGTGCCGCCGCACGCCGTGCTGAATCTCAACACGATCGGCGACATGAACGTGCCGGTGAGCGCGGGAATCAACTACGGCAGGGCCAGCGGCGCCCTGCCCTTCCTGCGTCCCGAGGCGGCGGGCTTGTATCCGGCGCTGCGCGACTACGTCACACCGGACAAGCTGTACGCGGACCTGGGCAACAAGACCCCCAACCGCGTGCTGATCGACCATCACGTCATCGAAGGCGTCTCGCGGCTCGGCCGGGCTCCGGCGGGGGCCCCGTGCGCGCCCAACGAATCGCCGGCGTCGGAATGCCATCCGGCCTGCCCGCCGGCCGACCCTGCTGGGCAGTGCTTGCCGGGGCAGACCTGCTCGGTGGACGGCGTGTGCGCGGAGCAGTTCGCCGACCCGGCGACGTGCCAGAACGCGCTCTTCGACCCTGAGGATCTGGGCGAAGGGGCGATGCTCTACGCCGCGCAGACGCTGCCGGCGCCGCTTCGCCTGGCCAGGCGCTCGGCCGCCGTCGAGGGGTCGTCGTTGGACGGGGTCTGGGCGCCGCGGCTGATGGGAGTGCCGCACGCCACGAGCGATCAAGGAGCGTGGGACGACGCCGGGCCCGTGACGGGCATGCTCGACGCGTACATCGTCCCCCAGGGCAAGCACTGCTTCGAGACGCCCAATCCGTGCCGGAATTGGGACTACGCGCAATACCTCGTCAACATCGTGGGCCGGTTCTTCTCCACGCAGGGCAAGGATCTGTACTACCTGTCGCACCCGGCGTCGCACGAGTGCATGCAAGACAATTCCTGCCCCTTGTTCCCGCCCTTGCAGTAGGCTCGCCGTCCATGCGCACCATCCGAATTGTCGTGTTGCCCCTGGTCTGCGCGGCCGCCTCTTGGTTCGCCGTGACGAGTTGCAGATCCACCCAAGGTCCGGGCGCCGAATCCGGCGCCGGCCCGGGCCCGCACGTCGTGGTCGCCAGCCCGGCCGCCTCCGCGCAGAGCTCCGCCGTCGAGTCCGCGCCCCAGGACTCGTCGCAAGCACCCTCGGCCAACGCGAACCCGCCGGCCGACGGCGGCTTCTCGTGTGCGCCGACCGAGCCGATCAAGAGCACCGATCCGTGCAAGAGCTCCACCGACTGTGCGCCCTCCGCGCTGTGTCACGCGCCGTTGTGCATCGACAAGCTCAAGGCGCCGGTCCCGCCCGACGGCGGCGCGGTGTGCACCAAGAGCCTGATGTGCAGGACCACGGACGTAGGGCGGTGCGACTGCGTGGATGGGGTCTGCGCGCTGGTTGCCAACTGAGCATGGCGAGCGGATAGGCAGGCGTGCGGCGCGCCGTTGCGCTACAGTGGATTCCGCGGAGGGCAAACGATGCAAGACGCGATAACCTGGTTTGCGCCGGCAGCGCGAGCGTCGCACGAGGCGATCGTTGCCGCGGCGGAGCGCGCGCGGCAGGACGAGATCGTCACGGCCATGCTCGAGGCGATGCCGAGCTGGGCCATGCTGGTCAACCGCGAGCGCCAGATTATCGCCGCGAATCATTCGCTGCAGGAAGCGCTCGGGGCCTCGAGCCTCGCGAGCCTGCTCGGCCAGCGTCCGGGCGAAGCGCTGGGCTGCGAAGTGGCGGCACGGGCGCCGTCGGGCTGCGGCACTGGCCACGAGTGCGCCTGGTGCGGGGCGGCTGCGATGGAGCAGGTGTGGCGCACCCGCAAGCCCGCGCTGCAGGAATGCCTGGTGTTGCTGTGCGACGAGCGCGGGCACGCACTCGACCTCGAGGTCCTCGTCTCGCCAGCCCTGATCGAGCGGCTCGGGCTGCTCATTGTCGCCATGCGCGACGTGGGGGCCGAGAAGCGGCGTCGCGTGCTCGAGCGGGTGTTTTTCCACGACGTGATGAACACGGCGTCGGGCATTCAGGGAATTGCGAACGTGCTGGCGGCTGCCAATCCGCCGGAGCTGGACGCCGAGTTCAAGCAGCTGCTGGTTCGGGCGACAGGCGACCTGGTGGAGGAGATTGCGGCGCAGCGCCAGCTGATGGCGGCCGAATCCGGGGAGGTGGTGCCATCGCCGATGCCCGTGACCGTGTCCGAGCTGCTCCGGCAGCTCGCAGACGTCTACGACACGGATCGCGCCGAGGGCCGCAGGGTGTGCCTGGGCAACTGTCCCGATGTGGAGGTGGAGACCGACCTGGTGCTGTTGCGTCGGGTGCTGTCGAACATGGTCAAGAACGCAGTGGAGGCGTGTCGTCCGGGGGAGACGGTGACGATCTGGGCAGAGGCTCTGGACGCGGAGGTGCTGTTGGCGGTGCACAATCCGGGCGTGATGCCGCAGCGTGTCGCGACGCAGGTGTTTCACCGCTCGTTCAGCACGAAGGGGCTGGGGCGTGGAATCGGCACCTACAGCATCAAGCTGTTTGGCGAGCGGTATCTTGGGGGCAAGGTGGCGTTCAGCAGCACCGAGCGTGCAGGCACCACCTTCACGTTGCGAATTCCGGTCGTCTGGCGGGCCGGCGAGCCGAGCTGAGCTCGCCGAGGATGCGCTCTGCAGCGGGGCTGCGAGGCTTGGGGAGGGAGGTGCGTGAACGCGCCCGTGGGCAGGCACGCTACCGAACGGTGCCCGGCGGGCGCGACCGTTGGGTCCGCTTGACCGCGACGAGAACGGGGGGCTGAGTCCGCGGTCGTCACGACATGTCGGCCGAAAAACAAACGGGTGCCGGGCGCACGCGGTCGGTTGCGAGAACGCCGAGGACCGGTACAATGGCCCTTCCCGACCGCGTCGCGCGCCCGGGTTCGCGAGCGCCCGGACGTTGTCTTGATGATCCTTCGCGAGGAGTTTCCATGCGTAAGCTGATTCACTACCTTCCAGTAGTCTTCGGGCTGCTCGGCTGCATATCGACAGCGGGCTGCGGCGGAGGTGACAGTGGCAACAACCCGGCCGCGGGCACGGGCGGCTCGGCTGGAGCGGCCGGCACGGGCGGCTCGGCGGGCGCTTCGGGAACGGGCGGCGAGGGCGGTGCCGCGGGCGACGCCGGTGCACCCGTTTGCGGCAACGGCCTCGTCGAGAGCGGCGAACAATGCGACGACGGCAACACGGTCAACGGCGACGGTTGCTCTTCGACCTGCCAGAAGGAGGGGGCGTCGGAGGTGATCTGTCAGACGCTTCCGGCCGGCCCTTGCGTGGTGACGGCGGGAGATGGCGGCCGGCTGATCACGGGCACGGTGCTGGCGCCCGACAAGATCTATCGCGGCGGCGAGGTGTTGCTCGACGCTAGCGGCAAGATCCTGTTCGTGGGCTGCAAGGCGCAGTGCGACGCGGACGCGACCTGTCAGGCGGCGGCGGCCACGGCCACCTCGATCAGCTGCCCGAGCGGCGTGGTGTCGCCGGGCCTGATCAACACGCACGATCACATCACGTACACGCAAGACGCGCCGAAACCGGACACCGGCGAGCGTTACGAGCACCGCCACGAGTGGCGCAAGGGAGACTGCGGCCACACGAAGATCTCGACCCCCGGCGGGGCGACCAACGATCAAATCCTGTGGGGCGAGCTTCGGTTCCTGTTCGGCGGCGCCACATCGACGATTGGTTCGGGCGGTGTGGCCGGATTGCTGCGCAACCTCGACAAGAGCGCGCTGGAGGAAGGCCTCAACCAGACCGCGGTCGACTTCGACACCTTCCCGCTCAACGACTCCACGCCTCCGGCGGCCATGTGCTCGGGTCCGGTCGCGTGCAGCACCTACTCGGGTGCGGTGGCGCCCGCCTCCATCGCGGCCGACGACTCGTACCTGCCGCACGTGGCAGAGGGCATCAATGCCTTCGCCGAGAACGAGTTCATGTGTTTGGGACCGCAGGACGCGGCCCACGACGTGCTGGTGGCCAAGAGCGCCTACATTCATGGTGTTGGCCTGACTGCGTCGGACTACGCGGCAATGGCGCAGGCGCGCACCTCGCTCATCTGGTCGCCGCGCTCGAACATCTCGCTGTACGGCGACACGGCGATCGTCACCGAGGCCGCGCGCCTGGGCGTGCGCATCGCGCTCGGCACCGACTGGCTGCCGAGCGGCTCGATGAACTTGCTGCGCGAGCTGCACTGTGCCGACTCGCTCAACCAGACCTACTTCGGCAAGTACTTCTCGGACTTCGACCTGTGGGCGATGGTCACGGGCAACGCCGCCGCGGTCAGCGCGGTCGATGACGTCATCGGACGGCTCGAGGCGGGCAAGATCGGCGACGTCTCGATCTTCGACGGCACGACCAACAAGGACTATCGCGCGATCATCGACGCAGAGCCCAAGGACGTGCAGCTGGTGCTTCGCGCCGGCAAGGCGCTGTACGGCGACGACGCCGTCATCTCGGCGATTTCCGCGTCGGACTCGTGTGACTCGGTCGACATCTGCGGCAGTGCGAAGCGCGTCTGCCTGCAAGGCGAGATCGGCAAGACCTACTCGGCGCTCCAGACCTCGGCGAACACCTACGCCGCGTTCTTCTGCGACACGCCGACCAACGAGCCGACCTGCAAGCCCACCCGCCCCGCCTCGGTCAATGGCTCCACCGTTTATTCCGGTGACGTCAGCGCCACCGACAGCGATGGCGACGGCATCCCCGACGCGACCGACAACTGCAAGAATGTGTTCAATCCGATCCGTCCGATGGACAACGGCAAGCAGGCAGACGCCGACAACGACGGCGTGGGCGACGCCTGCGACCCCTGCCCGCTCGACGCCAACACCACCAACTGTACGGTGTTCAACCCCAACGACACGGACGGCGACGGCGTGCCCAACGCCACCGACAACTGTCCCACGGTCGCCAATCCCGGCCAGCAGGACTCGGACAACGACGGCAAGGGCGACGCGTGCGACCCGTGCCCGAACGCCCCGAACCCGGGCAACGCGGGTTGTCCGGCGACGATCTACCAGATCAAGAACGGCACCGTGGCCGCGGGCTCGACGGTGGCGCTGACCAATCAGCTCGTCACAGGCCGCTACGCCAGCGGCTACTACCTCCAGGTCAAGCCCGGCGATCCCGACTGGAGCGGCAGCGCCGACTTCTCGGGCCTCTACGTCTATGACCCGTCCAACACCGTCAAGGTCGGCGATCGCGTCACCATCACGACCGCGACCGTGGCCAACTACTACTCCGAGATCGAGCTCACGACGCCGACCGCCACGGTGGTGACCTCGGCCAACGAGGCGCCGCCCGCACCGGTGGTCGTCTCCCCCGCGGACGTGGCGACCGGTGGCGCCAAGGCGGCGGCGCTCGAGTCGGTCATCGTGGAAGTCGACGACGTGGCCGTGACCGATATCGCCCCCGCCCCCGGCGCCGGCGAGTCCGCGCCGACCAACGAGTTCGTCGTCGACAACAGCCTGCGCGTCAACGACATCCTCTATCTCATCTCCCCGTTCCCGGTCGTGGGCCAGCAGTTCGCCTCCCTGTCGGGAATCCTCGACTTCCGCAACGGCAACTCCAAGCTCGAGCTTCGAAGCGCCAACGACGTGGCGTACGGAACCCCGATCATCGTGAGCTTCAGCCCTGCGCTGAGTTTCACCGACGTCGGTCAGGCCGGCACTCCGACCATCCCGACGCCGCTCACCGTGGTGCTCTCCAACGCGCCCACGGCCAACACGTTCGTCGGCATCACTTCGAGCGACCCCACCAGCCTGACGGTCGTCGGCGGGGGTGTCACCGTGCCGGCAGGGCAGACCAGCGCGCAGGTCTTGGTCAACGGCCTTGCGCAATCCGCGAGTGTCACGCTCACGGCGAGCCTGCCGCCGACCTCGCTCACCGCGGCCGTGCGGGTAATTGGTGCCGCCGAGCAGCCGTCGATCGTGTCGCTCACGCCTTCCCCGGCGACCACGACACCTGGCTCAACGCTTCCGTTCGTCATCACGCTCGACATTCCCGCGCCCGCGGGCGGCAGCTCGGCCGCGCTCGCGCTCAACCCGGCCAACGCCGGCACGGTGCCAGCCACCGTCCTGATTCCGGCCAACGAGCTGTCCGCCACGTTCGACTACGTCGATGGCTCCGCGGTCGCGGCAGCCACGCTGACCGCCACGCTCGGCGCCTCCCAGGCGAGCTCGAACATCTCTATCGTTGCCAATCTATGCTCCACCACCCACCTGGTCATCAGCGAGATTCGCAGCCGCGGCGCGGGCGGCGCCTCCGACGAGTTCGTCGAGCTGTACAACCCAACCAGCTCTGCGGTGACGCTCGATTCGACCTGGAAGCTCGAAGGCCGCAGCAACAGCACCGGTGCGTACTCGGGACGCTGGACGGGCACCGGCAAGGTCATCGCGTCGCACGGCCACTTCCTGCTGGGCGGCACGGGCTACGCCCAGACCCCGGCGGCGGACGAGTCCATGTCGGGCATCACCGACGCGACCGCGTTGCGTCTGTCGCAGGGCGGAACGCCCGTGGATGTCGTCTGCTACGCGTTCAACGCCACCTCCAGCGCGGTCTTCACGACCGATACGACTTACGGCTGCGAGGGCGCGCCGATAACCAATAACCCTCACAACAACACTTCGTCGACGGCCACGGACGCGAGCATCGAGCGCAAGCCCGGTGGCGCGGATGGTAACTGCACGGACACCAACGACAACAGCGCGGACTTCCTGGTGTCGACGCCGTCCAACCCGCAGAGCACGGCGAGCACTCCGGTGCCCTGAGCCCCGACTTCTCCTTCCTCGCACCGCGAGAGGCACAATGGTATGCGCTGCCCATGGATTCCATGGACAGCGCGCCTCCCGCGCGATTCCACCGAAGCTTCTGGACGGCGAACGCCACTGAGCTGCTCGAGCGCGGGGCCTACTACTCGATGGCCTCGTTCGTGGTCATCTACCTGGGCCGGTTGGGCATGGGCAAGTACTGGCCCAGCACGCTCAACAGCCTGCTCTGGACGCTCGTCTACTTCCTGCCCATCCTGTCGGGCACGATCGCGGACCACATCGGCTTTCGCAAGTCGCTGTTGGGCGCCTTCGTGCTGCTGGCGGCCGGCTACCTGCTGATGGGCTCGCCGGTGTGGATCGGCGGCGCCGCGCTCGCTGACAAGGCCACGGACCACGTGACCGCGCCCCTGTGGATAGGAGCCAGCGTGATGGTCGCCATCCTGCTCATCGGCATGGGCGGCTCGGTCATCAAGCCGTGCATCTCGGGCACCGTGCAGAAGACCGCGGGCAAGCGCGCCACGCTGGCCTTCTCCATCTTCTACATGGTGATCAACATCGGCTCCCTGGTCGGCCGCGGCACGGCCTACGTGGTCCGCACCCACTACACGCTCGTGTCCATCTTCGGCGTCGCGGCGGTATGCTCGATAGCAGCGTTCTTCACCGTGCTGGCGATGTACCGCGACCCGGACAAGGACCTCGGGCAGCCTCCGGCCAAGCCCAAGCGGTCCATCGGACGCATCCTGCTGGACATGTTCCTGGTGCTGCGCAATGCTCGCTTCACCCTGTTTCTGCTCGCCAACTCCGGCTTCACCTTCCTGTATGCGCAAGTCTACAACGTCATGCCCTTGTACCTGGAGAAGGTGCTCGAGCAGAAGCCTCCGGTCGACATCTACACGATGGCCAACCCCTTCACGATCGTGTTCTTCCAGCTCGCGATCACCAGGCTCTTCGGCAAGCTCAAGCCGATCGTCTCCATCGTGGTGGGCACCGTCATCATCGGCGGTTCGATGAGCATCAATCTGGTGCCGCTGATCATGAACGGAGGGCCGCGGGCCACGGTCTGGAACCTGCTGCCGCTCGGCTCCCTGTTCATCGTGATGACGGTGGCCTTGGTCGCGTTCGGAGAGCTGTTCGCGCAAGCCAGAACCTACGAGTACATCGGCGCCCTGGCGCCCAAGGGCCAGGAGGGGCTGTTCCTCGGCTACGCGAATCTGCCGATGGCGATCGGGGCACTGACGGGCGGCCCGGTAGGTGCCCTCATCTTCAACGAGATCATGTGCAAGAACGCCGTCAAGCAGCCCGACGGGCTGCTGGCGCTCGACACGGCCCACGCGGCGATGGGCTGGGGCCTGCTCATGGGGGTCGGCCTCGTCTCGGCCGCGCTCATGTGGCTCTACAACCTCTGGATCACGAAGAGCCCGATTCCTCGTCCGGCCGACGGCTGACGCATCGAGCGCTCGGAAGCCGGCAACGGCCACGGCCAACGGCGATGCACGGATCCATGCTCGGAACGTTGACGCAGGCGCGTACTTGGCCGCCTCGCCTCGGCCTTGATAGCGTTTCAAGCGCTGTCTCCGCGGCTCGAACGTTCGTCTGCAACGCTCGCTCATGAGTCCTCTTGCCAAACCGCCTGTGGCCCTCGCTCGTCGGCAAACGCTCGCCCCGTGGCTCGGGACCACCGCTGTCGTCGGCATGGTGGCGTTCGCGGCCGCCCAGGCCGTCTTTTCTCGCCTGAGCAGCGAATCCGAAGTGGCGCCGGTGCCCGAGTTGCACCCGGTCGACCCGCTCGCCGAGACCGATTCGCTCGCTGCCCGCAGCGCTCCCGCCGACACCCCCGCCGCGATCGAGGGCACCGGTTCCAGCCCAGCAGCTGGCGCCGCCTCCGTCGACCCGCACAAGGCGCAGCCCGAGACCTGCGTATTGCAGAGTCCTCTCACCGAAACCGAGCTCCTGAGGGTGCTGTGGGAAGGCCATGTGGCCTGGTCCGGAAAGCCTCCGACGCCCCAGCGGCTCGCCTGCGCCTTTGCCCATTGCGCCCTCGAGCACGCCCGCGGCAAGCGCATCTTCGGCAACAACCTTGGCCATGTCACCACCACGGGGGGCTGGACCGGCCGGTCCTGTCAGTACTCGTGGACGAAGCGGACCTCCACGCATCCGGACCGCTGGCGTGTGGTCCGGCTCCGGTTCCGGATGCACGACACGCTGCAGGAAGGGGCCCTCGACTACTGGAAGCTCATGGGGTCGCAATATCGAATTGCGCTCGATGCGTGCGACGCGGGGGACGCGGAGAAGGCCGGGCGCGTTCTCGGCGAGCTGGGCTACTACACCAGCGACATCGACTCCTACGCCACGGCGATGAAGGGGCTGTTCGTGGTGGCCCGCAAGCGCATCAAGTGGGCGGCCGGGACGGCCTTGCGCCCGTGAGGCTGCGCGGCACGCTGCGCCGTGCCCTTCGACGGTCGGCGGCTTCCGAGCGGTGGGCGAGCGCGCGTGGCTGAGCGCCGCACCCTCATCGGGCGAGCCCGCAGGTCCGATTCGCCACGCCGCGGCATTCTGCCCCGGTGCGTCCGGGCAACACACGGCTCCGGAGTTCGCGCACGCGCGGGCCGCGTCATTGTCTCTCTTTCGCTTCGCCCGCCCTTCCCGTGGCATGCGAGCTGCTACACTCTGTGTGCAGGAGACCATGGTCATGTTCCGTCGATCACTCGCGGCGGTCGCGGCCGCCACAGCCTTGTTGATGGGGGGTTGCGAGTCGACCGGATACGGCCAGGGCGCGCTGTGGCCCGCCGCGCCCGGTCCCGGTGCCCCCACCCCCGGCGCTCCACAGCCGGTCGGATTCTCCTGGCGGAGCGACGGCCCCAGCGCGACGCGCGGAACGCTCCGGGTGCGGCTCGCGGACGGCCGCCAGTTCGAAGGCCCCTACATTCAGCCTACGACCCTGCGTGATGTGTGGTTCGACGAGCCGCGGTGCGGCTGGCGAGGCTGTTGGGACGGCGATCGGATGGCCTGGGCCATGCACTACAGCGGCAGGCTGATCTCCGTGCTGAAGGACCGAAAGGGCGAATCGATGCAGTGCCGGTTCGAGCTGGCCTATCCGCAAGAAGGGCCGGCCGGCGGAGGCATCGGCCGATGTACCCTGTCGACGGGAGAACGCATCGAAGGCGCGGTGTTGAACGGGGAGTAGACGCGGTTCGCAGCCCGCTCCGGTCCGTGTTCGACCTGCACCCCGCGATCCCGGACGCTACGGCCGAGCGCACGACAGCCCGGACGCGGCCGTGCCGCGGCACGATGACGCACCCGACGCGCACAACCCGTCGCCCCCGCAATCGCAGCTCATGTCGCTCGAGCAGCCCGGAAGCCACCTGACGCAGTGCAGGCCATCGCGCTCGTCTAGGACGCACGCGGATCCCTCGGCCGCGCACGTGGCGCAGTCCGGAACGCTCTCGCAGCGTGACGCCGAACCGCAGTACGTCATGCACCCCGCGTCGGACGGCATCATGGGCACCGTGCCGGCCTCGCAGGGCGAGACGCCAGGACACAAGGAACCGAAACACTCGCTCGCTTGGTAGCGGCACGCTCTTTCGCCCGTGTCGCCCGGCAAACCTCGCAGCCATTCCACCAGCTGATCGCCCTCCGGCGCCGTGTTCAGAACCGCCATGTCGCCGTCGCTTCCGAGCATGACAGGCGTGTAGAGGCTGGTGGCCGGGTCGAACAGATATGCCACATAGCGAGCATCGCCGTAATCGGCGCAGTTGCTCTGGGCCAGCAGCACGCCCCGCCGCGCGCCCCCCACCAGCGCGAACTTCGCCAGCAGGGTACTCGCATCCACCTTGCCGACCAACTGGGGACTCGTCCCGTGCTTCCGGGTTTGCCGATCGCTTGATTTCAAGCTCGCCAAGCTCACCCGTCCATCGCGGCCTGTGCCAGCTGTGCCAAGATCGCGATCGGCCGTGCGCGCCGAGCCCGGCGTCCGTGGTCAACCACGCCACCGTTGGTGGTAGTATCGCCCCCATGATTCGACGCTTCTGCATCTTGCTCGCGACCCTCGCGCTGGTCGTCGGCTGTGGTTCATCGCTCAAGAGCACCGAGCCGGCGACTGCCGTGGCGGCTCCCCCACCGGTGGCACCCGAGCCCGCAGGCGCGCAAGGTGCCGCCCCTGTCGACAACGCGACAGCGCCCGCCCCGGCTTCGGCCACGCCTTCTTGCCCCGACGGCTCGAGCTGGAACGGGAGCCGGTGCGCGGGCAATGCCGTGCTCTCGCACGACGCAATCGGCAGCGGCCCCCAAGGCCCGTCCGGCGGCTCCGGGGATTCGACGAGCACCCCGCTTCAGACCCTCACCCGCGAGAACGTCGAGCCTTCGCGGCCCGCCGAGCCTGCGGTTCCCGACAACCTGGGCTCCGGACCGCTCGCCGGCGTGTGGGTGGAGAGCTTCGCCACGCGCCCGGGCTGCTCGGACAAGATTGTCATTCGACAGGAAGGCTCGGAGCTGCAGCTCTCCGGAGCCGACTGCAACAGCGGACAGCGCTATGACTTTCAAGCCGCTCGGTTCGCCGGAAATACGCTGACCGTCCGCTCCGCGTCGGGCTCGGGCAGCACGCTCATCACCTACACGCTTCGCCAGACCCGCCCCGGTGAGCTCAAGGGCAAGGCCGAGGTCAGCGGCGGCGGAGAGAAGCGCAGCTACGACGTCACCTGGGCGCGCTCCAGCGCCCCGCAACCCTCGGCGCCGGCGCCCGCGACCGTAGCCCATCCGGGGCTCGAGGGAGTCTGGGTCGAATCCTTCGGATCGCGCGCGGGCTGCTCCGACAAGATCGCCATCCACCAGGTCGGCAACACGCTCTCGTTCTCCGGCGCCGACTGCAACGACGGCAACCCCTACATCTACAGCGAGGTGAGCTTCAACGGGATCGTCCTCGCGGTCAAGGTCACCGTCCCGTCGACCCGTTACGTCATCCGCTACAACCTTCGCCAGACGCATCCGGGCGAGTTGAAGGGCCGCGCGACGGTGACCGGTGCGGGCACCACCAACACGTATGACGTGACCTGGAAACGCCAGGACTGAAACACGCGCGTCGTCGGAATCCGACCACTTCGACAGGAGAAGGCGCAATGGCCAATAGTCTGTACGTCACCGGGGTCGAGGCGCACAACGGCAAGGTTCTCGTCTCGCTGGGCATCCTGAGCATGCTCGAGCGCAGCGGCCAGAAGGTCGGCTTCTTCCGTCCGGTCGCCAGACCATTCCGCCTGCCCGGCTCCGATCACGACGTCATCGACCGCGACGCCTATCTCATGCACGAGGTCTTCGACCTGCCCTTCGACATGTCCGAGATGGTCGGGGTCACAAGCAAGGAAGCCGAATCCCTCGCAGCCTCCGGCAAGCAAGGTGCCGTCGCCGAGACCATCCTCGAGGCCTACAAGCGTCTCCAGGACAAGGTCGACTTCGTCGTCGTGCAGGGAACGGACTACCTGAGCGCGACTTCCGCGGTCGAGACCGAGCTCAACATCGAGCTGGCGCGGGATCTGGGCACGCCCGTCGCGCTGGTGGTCGACGGCTCCTGCAACGACGCGGAGGCCATTCACTCGCGGACGATGATCGCGGTCGACGGGTTCCGCGAGAAGGGGTGCGAGGTGGTGGCCGCGCTGCTCAACAAGGTGGACCGCAATCCGCTGGAGCTCATCGCGGGCCGCCTGGTGCAGCGGCTGCGATCCGCGGGAATCCCGGTCGTGGCGACCATTCCGGAGCTGCCGGCCCTGGGCATGCCACGCATGGACGAGGTCGCAGCTCACCTCGGCGGCCACGTGCTGTACGGCCGCGAATATCTCCACAACAAGGTCGGCCGCATCATCGTCGCGTCCGGGTCGGTCGAGACGATGATTCCGCTGCTCGCCGACAACGTCCTGCTGGTCACGCACCTGGATCGCCACGACGCGATCTTCATGGCGATGCTCTCGCTTCTGTCCCACGCGACGCCCAACATCGCGGGCATGGTGCTGTCGGGCGAGCAGGAGCTGTCCGCGCCGGTGGCCCAGCTGCTCGAAGGTCTGCCCGGCCCGCGCATTCCCATCGTGCGTTCGCCCAAGCTGACCTACGAGACCACGCTCGCGCTCACCCAGGTCAAGGCCGCGCTCATCCCCGAATACAAGCGCGAAGTCGAGATGGCGCGCCAGCTGTTCGAGTCTCACGTCGACACCGAGGCCCTGCGCAAGGCCATCCACGTCAGCACCCCCAAGGCCGTCACCCCCAAGATGTTCAAGTACGGCCTGGTCAAGCAGGCGCGCGTGCTCAAGCAGAAGATCGTCATGCCCGAGGGCGACGATCCGCGCATCCTGCGCGCCGCCGATGCCCTGCTGCGCTTGCAGGCGGTGGACCTGGTGCTGCTGGGCAATCCCGAAGACATCCGCACCAAGGCCGGACAGCTCGGGGCGGACATTGGATCGGCCGAAGTGGTCAACCCGCAGGACACGCCCTGGGCCGAGGAATTCGCCTCCATGTACCACGACATGCGCAAGCACAAGGGCATGACCCTCGAGGCCGCGCGCGAGGCGATCCTCGACCCGCCCCTGTTCGGCGTGCTGATGGTCCAGACCGGCCGCGCCGACGGCATGGTCGCCGGCGCCCGCACCTCCACCGCCGCGACCATCCGGCCCGCCTTCCAGGTCATCAAGACCAAGCCCGGCTGCAGCCTCGTGTCCTCGGTCTTCTTCATGTGCCTGGAGGACCGGGTGCTGGTGTACGGCGACTGCGCGGTCAACCCGGACCCTACCGCCCAGGAGCTCGCCGAGATCGCCGTCACCAGCGCGGAGACCGCTCGCGCCTTCGGCATCGAGCCCATCGTCGCCCTGCTCTCCTATTCCACCGGCACGTCCGGCGCCGGGCAGGACGTCGACAAGGTCCGCGAGGCGGTGCGCATCGCACGGCAGCTCGGGCCGAATCTGGTGCTCGAAGGGCCTCTGCAATACGACGCCGCGGTCGACGCCGGTGTGGCCAAGACCAAGCTGCCCGATTCGAAGGTAGGCGGCCGGGCGACCGTCTTCGTGTTTCCCGACCTGAACACGGGCAACAACACCTACAAGGCAGTGCAGCGCTCCGCCCACGCCATCGCCATCGGTCCCGTCCTGCAGGGCCTCAACAAGCCCGTCAACGACCTGAGCCGCGGCTGCCTGGTCGAGGACATCATCAACACCGTCGCCATCACCGCCATCCAGGCGCAAGCCTGCCGCAGCGCCTGAGCCCGGCCTCCTACTCGCGCCCCAGCGCCTGGATCGGATCCATCCGCGCCGCTCGTCGCGCCGGGAAGAACCCGAACACCACGCCGATCAGCATGCTGGTCACCACCGCGATGACCAGCGGCGCGGGCTGCACCGCCATGGGCCACTCGAGAACATTGCGCAGGACCGCGATCAGCACCACGCCCAGCGCCACGCCGCCCACCCCTCCCAGCAACCCCAGAATCACCGACTCGACCAGAAACTGCACCAGGATGTCCCCCTCCTGGGCGCCGATCGCCATGCGGATGCCGATCTCGCGGGTGCGCTCCGCCACCGACACCAGCATGATGTTCATGATGCCGATTCCACCGACGAACAGCGATACGACCCCCACGCTCAGCAGCAGCGTGCTCAGGGCGCCGTAGATCGAATCCTGGCGCTTCTGCAGCTCCTCCTGCGTGCGAATCACGAAGTCCGGATCCTCTCCCTCGGCGATGTGGTGCCTCTGCCGCAGAATCGACTCGATTTGCGTCGTAGCCTGCCGGACCGTGTCGCCGGACGTGGCGCTGGCCTGGATCTGCCCCACGCCACGCCAGCTCCCGCTGCCCGAGATGCGCGACTTGAACGCAGGCAGGGGCACCACCGCCAGATCGTCCTGGTCCTGGCCTCCGAAGGGCGACTGGCCCTTGAGCTCGAGCACGGCGATGACGCGGAACGGTTGCTGGCCGATGCGCACGGTGCGTCCGATGGGGTCGATCGGCCCGAACAGCTCGCGGGCAGGCGTGGCCCCCAGCACGATCACCGACTGCCGGTCCTCGTGCGCGGACGGGTCCCACAGCGCGCCGCGGTCCGCGTTCCACGAGCGGATGCGGAAGAAGTCGAGGGTGCTGCCGTAGACTTGCGTGTTGTAGTTGCGGCCCTCGTACACCAGCTGCGCGGTGAGTCGGGCGACGGGCGCGGTGGCGCTGACGCTGGCCGCCTCCCGCGCGATCGCGACCGCGTCATCCTCGGTGAGCCCCAGATCCGCGCCCACGGCCTTGCGCGCTCCGGAGCGCTGGTTGGGCGACGAGAAGATGACGATCATGTTGGAGCCCAGGCTCTCGACCTTCTTGTTGATGTTCTCCCGGGCCCCGCTGCCCATCGCCGATACCAGCACCACCGCCGCAATCCCGATCAGGATGCCCAGCACCGTGAGCGAAGCTCGCAGCTTGTTGCGCCGGACGGCTCCGAGGGCGAGGCGGGTGGCGGACAGAAAGACGTAGAGCATCGGGTCAGTCGTGGTGCAGGGCGTCGATCGGATCGAGCTTGGCCGCTCGCCGCGCCGGAAAGAATCCGAAGACCACACCGATCGTCGCCGAGGTGATCAGCGCGGCCACCAGCGCCTCGGGCGGAAGGACCATGCTCCAGCCCAGGCTCATCGTCATGATCCGGATCGCCGCCAGGCCGACCGCCGTTCCTCCCAGCCCGCCCAGCGTGCACAGCACCAGCGCCTCCACCAGGAACTGCAGCATGATGTGCTCCTCCCGCGCACCGATTGCCATGCGAATCCCGATCTCGCGCGTCCGCTCGGTCACGCTCACCAGCATGATGTTCATCACGCCGATTCCCCCCACCACCAGCGACACCACCGCGATCCCCACCAGCAACATCTGCAGCGTCGAGAAGATGTCTTCTTGCATCTTCATGAACTCGGCCTGCGTGTGAATCACGTAGTCCGGCTCGTCGTCCTTCCCGATCCGGTGACGCTGGTCCAGGATCGACTCGATCTGATGGGTCGCGCGCTCGATGGTCCGGGCGTCCCGCGCCGAGGCGATGAGCAGGAACACGCGCCCCGCGGGCATGGGCATCACGCGCGCGCGGAAAGTGCCAATGGGCATCAGCACCCGATCGTCGGGGTCTTCGCCGCCCAGGCTCTGGCCCTTGGGCGCGAGCGTGCCCACGATGCGGTACGCGTGCTTTCCGATGCGCACCACCTGCCCGACCGGGTCCTGGTTGCCGAACAGGTCCAACGCGGTCGACGCGCCCAACACGCAGACCTTGGCCTTGGTCCGCTCGTCGGTCTCGGTCCACATCGCACCGTGGGCGATCTCGTAGCCACGCACTTTGAGGTACGCGCGCGTGGTGCCGATGACGCCGGTGTTGGTGTTGCGGTCCGCGATGACCACCTGCGCCGAGGCCGATACCATCGGCGCGATCGCCTCGACGCTCGTGGCCTCCCGCAGAATCGCCTCGCCGTCCGCCTCCGACAGCTTGCCGCTGGTGCCCGCGGCGCCGCGCACGCCGGAGCGCTGCACCGGACGCGTGATGACCAGAATGCTGTTGGAGCCGATGCTCTGGATGATCTGGATGACCTTGTCCTGAACGCCCGTGCCGATCGCGGTCACAATCACCACCGCGGCCACGCCGATCAGGATGCCCAGCACCGTCAGGAACGCGCGCAGCTTGGCCCGAAACACCGAACGCAACGCGAGACGCAGGGACGTCAGGAGCGTGCTCACGCGCCGCCTCGCTCCGAGTCGACCATCGAGTCGGCCGCATCCCTGGACTGCGCGGCAGCCGCCGCCGCATCGCGTGGCCGCCCCTGATGCTTGTCCGACCTGATGCGCCCGTCGCGCATCAGGATCGTGCGCGACGCGCACGCGGCAACGTCGGGCTCGTGCGTGACCATCACGATGGTGATCCCGCGCTCGCGGTTGAGAGTCTGCAGCAGCGCAAGGATCTCGTCGCTGGTGCGGGTGTCCAGGTTGCCCGTGGGCTCGTCGGCCACCAGGAGCGGAGGATCGGTCACCAGGGCGCGGGCGATGGCGACGCGCTGCTGCTGGCCTCCGGACAGCTGGTTGGGAGTGTGGTGGAATCGATCGCCGAGCCCCACCTGCTCCAGGGCCCGCCGCGCCTGCGCGCGCCTGCGGCTCGCGCGCTGGCCGCGATAGACCAGCGGAAGCTCCACGTTCTCGAGCGCCGTGGTGCGCGGCAGCAGGTTGAATCCCTGGAACACGAAGCCGATCAGCCGGTTGCGCAGCACCGCCCGCGCATTGTTCGAGCGGCTCTCGACCCGGATGCCGGCGAGCTTGTAGACGCCGTAGCTCGGCCGGTCCAGGCACCCGATGATGTTCATCATCGTGCTCTTGCCCGAGCCGCTCGGCCCCACGACCGCCACGAACTCGCCCGGCTCGATGGCCACGCTCACCGACGTTAGCGCGTGCACCACCGTGGGCCCGGATACGTAATCCTTGCCCGCCTCCACGAGCTCGACGATCGGCTCGCTCACGGTGCCCTCCGGCGCTTCATCAGAACATGTTCCGGCGGTGCTGCGAGTCCGCTGCGTTCGCGTCTTCGACCTCGTCGACCACCACGTCCTGGCCGGCTGCCAGCGAGCCACCCCGCACCTCGGTGTTGATCCCGTCCGTGATGCCGATCTCGACGATCTTCTCCGCGATCTTCTCGGCGCCCGGCGTCGTGTCGCTCAGCTGGTAGATCCGCGCCTTGCCGTGATCGAGCGCCGGAAGCGGCGGCTGCGGGATCGGCTTCCCATCCTGCCCCTTGGGCGCCGACGGCTTGTATCGCAACGCCGCATTCGGCAGCCGCACCACGCCCTTGGCCTCGTGGGTGCGCACCGTCACCAGCGCCGTCATCCCCGGACGCAGCTTCTTCTCCGGGTTGTCCACGTCGATCACCGCCGAGTAGGTGACCACGCCCTGCGAGGTGTTGGGGCTGTAGCGGACCTGCACCACCTTGCCCTCGAACTCGATCCCCGGGAACGCGTCGACCGTCGCCTCGGCCTTCATTCCCTCCTGCAGCTTGCCCACGTCGGCCTCGTCGATCTCGGCCATCACACGCATCTTGCTCAGATCCTGCGCGATCACGAACAGCGTGGGAGCCTGGAAGCTCGCTGCCACCGTCTGCCCTGGGTCGACGTTGCGGCTGATGACCACCCCGTCGATCGGCGCGAAGATCTTCGTATAGGCCAGGTTCGTCCGCGAATACGACAGCTCGGCGTTGATCTGCGAAATCGTGGCCTTTGCCGCCGCCACCGCCGCGACCTGCGCGTCGTAGTCGCCTTGCGCCGAGTCCACGTCGGCCTGGCTGGCGAGCCGCTCGGCAAACAAGTTCCTGGTCCGGTCCAGCGCCACCTTCGAGGTGCGCAGCTGCGCGTCCGATCTCGCCAGCGACGCCTGCGCCGCTCGCAGCTGCGCGTCGGTCTGCGCCACTTGTGCGCCGAGCAGCGTCGGATCGATCTCGGCGATCAGGTCGCCCTGCTTTACCTCGGAGTTGAAGTCCACATAGACCTTGACCACGCGGCCCGAGACCTGCGCGCCGACTTGCACCTGTGTCAGCGGCTGCACCGTGCCCGTGGACTGCACGGTCTCGATGACGTCGCCGGTCGTGGTCTTCTGCAGTACGTACTTGGACGGGGGCGGCGGGCGGTGCTTGATGCGCCAAGCGACGACGGCGGCGACGATCAGGACGACGCCCAGGAGAATTGCGGAGCGGCGAACCCAACGCCCCTTGCCCTCCACACGGGACAGATCGCGTTCGAGCTCGCGGGTCCGCTGCGCGGCAGCTTGGGATCCAGACTCAACCATCGTTGCTCAGGCTCATATCTCACCGAGACGGCGGGTCAAGGATCCTTCGATCGCCGCGGACTGGCTTCTCGTGCGCGGCCCGGCGGCCGGCTCGCATTCCGGCCTCGGTCCGACGTCGTTCTGCAGCCTCGCGCACGGTTGCCCACGACGCCGCGGTCACGCGCGAGCTGCGCTGCGTCCAAGAACGGCGTGGTTCAATTGTCCAATCCGGCGTGTTCGATTATCGTGCTGGTCTCGAACGGCTGTGCTATGGGCTCGCCCTTTCCGGGCGTTCGCTCCAGGTCCAGTCATCGGCACCGGCATGGCAACCGAAACCGACCACGAACTCATCGAACGAGCCCGCACGGGCAACCGCGACGCTTTCGGCGTGTTCGTGCGTCGCCACCAGAAGCGCATCTTCCGCTTGGCCGTCCACATGCTGCGCGACGCCACCGAGGCCGAGGACGTCGTGCAGGAAACGTTCGTGCGGGCCTGGCAGGCGCTTGCGCGCTTCGAAGGCAACAGTCAGCCTTTCACATGGCTCTACAGGATCGCGGTGAACCTGTCGCTCAACACCATCCGGACACGCAAGCCGCGCAAGCAGGCCGCGCACGAGGACGATCCGCGCGTCGAAGCCTGGTTGGCGGACAAGGCGCCCACGACCGCCGACCCCTCCGTTGCGGCCGAGCAGAAGCAGCTGGCCCTGGCCCTGGCCCAGGGCATCGACCAGCTGAGCGACACGCTGCGCACCACGCTCATCCTGGTTTGCGTCGAAGGCCTTCCCCACGAGAGCGTCTCGGCGATCCTGGGCTGCCCCGAGGGCACCGTGGCCTGGCGCGTCCACGAGGCGCGACGCAAGCTGCGTGAGCACTTGGACGGCCGTGGATTCGGCGAAGACACGGAGGGGCGTCCATGAGCGGCGACAGCAGCAAGCTCGACGCGCGGATGGATGGGTGGTTGAAGGACTGGCCGGCCCCGGAGCGCGAGGAAGCAGCGTGGGAGACGGCTGCCACGCGGATCGAAGAGAAGATCGCGCCCCTGTCCGCGGCAGAGGGCGACGATGACTGGCTCGCAGCTCCCCTGCCCGCCGAACCCGGTGAAGGCGACAGCGAGCCGGCCCAGCAGGTACCAAGCGAGGTCAGGATGTCGGAACCAAGTCCAGACAAGATGAAGCGGAAGTCCCTCAAGGACATCGCACAGCGCGTCAGCGCTGCGCCCCCGGCGCCCGCCTCGACTGCGGAACCGCCACCGCCGTCCGGCCGAGGCGGTCCACGCGTATCCGCTCCGCCCGAGGCGCCTGCGCGCCCGGCTTTCGTCTCCCGCCCAACCGAGGCCCGTGACAGCGACTCGGGCATCCTGGACCTCGCGGCCGTGCGCGCGAGCCAGGCGTCCCTGCCCGATTCCGGCGCAGCTCCCGGCACCGAGGGACTGTTCGACGACGACAAGGCATCTGCCGCTGCGGCCGCCGCACCAGCCAAGCCGGCTTCAGCCAAGAAGTCCTCCAGCGTCATCCCGCTGGTCGGCGGAGGAGTGGTCGCGATCGCAGCGATCGCAGCGGCGTTCTTCGTGGTCATGAAGCGTTCCCCAGGTGAGATGGCAAGCCAGTCCCCGCCCGCGGCTGCAGTCGTTGCGTCGGCCGCGGCACCCGGTGCCGAGTTCACCGCTAGGCCCGCGACCACCGAGACGGGCGCTGCAGCGGAACCGTTGGCGATCGCGTCGTCCGGAACCGCCCAACCGCTCGCAGAGAACGCGGGTGACCGGGCCGCCACCGGCGGCGCCGAGCCGGCCAAGGCTTCCTCAAAGGAAGAAAGCAAGGGCGCAGGCGAGAAGACCGCGTCCGCCGATGCCAAAAAGGAACCCGCCGCACCAGCTCCCACGGACTTGACCGGTGCGATGGCCACCGCGGTCGGCGCCAACACGTCCCAACCTGCAGCGGAAAAGAAAGATGAACCTGCAGGCCCCGCGCCGGGATCGATCCCCGAGTCGCCGTCTCAAGGCGCCATCCAGGGCGCGCTCGGCTCGGTCATGGGCGCCGCGAAAGGCTGCGTCGCGGGCATGGACGCCCCGTCCCGCGCCACGGTCGTCTTCGGCTCGAGCGGACGGGTCAAGAGCGTGAGCGTCACGGGCCCCGCGGCCTCGACGGGCGCGGCCGGCTGCATCAAGAGCGCCTTGTCCAAGGCCAGTGTCGGCCCGTTCCAACGAGATTCCTACGCGGTCGGCGTCACCATCCGGCCCTGATCGTTCGGGGCCCCTCGTGCCTCGCCCTACCCGTACGACACCTCCGGCTTGAGCTCACGGCTCATCACCTCGTGCACGAAGTGCGAGATCGGACGTCCTTCCACGTTGCCGTGCAGGTACTCGTAGATCTGCTCGAAGATCGCTGCCTCCACATGCAGTTGCCGGATGAGGTGCCAGGCCGACTTCGACGTCAGAAAGCCTTCGACCACCTGCCTCTGGCCCGACAGGATGTCCTGCACCTTCTCGCCCTTGCCCAACCGATAGCCGAATGTTCGATTGCGGCTCAGCTCGCCGGTGCACGTCAGAATCAGATCGCCCGCGCCGGAAAGGCCGGCCAGCGTCAGCGGGTTGGCCCCCTTGCGCACCGAGATGCGGCTGATCTCCGACAGGGCCCGGGTCATCAGCCCCGCTCGCGTGTTGTGCCCGAACCCCATTCCATCCATCGCGCCCACCGCGATCGCCACCACGTTCTTGAGCGCCCCGCCCATCTCCACGCCCACCACGTCGCAGCTCGTGTAGCACCGGAAAAACGTCGTGGAGATCGCGTGCTGCACCCGCACCGCCGTGCGCATGTCCCACGCCGCGACCGTCACCGCCGTGGGCATACCGCGCGCCACCTCGACCGCGAACGAGGGGCCGGAGAGCACCGTGAAGTACTTGTGGAAGTTCGATTCCAATGTGTCGCTGTAGACCTCGGACATGGTCATCAGCGAATCGTTTTCGATACCCTTCGATGCGCTCACCAGGATCGCCGTGCGCCCCAGGTCGTTGCGAAACTCCGTGGCGATGCGACGCACATGGTGGCTGGGGACCGCGACCACGACCAAGTCCTTGTCGCGCACCACCTCTCCCAGGTCGTTGCTGGCGATCACGGCCGGGTGCAACGAGTGGCCCGGCAAGTAGGTGCTGTTGACGCGCGTCTCGCGGATGCTCGCGGCCACGTCGGGCTCGAAGCACCACAGCTTCACCTGGTGGCCCTTGCGGGCAAGCTGATCCGCCAGGGCTGTGCCCCATGCCCCGGCTCCTACCACGCCAGTGCGCAGAACCTCGGTGTCCATGCGACGACCTCCAGAGAAGGCAACAATACACCGTCGCCGGGTTCCCACGAAGACTTGGCCGCGTCCGGCGCTTGGCGGTAAGCGGACGGCACGATGGCACGCCGACCCGCTCTGGCAACCTTGGCAACTGCGTTCGTGGGAACGGTGCTCTCGACATGCGGGCCCACCGAAGCGCCGCTGGCCTCGGAATCGGCCGGGACGCAACCCGTCTCTGCGCCGGCCGCGTCCGCAACCGAACCGCTGCCCGCCGCTTCGTCGCTCACGCAGGACGCACCCGCTGCATCGGCCAGCCCGGCGGCGTCCGAAGCACCACCCGCGCCGCCCGACGCCTCGCCTTGTCCGCAGGACATGGTGCTGGTGCAAGGGGAGCACTGCAATCTGTTCGAGCAGGACTGCCTTCAGTGGGACGACCCGGAAGGGCAGCCGCGCAATCGTGTGTGTGCGCGCTTCCGCGAGCCTTCGACCTGCGTGACCCGCGGCCATCGTATGCGCTTCTGCATCGACCGCGACGAGTACCGCGCGCAGGGCCAGAGCCTGCCGGTGAGCAACGTGTCGTGGGAGCAGGCGGCGGAGCTCTGCTCCGCGCAGCACAAGCGCCTGTGCCGCGATGACGAGTGGGAATTCGCGTGCGAGGGTGAACAGGGCCTCCCCTACCCCTACGGCTACGAGCGCAGCCCCTCGCTGTGCAACGTCGATCGGCTTCTTCGCGACGGCAAGTTCCACGCGAGCGACGACCTCCGCGAGCCGCCCCACGCCACGTGCGTGAGCCCCTTTGGTGTGCGGGATATGGTCGGCAACGTCGACGAGTGGGTGCTTCGCAGGTTCCGCAAGCCGAACGACCGCGCGGAGCTGCGCGGCGGCTGGTGGATGACCGGCCGCAACCGTTGCCGCTCGAGCACCACGTCGCACAACGAGCGCTACGCGGGCAAGCAGACGGGCTTCCGGTGCTGCAAGGGCCTGGACCCTGCGGGCCCCGAGACCGCGGGCGCGACCGGAGAGCCGGCGTCGCAAGACTGACCCGGGCCGCGCACCGGTGCCGTGCAAAATCCGTTGACAGACGCATCACTGCGCCTAATACTGCGCCGCCCTGCCGCCCTTTGGTGGCGACAAGCGTACGGAGTGATCATGGTATCGAGCACCCAGCAAACCGAGCGCATTCGCCGTCGCAAGCGCACGACGAACGGCAAGTCCAACAAGAGCCGCTTCGGGCGGACGCTCACGCCGGCCTTCCCGGTCCATCCGGAAGGCTACGACCCGTCGAAGCCCGACGCGAAGCCCGCGGCGAGCAAGTGAATCCTTAGGATCGAGAGCAAGGCATCATGGCAAATCATCCGTCGGCAGAACGACGTAACCGGCAGCGGATCACGCGCGCGAAGCGCAACCGGGCGGTCAAGAGCGAGACGCGCTCGATTCTGAAGAAGGCGCGCGCGCAGGTCGTCGCGGGCCAGAAGGACGCGGCGGCGGCCGCGATCAAGACGGTCGCGTCGGCGGTGGATCGCGCCGCTTCCAAGGGCGTCATCCACAAGAAGGCAGCCGCGCGCACCAAGGCCCGCATCGCACGCCGCGCCCACAAGGCCGCCTCGCAGGCGTAGCGACCCCGCCTGGTCCCCCTCTCCCTCTCGCTTCCGTACTGCCCCCGCGCAGTCACGCGCGTCGGTCCATCCCCCGCATCATATCCGGTCCAGCGGCTTCGGACACGCCGAACGCAGCTTGCACGCCCCGCATTCCGCCCCCGACCAGATACGCTCGTATCGCCCTTGCACCGCGTCGAGCAGCACGTCGTCGTCCGTCAGCACGCCGAGCTCGAAGTTGCGCCGGCCGTCTCCCTTGGCCCCCAACCCCGCCCCGGTGAAGTTCGCACTGCCCAGGTACAACATCGTGCCGTCCACCGCGATGACCTTCAGGTGCACGCGCGGACACCGCCGCATCGCCAGCCCGCCCCGCACCAGCCTCGGGAACCTGCGCAACTCCTGCCGAAATGGACCCGACGGAACCGTCGCGTGCAACAGCCGCAGCTCCACGCCGCGCCCCGCCAGCTCGTCGAGCCGCGAGAGCACCGAGACGTATCGGCCCCGTGCCCGCGCGCTGGTGCCGACCGGCGCCTCGATCATCATCTCCTTGACGTTGGCCGTGCCGATCCAGAGCGATACCCTGGCGCACACCAGCACATCCTGCACCACGCGCGCGTAGTGGTCCGCGTCGAGCACCAGCCTCACCGAGGTCAACCTGGACTCGCGCGCACCGTCGATGCGCGGGAGCGGCGCGCGGCGCGAAGGCACGCGAACGCCCCCGGCTACATCACGCGCTTGCCGGGCGAGCGGACGCGACGGGTCCGTCGCTTGGGCGGCGGCGGCACCACGCCTTCTTCGACCTGCGCGTTGTCCCTCACATCGCCGGTAAGGGCGGCGCGAAGCATCTTGGAGTCCCCCGGCGGGATGAACAGGATGTCGGCCTTGTCCGCCAGCCCGAGCTTGTCCGCACCCAACGCGATGACCGTGATGGAGTAGGCCCGCTTGAGCGCCTCCGTGGCGCGCACGATCAAGTCGCCATACGCCTGCACCACCAGCTGATCGAACACGATCGCGGTCGTGGGCTCCTGGCCCACACGCAGCAGCGCGTCGTACAGATCCTCGATCGTCTGGACCGCCGCCGTCTGCCCCGCTGCCTTGACGACGACGTTGGTGGCCTCCTTGCCCCCAATGACCATCACGGCCTGCGCGATCTCGGCGTAGAACCTGCGCGGGATCGCATAGCCCCACTCCCGCAGGAAGTTGGCGATGTCGATGGCCTGGAAGCGCAAGTGACGGCCCGGCGTGCGAAAGTGCGGAATGCACCCGCGCTCCACCCAGTTGTGGATCGTCTTCAGATCCACCTCGCACAGCTCGGCCACGTCCGACGCGGTAAGCAGCTTTACATCTCTCTCGATGGGCATCGTCGCGTCACCCCGGCGTGAGAATCAATGACAGTGGCCGCCGTATTGTTACCTCTCTCGCACAGCCACTTGGCTGCAGCGCGCCGGCTCGCCGTCACGCTGCCACAGCAGCATGGCAGTGCCGAGCCGCATCCCGCAAGCGAAAACACCAGCGCCGGAAGGATAGTGATGGCGCGTTGTCCGCCCCGATCAGGGTGTCGTCGTATTCCAGGCTCCAGGGGTTCCACCGTCGCGTCCAGGCTGGAAGGACGATGGCTTGTCCGACGCGTCGGGTGCGATCCGCGCCACCGACTCCGACTGCCTGGGTGACGGAATCGCCGGCACCATCGAAGCCACGAAGCCGTCAAGACGCAGCAAGCGCAACGGTTCGCCGGTGTTCGACAGCCCTCCCTTTCCCAGCTGCGGAACGCGCAACAGCGGTGTTCCCGGCACCGGAGCGCGATCCCCCCAGCCTCCTTCCTGGTACGCGTCGTTGACCACCAGCGCGAATCCCCCCGGCGCTAGCTCCCACGGCGGCAGTTCCGCTCCTAGACCCGTGTCCTCCAGTTGCCACCCTCCCAGCTCCACCGCGCTCGCCCCGTCGTTGTACAGCTCCACCCATTCCTGGTCCGGCTCCGGACCCGCCGGATTCGCCATTACCTCGTTGATCACCACATGCGGCTCCGGCGCTCCCGTCCTTACCGCAAATCCTCCCTCGTACCTCCTCCCTGCCCCGTCGATGAACGTCACCATCCCCTCGTTCCGCTGGTTCGGCACCAACCCCCGTATCACCATCGGCATGTCTTGTGTCGGTATCCCGCAAATCCGCTTTCCACCTATCTCAACAGCGATGAGAGCAGGTGTGGATTGGCCGAATAGCACGACCCGGTCGTCATGCACCTCCGCGCATCCCGCCCCGATCGGCGTCCGACCCGCACCGCATTCACCGACAGGCTCCCCCGCTGCCGTGACCAGCCCCGATATCGGCTCCGGCTCGATTCGCGCGGCCCGCCCGTCTTCCAGCTCAACCCTCGGCGGCGGCACGATCATCGACGGGATCGGTCCGCCGGCCGGATCCCAGTACACGCACCCCGGACCAAACCCTTCCATCATGCCCGCACCCAATCGCCCGGGCGACAGGTCCGGACCGAGCCACATCTGGGTCGTCGTCGACGGCGTCCATCCGGTCGACGGCTGCGCTTCGCACCAGACGGCATGGCCGGCCCACGCGCCCTCGGCGGCGACCGGCCACACCCGCGTGAGCCGTGGCAGCGCATCGTCCGCGACCGTCCACGCCCGCGACCAGCCTCTGGACGGCACGCCCACCGAAACCGCCTCTGCGGCCTCGAACGCCGTCTTCGGCGCGATCACCAGCTCCCCATCCCGCCCGCGCCAGCTCACCGAGTCCACCAGCCGCCGCTTCAACGATGGTGACGGCTGTCCCGCGGCCAGCGCCTCGAGATCGTGGGACGAGAGCTCACCGCGGGCCACGACCGCCTCCTGCACTTCGCTGGCCGGGTCCTCGCTCCCGAGGTGGAACTGAACGATCGGCGCAAGCTCGAGCGGATCGTCGGGCGGCGGATCGACCTGCACCAGCACGCCGGCCGGTGGTTGCTCCGCACTGTTGCCCAGCGGCTTCAGCTCCACACATCCTTGCGACGGCAGGGCTGCGACCATCCCTGCCGCCACGCACGAGAGTCTCGGGTTCATCTTCATCACGATCGGCCTGTCGGCCGACAGGCGCTGCTTGTTGCGTGCGGCGTGATATCTTTCGCGCATGACTCCGGACGAGATCCGGTCCCTTCGCAAGACGCGCGGCCTCACGACGCGACAGCTGGCCGACGCGCTGGGCGTGGATGCGTCGTTGGTGGCGGCCTGGGAAGCGGGCGAGAGATTTCCCACGCGCAAGGCCGCGGACAAGATGAGCGCGCTGGCTGGCGCCGCGGCGCCCTCCCCGCCCGCCGCCGATGATCCTTGGAGCGCGCTGCGCGATCCGGGGCTGTGGACCCTGTTTCGCAAGCTGGCCGCGCACCGGGCGCTGCGCGAGAAGACCGAGCGACTCGCGGCCGACTACGAAGATCCGGCCGGGCCGTCGCGGTGAACGGCGCGCACCGTCCTCGCGCTACAGCTCCAGATCGCGCACCGTCTCGGCAGAAACGAGCCCGCGCGCCACGGCGTCCGCCATCAGATCGTCGAAGTCGACACGACCGAACGTGGAGGCGGCTTGCAAGGCGTGCGCGGTCTGGCGCACGGCCTTGGCGTCGAGCAGGCCGAGCTCGAACAGGGCGAGCGCCAGCTGGAACGCGTTGCGGGTCGCCGCGAGCCGAGGGCCGAAGCCTTCGAAGTCCGAGGGCGGGCTGCGCTTCTCCAGGTGGATGAAGATGCGCCGGACCGGCCCGAGCTTCTCCGGCAGCGCCGCGCGAAGACGGCTCACACAACGTCGGTCATCGGGCTGCACCCCTTCGGCGGCCAGGGCGCTGTCCAGCTCGGCGCCGCCCAGCTCGTTGTCGACGATGCGTGCGTAGAGCGAGTAGGCCACGGCATCCTTCTCGTAGTCGTCGCCGAACAAGTACTCGCACGCACCGGGCCGTCGGCGGCGCCCCTCGAGCAGCGCGCAGATCTTGAACCCGACCTGCTCGCGAAGCCTGCCGGGCCGGCGCTGGCGCAAGGTGCGCGCCCAATCCTTGAAGGTGATTCCGTCGTAGTCCACGCCGTCGAGCACCATCTTGCGCGCGATGACCGGACGCAGCTGCGGCGGGCTGGCGGACACGAAGTACAGCGGCGCGCAGGCGAACACCGGGGTCGTGCCGCGACGCAGCCCGCGGATGACCTCGGGCATGCCCGGGATGGCCTGCTTGTCGACCGCGAACTCGATGGGGATGCGGGCCATATAGCGCGGCTGCGAGAAGCGCGTGGCCAGGTACGTCTTGTCGATGTCCCAAACGAACACGGGTCCGTCGTAGTCCGGCGCGAAGGACCGCTCGTCCAGAACGCTCAGCGGATAGCACAGGTCGTCGGAACTCATCGGTAACGCAGAGCGGAGAGCTCGTCTCCGACGGGCAGGGCCATGAGCTGTTCGAGCGCGAAGCGGGCCGTATGCCCCTCGAACAAGACGGCGTGCACGGCCTCGACGATGGGCAGGTGCAGACCGGCGGCCTTGGCGCGGCGAAAGACGGCGTCGGTGGTGGGCACGCCTTCGGCAACCTGCTTGAGGTCGCGAAGGATGGTCTCGAGGTCGTGGCCCTTGGCGAGGCCCTCGCCGACCTGGTGATTGCGGCTGAGCTTCGAGTTGCACGTGGCCACCAGGTCGCCCACGCCGGCCAGGCCGCCGAAGGTGAACACGTCGGCGCCCAGGCTCGTGCCCAGCTGCGCCATCTCGCTGAGCCCGCGGGTCATGACCAGCGAGCGGGCGTTGTCGCCGAAGCCGAAGCCGTCCGCGACGCCCGCGGCGATCGCGATGATGTTCTTGAAGGCGCCGCCAATCTCCGCGCCGATGACGTCGCCGCCGCCGTACACGCGAAGGTGCCCGCCCCGGAACACCGCCTGGACCGAACGGACGACTTCGTCATAGCGCGAGGCGATCACCGAGCCGCTGGGATGGCCGGCGACCAGCTCCGGGGCCAGGTTGGGGCCGGAGAGCACGCCGATCTTCAGGGCGCAGGTCTCCTCCCGCAGGATCTGGCTCATGCGCGAGAAGCTCGAGACCTCGATCCCCTTGGTTGCGTGGATCAGCAACTGATCGCCGCGCAGGTGCTCGCCGGCGCTCCTCGCCACCTCGCGGAAGAACTTGGAGGGAATCGCAAGCAGCACGATCGGCACGCCGGCCAGGGCTTCCTGCATGTCCGAGGTGGCCCGGATTCCCTCGGGCAGCTGCCTGTCCGGAAGGTAGGGACCGTTGGTCCGCGCGCGGTTGATCTCGTCGGCCTGCTCTGCCCGGCGCACCCACATGCGCACCGACTTGCCGCGCCCCGCGGCGATCGATGCCAGGGCCGAGCCGAAGCTGCCTCCGCCGATGATGCAGATGTCGGCCGCGGACGGGCTCATGGCAGCTCCTTCGCGAGCTCGGCCGAATGGGCTTCGAGACGGTTCTGATAGTAGAAGATCAGGTTGCGATCGATGTGGAACAGCCGGTCGCCGCGACGCTCCACCGCGGGACGCCGATGGTAGGAACTCAGGTGGGCGAGCGAGTAGTTGACCAGGGCGGGCACGTCGTAGTCACGCAAGGGCTGGTCGAGCATCAGACGCTGCTGGGACTCGAGCCTTCGGAGCGCCTGCAGGGTCTTGTCGACGCGCGCGTACGCCTCGGGCACCGGGATGCTCTCTTCCGGGCCGCCCGTGCGAAGCAGCCGGTACAGATCCATCCCCCGGCCCTTCTCGCGCAGCCAGCTGAACATCACCCGGCACAGCACGTTCGTGGTCTTGGGCATCGTGTGCTGACGGTACGACTCCACCAGCGCGTGCGACAGCTCCCGCGTGAACTCCTCGTCGCGCTGCTCGTCGAACGACGGCACGCCGTCCTTCAGCACGTAGCGCGTCCGATCCACCGGCCTTCCTCGCTGATCGCGCGAGGTGCCGTCGTCGTCCACCCGGTTGCCGAACACGTCCAGGGGCTGGCCCACCACCACGTGGATCTTGGAGTTGAGCGAGAACAGCTTCTTGACGAAGTCCAGGATGATCTTGGGCTTGGAGAACTCGTCGTCCTCGATGATGTAGCGGGACTTGCCGGCCTCCTTGAGGTAGTCGGCGACGAGCGTCTCGGCCTCGAGCACCAGCTCGTAGTTGATGGTGCACGGCACCACGAACACGTCCGGCCGCGCCTTGCGGCCCATCAGGTTGTGCACGTACGCGTCGAGCCCCATGCCCAGCAGGCCCATCTTCAGGCGTTGCTCGACCGCGCCCGAACGGCTGCGGGTGCCGCCCGGGAAGAACAGGTTGTGGTAGCCGAGCTCCATGGTGCAGCCGGCATAGGTCTTGAGCACCTGCTTGTAGGCCTCGGCCTTCTTGCGGCGATCGACCTTGTAGGCGCCCAGGTTGTGCATGAAGAAGCCGATCAGCTTGTTGCTGAACAGGTTCAACCCCGCGCCGTACAGATGCGGTGGCAGCCCCATCCGGTAGATCGCGTAGCCCATCAGGATCGAGTCCAGGTTGCTCGAGTGCGTCGGCACCATGACCAGCGTGCCGAGCTTGGCGAGCTTGCGAACCTCCTCCACGTGCCCCGTCACCTCGAACTGCTCCTCCAGGTTGGACAGGCCGCCGGGAATCGCCTCCACCAGCTTGATCGGGCTGAGCGCGTTGAGCAGCAGCGTCAGGCCCGTGGGCGCCGCCCGCGTGGCCAGCGCATAGACCCGCGGGTCGAAGTGGCCGGCCACCTCCTCGGCGAAGCGGCGGATCAGCTCCTTGAGCAGCTCACGCTGGCGCCGCGCGTCCGAGTGCAGCGTCTCGGAGTGCACGCGCTCGTAGAACACGCTCTGCTCGCGCGGCACCGGCCCGTCGGGCTCGGTCTCCAGCCGCCTGCGCTCGTCGTAGAGCGTGTCGAAGATGGCCTGCTCCACCTGGTGCGGCTCGGAGCCGATGCGATCGAGCACCCGCTGGACGACCTCGACCAGAACGCGTTCCTTATCCTTGCGATCCACCGCTTGCTCCCGCCCGTCGTGGGAAAAGTCGCGGAATCTCAACACGCGGCGAAACCTCCGTCAAGGATGCCCTCGGAGAATGAAACGCAGAGACACGGAGGCGCCGAGGATCAGAAGGGGCTCTGCGTCGCTGCGTCTCTGTGCCTCTGCGCTTTGCACTCTCCGAGGAGCGAGATCTTGCCCCGCACGCCGGGCCACGCTAGCTACGGGCATGTCCCCGAGCGTGTCGTGGTGGGCGCTCGCCCTCGCCATCGGTGTCAGCGCGCCGCTGTGGGTCCGTGCCCTGGCGCGGCATTGGGAGCAGCAAGCCTCTCGCCGCACCGCACGGCTGCTTGCGGATTTGCCGCGGCGCGACGAGAACGACGATCGCTGAGCGGCCCTTCCCTTGGCGCCCTCCAGGGCCTATGCTCCGCGGCGCGAACGTGTCCCGGGCTCTCCTCGAGCCACGACGCGCGCTTTCCCTGCTCCAACTACAGCCCATCCGCGTCACGGCGGAGGAGTCGATGGCTCGTCTCTTCGGTTTCATTGGCAATCGCCCCGATATCGCCTCTCGCGTCTTGGACGTGGAAGCCCCCGCCCTGCGCGTGCACCCCGGCTCCACCAAGATGGGCTGGGGCCTGGGCTTCTACCAGGGCAACGACGTGCTGCTGCGCCGCCGGCCGTCCGACGATCGCGGCGAGATCGACGTGGCCGCGCTCACGCACGACGTGCGCGCCGACGTGCTGGTGGGCAACGTGCGCCCGTTGAACCATGGCGAGCCACGCACCGAGAACACACAGCCGTTCCGCTACCGCCAGTGGCTGTTCGCGCACTCGGGCGACGTGGCGGAGTTCGAGCGGCTTCGCGATCGGCTCACCTCTTCCATCCCGGACTTTCTGCAGCGAAATGTCCGCGGCGAGACCGACAGCGAGCTTCTCTTCTACCTGTTCCTGTCGTTCCTGCACGACGCCGGCGCGCTTCGCGACGCTGCTCCCGGCCCGGTCGTGACCACCGCGCTGCGCTCCACGCTCGCCCTGGTCGACCGCCTCTGCGAGGAAGAAGGCGCTGCCGACGCCGGCCCCACCGGCTTCATGGTCTCCAACGGCGAGTACCTGGCTGTCCTCAATCGTAACGCGGGCATCGCCTGGCGCTCCGTTCACGGCGAGGAAGACATCGAGGCCCTCCTGCCCGAGGACGGCTTGCGTCGCATCCGTCTGCCGGACATGGCCCGCGTGCGCTTCACCGTCGTGGCAGGCGGGTTCCTCGACGAGCTTCCCCGATGGAAGATGCTGCCGGACCGCGCTACCGTGGTGTTCGGCCGCCTTGAAGAACCCGTCGTCGAACCGATCTGATCGCGCCGTGTTGCCGGCTTTGCGTGCCCGGCGCGCGCTGGCGTGCACCGCGTGTCTCGTCGCGCTCGGCGCGTGCTCCTGGAATCGCCCGCTCGACTTTCCCACCTCTTCCGGCACCGACAAGCCCGCGCCCCGCATGCCCGACGGCGTCGCGGTCGACCTGGAAGGCGCCCTGCCCAGCCCCGCGGACAGCGCCACGACCGACAGCGCCCTGGTGAGCCTGCGCGAGCCCGCCTCCCTCGAAGGCGCCCTCGAGATCGTGCGCGCGTTCTTCCATGCCGTGCGCCACGGCGACATGCCTGCCCTGCGGCAGACCCTCTGGCCAGATGCGAGCTTCGCCCCGCTCGGCGCCGCCGGCGGCCCGCCCGCCGATGCCCAATGGGACCGGCGCCTGCGCAAGTTCGACTACCGCATCCTCAGCGGCTCCACCTTGTTCCTCGACTCGTCCGTGGAGGTCTACCGCTACGACGACTTCGACCACCTCGTGGGCGACCGTCCATCCCGCCCCGCCCTCATGACCCGCAACGACGTGCTGGTGCGCGTGCCCATCGTCACCACGCGCATCGGCGTGGACCGCGTGTTCGGCGACGAGATGCAGTTCGTGGTGCGACAGGTCGATCGCACCTTCCGCATCCAGGCCATCTTCGAGGACTTCCAGGCGCCCTGATGCGCGTGGGGACGGCCGCTCAGGGCTTGCGCGCGCTGGCGCAGCCCACGTTGACGCTCAGCTCGAACTCGCCCTCGGACCAGTAGCGATCGATCGCCTCGCGCACGTAGGCCATCGGCGTGACCAGATCGCTGAGCCCGAGCGACACCTCCAGGTCGGGCACCAGCATCACGCGCGTGATCGGATCCTCGAGAAACGCGCGGCCGGACTGGAAGGTCAGCGTCATCAGCCGCACCTCCACGTCGACATCGTCGAGCCCGGCCGACTCCAGCTCCTCGCTGATGCCTTCGACCGTGGGACGGATGGTGATGTGCGACTCGAGGGCCTTGGCGACCTCGCCGGCGTCGTGCTTGAGCGCGTACTCGCGCAGCAGGTCCGCGACCTCCTGGTAGGAGCCACGCAGCGGCATCGCCAGCAGCACCTGCCCGCCCGGCGCCAGCAGCCTCGCGAGCTCCGCCAGGTACTCCGCACGCCTGGCCGGCTCGAACACCGGATAGACCGCGAGGACATGCGAGAACGAGCCGTCCCCGACCGGCAGCGGAAGGTCGTCGGCCTGGCGGTAGTCGAGCGTGACGTCGCGAACCAGCGCGCCCTTGGCGCGAGCCAGCTCCAGCGCCGCGGGCGACGGATCGAAGCCGACGATCGTGCCGCCGGGCAGGTAGTGCGCGGTGAGCTGGTCGGGAAAGCCCGTGCGGCAGCCGACGTTGGCGATCACGGGCCCTTCGCAGGGGATCGCCCTCTCGAGGGCGAGCGCCCCGAACATGGACAGGAACCGAGGGACGACGAACGTCTCGAAGATCGCGACCTGCTGCTCGTCGAGCTCGGAAAGCAGGCCCATGCGCGTCACCCGGCGGCGGGCGGTCTCACGAAGTTGTCGATCTCGTGCAGCGCGTCGATCGCATCGCTCGCCAGATCACCGACCGTGATGTCCTCCGACTCGCCCGTGGACTCGTCGTCCATGCGAATCTTGCGCGCGTCGTTGCGCAACGGCTCGAGCAGCGCAATGGCCGCCGGGTCCGCCAGCTCCACCAGCGCCTCGATCGCCGCGCTCACGGCCTCCGGATCCTGGTGCGTCAGCAGCGGCTTGAGCATCGAGATCACGTCGCCGTCCTCGAGCCCCAACGCCACGAACGGGATCTCGCACAGCGCGATGCTGCCGCTCGGGAGCTGCTCGATGGCGCGCTTGAGCCCGCGCTGCACGTCGCCCATCCGGTCCGACGACATGTCCTCGAGCATCATGCCCGCGGCCACGCGCGCCTCTTCCTCGTCGTCGTTCAGGATGTCGATGAGCAGCTCGACGGCCTTGGGACCGGGAACCGATCGCAGCACGCGCGTCAGGCACACCAGCCGAAGCGCCCGCTCCTCTTCGGACTGCTGCTTGCGCGCGTCGACGATCGACCGCGCGATCCGGTCGATGAGGTCGGCATGGGGCGCATGCAGCAGCTGCGAGGACACCTTGCGCAGATCGCGCTCGGCCTTGAACAGCGCGTCGAGCGCGGTTGCGACGTCGGTCTTTTCGGGCTTGGCCATGGCTGACGGCTACTCGCGCGAGCGGCGAGGCGCAAGGCGGGAAGACGCTGCCTTGCATCCGGCGGGAAATGAACTCCGCCGGCCGGGTGTTATGCTCCCGTCGTGCATCCCGTCGTCCGCGCAGCCCTGGCCCTGTCGCTCATCGCCGCGGGCTCGTCCCTGAGCGAGCTGCGCGCCTCGCCGCGCGTGCTCACCATCGTTCGGAGCCGGCCGGCCGACTCCGCCGACGACCTGTCGGCCGTCTGCCCCGAAGGCCAGCTGCCCGATGTGAGCCGCTGCGTGCCCATCCCCGCGCGCACCGGCGGCTCCGCGCGCGACGCCCTGTCCGCATCGATCAACGGCCACCGCGAGCGAAGCGGCGCCTGGCGCGTCTACGAGCAGATTCCCCGACGCCCCGATCGCCCCGCCGACTACAACGCCTACCAGTTTCCCGTTCCGCCCCCTGCGGGCGGCAAGCTGATGATCAGCGGCTACGACCTGGATCTTCCCGACGCCGACCAGCGCCGGGGCGCATCGCTCTCCGCGGTGGGCCACGGCGGCGTCGACCTGGCCGAGACGCGCGGCACCGAGGTACGCCTGGTGCCGCTCGAAGGCCAGCAGGGCGACGCCGAGGTCGTGTTCGTCGGCGAGCTGTTCGGAAACACCGTGGTCACGCGCCACACCGTGCAAGAGGCCGGCCGAACCCGCGACTACGTGGTGCTCTACGGCCACCTGGAGCGGCCCGCGCCATCGCTCGCGCCGGGCATGCGCGTGCCGGCCGGCGCGCTGCTGGGCTTCGTGGGCGACTCGGGCAGCGAGGGCAAGGTGCACCTGCACCTCGAGGTGCGGCAGGTGCGAGACACCGCGACCGACTCCGATCTGCGCGGCACCAGCGTGGTGCAGCCGTCCGTGTCGATCGTGTGCGATCCGCGCAACGTGCTGCCGCTGGCGCGCTGATCACGCCAGCTTGTAGCCGTATCCGTACACCGTCAGGATGTGCTCGGGCTTGTCCGGCGAGCGCTCGATCTTGCGGCGCAGCTTGACGATGAAGTTGTCGACCGTGCGGTTGGTGGTCGCGGCCTCCAGCCCCCAGATGCGGGCCAGGATGTCGTCGCGCGCGACCGGCTGTCCCTTGCGCTCCTGCAGCATGCGCAGCAGCTCCACCTCGTAGAACGACAGGCGCTGGGTCTTGCCGCCAAGCGTGGCGGTCTGCGCCGTCAAGTTCACCTGCGCCTCGCCGATCTGGAAGGTCTCGGGCGACGATCCTGGCGTGCGCGAGGCGCGACGCACGATCGCGCGGATGCGCGCCGTGAGCTCGGCCACGCTGAAGGGCTTGGTCACGTAGTCGTCGGCGCCCGCGTCCAGGCCGCGGATCTTGTCGGTCTCCTGGCTGCGCGCGGTGAGCATGATGATCGGCAGGAACGCGTCCCAGCGACGAAGCTCCTCGCAGACCTGGTAGCCGTTGATGTCCGGCAGCATCAGGTCCAGCAGCACGGCGTCGGGCTTGCGCTGCTTGGCGAGGTTCAGGCCGTCGCGGCCAGTGCTCGCCGCCACCACGTCGTAGCCCTCGAACTCGAGCGCGTCCTGCAGCCCCATGATGATGTGGGGCTCGTCTTCCACGATGAGGATGGTCTTCTTGGTTGCCACGGGAGGATCCGAGCCGACGGTCTAACGCAAGGCGCCGGGCGGCGGCAACAGGCAACGTGACCGCGTTCGGTCGGGCCTGGCTCGGCTCTTCGACCTCACCCTCGATACCTCCCGCTCGAGGCCGCCCGCCCCCTACCCGCTCGAGGGCTCGCGCTTCTGACACACGAAGTTGAACACTCCGTCGTAGCGCTGAGTCACGTACAGGATGTCGAACAGCGAGGCGACTTCACCATAGAGGTCCGCCGGACGCGGCACGAGCGTGTACTGCCCGTAGTGATCGCACCAGCCGTCCCCCTGCGCATCGATCGTGTGCGGCGGCAGCTTCCCGGTGTTCACCAGCGTGTTGAAGATGAACAGCCCGCCGTCGAGCAGCAGCGCGTGCGCGTCCTTGTAGTACGTCGATCGCTGCCTTGCCGACAGGTGCTGGAACACGTTGGTGGCGACCACGTACGCGAACGTCCCCGCCTGCCGCAGGACCGACTCGGGAAGGGTCCCCCGCGCCGTGGTCTGCACCACCCCCGGAATGCGCGGGACCACGTCCACGCCCGTGTAGACGTGCCGAGTGTGGGTCTCGATGAAGTTCTTGAGCGAGCCGAACCCGGGACCGACCTCGAGCGTCTTGAGACGATCGTGCGCATTCTCCTCCAGGAACGCCGTGATCCCGAAGCTCTTCGCCAGCCGGAGATTCATCCGGTTGGCGTCCATGTCGGTCTCGATGGCAAAGGGCAACCTGCCCACTTGGGGCTCCACGACCAGATTGCACACCGGGTCGTGCCCGAACAGCTCGTCGCACACCTTCCAGAAGTCCGTGCAATCGACGTTGTCCGGCGACAGCAGCTCGATCCGCTCGGGAGTCGGCTTGATCGTCGGTCTGACCTCCACGATCCACTTCTTGTAGGCGGCCAGATCGCGCAGCCCGAGGTCCTGGGTGAGGATCTTCCGTATCTCTGCGGCGTGCTTCATCGTGGGGACACCCTCGCGCGGGTCGGCGCATGATGCGCCGCGGGTGGAAACGCTGCAACCGACGTTTGCCGACCGCGTCGGCCTCCGCCGACCAGCGTTCCCATCGCCTCGAAGACGATCCGTCGCCCGACCGACCAGCTCTCGATCGTCTCGAAGACGATCCGGTGCCCCGACGGGCAGGATCGCGGTCGTCTCGAAGACGATCCGTTGCCCCGACGGGCAGGATCGCGGTCGTCTCGAAGACGATCCGTTGCCCCGACGGGCAGGATCGCGGTCGTCTCGAAGACCATCGAGCGCAGGTATCGTGCAGCTTCTCAGACGGCGGGAGTCTCGGGCGTGGGGGTCGGCGTGGTGGGCTTCTTCTTCGTGCGCTTGCGGCTGACGGCGCGGCTCGACTCGAGCTCGTCGAAGTAGCCGAACACCTGCGCCTCGAGATCCCGCGGCAGGGACTGGTCGACTTCGAGCTCGTCTCGCATCGCGTCGCGCATGCGGTTGAGCACGCCGAGCGTGGTGGTGCGCGAGCCGATGACCTCGCCACGGCCTTTCGCATCGGCCGACGTCGTGGCGTCCGCGCGATCGCTGAGAAGCTGGTGCAGCGTCTTGCCGCTGTCGAGCATGCCCTTGACCCAGTCGTACAGCGTCGCGCCGTCGGCCAACTTGAAGCGCTTGAGATCCTTCTCGCGGGTCCCCAGCGAGCGCTCCCGAGCCTGCGCGCGCGACGCCTCGGTCGCGAAGGACTTCTGAAGCTCGGCGGTCGACGGCACGAACTCTTTGCGGATCCGAGCCGCGGCCTCGACGGTCTCGTCGGACACACCCGGGGCACGCAGGTACGCTTCCGTGGTGTACCAGATCGCGTAGCCGAACCCGTCGTGAGAGCCGTCGGCGTCGGCGAGCTGGTCGGCCAAGGGCTTGCCCGATGCACGGAGCGCCTTGGGAACATCGCCGAGCTCTTGACGCTTGCGCTGGAGAAGCGGCTCGTAGGTGCGTCCGGTCGACGACAGCCGCAGGGCCTTCTTGCGCTTGGTGAACAAGTCGTCGAGCGCGAGCTTCAAATCTTCGAACGAGATGTGGTGCACGGGGTCCCCCTTTCTGGTGCATCGCGTGACCGGGGACACGGCAACGCGGAGGAGTGACTTGTACCACCATGTCAGGATCGGATGAACCATGAAGTCAGGGGGAGGCCGAGCAGTCCTTCGTTGGACGAAGGGGACACGTGCGCGGCCACTGCACCCGCGCGCCGACGGACATGCGGTCGACGCGGCGGGAGGCAAAGAGGACGCGTGTCAGGAACGATCGGTGGGAAGGGGCGGCTCCGGCAGCACCGCCGCGACGCCTACTGCGCGGACGCGCTGAGGTCGGCGCCCTTGCACTGCAGGTAGGTCAGCGAGCCGGTCCTGGGCACCGTCTCGTTGCCAGCGCTCACGAAGTGGATGAGCCGCTTGGAGTCCGCCGGGCAGTGCGCGAGAAGGGCGTCCGAGCCCTGGTCGGTCTGGTCGACGTAGCACCAGCCAGCCTGAATCGCCTGGTCGGTGGTCTGGCACGAGGCCAGCGCTGCCGGATCCTTGATCTGGTTGACCTGGCACACGCAGTTCAGCTTGTTGGCGGCATACGCCGCGTCGGTCGCGAGCACCTGCTTGGCCGTGCCGCTCGCCTCCGAGCGCACGCCCGAGCCGTCGTCGCAGGGCGGGCAGTCGCCGTCGACCTTGGTCGCTTCGAGCACGATGCACGGCACCTGGCCGTTGGCGTCCACCTGAAGCGGCACGTCCCAGCAGGTTCCCGCCAAGGCGGTCTTGAGGCGGTCGATGATCGTGGCGATGGCCGGACGATAGCCCCAGTCCGGGGCGGAGGATTGCGTCGGGTCGATCTTGGCCGGGCAGATGGAGGCCACAATGGCCTGGTCGCCCACGCCCTTGAGCACCGCAAGCTCGCGACGGTCGGGATAGGCCTTGGCCCGGTACTGGGTGGTGCCGAAGTTCGAGCCGTCGAAGCAAAGCGGATTCTGGTTGTTCGGGGGGCAGTCGCCGCCGTTGGGGATCGGCGTGGGCAGGGGGAAGACGCATGCGTACTGCAGGTCCGCCCGCGAGGTGATGTCCCACTCGCTGCCGTTGATCTTGTTGTTCAGCGGGCCGCTTGCGGTCGGCCCGAGCGCGTCGCCCGTGACCGGGTTCGTGCCCGTGCGCGGGTCGATCGACTCCTTCATCAGCGGGTCGAGCGGATCGACCGTGGGTACGATCTCGCCGTCCGAATCGCGCGTCTGGCCCAGGATGACATCCCACAGCGTCTTGTCCGCGGGAACGCCGGCAGGGGCGTTGGCGAGGCTGGACATCGGCGTCTTGAGCTCCTTGGCTGTGCGGTAGCCCTTGGACAGGTCGTTCGGATCCACGGCGATGTCCTGCCAAGGGACGCCGATAATGCCAGCAAGGAACACCAGGGACTTGTCGCGCAGGGGCATGGTGTTCGCGCAGGTGGTGAGGTCCACCGACCCGTCCGCGGCCGTGCCGAACTGCGTGCAGAACACGGGGTTGAGCGTGTTGTCGCCGAACTTTTGCACGGTCAAGCCGTTGACGTACCGAGCGATGGGCTGCAGGAAGTTGAGGCCGAAGCGACGCTGCTGGTCGAAGCAGCGCAGGTTCAGCGGGTCGTCCTTGGCCGGGTCCTGCCAACCGGTGGCGCACTCGGGGAACTTGTTCGGATCGGCGACCCAGCACGACTGGCAGTCCGGCGACCACGGATCGGACTGGCACGCGTTGGTGCCGTGAGGAACGTGGAATGGGTTGGTGCCGTCCAGGGCCTGGAGAGCCAGATAGTACTGGCCACCATCGATGACCGAGCAGTCGTTCTCGTCCGTGAGCATGACGACGGCCAGCAGCGAGTCCTGCCGGACCATGTCGGCGCGTTGCTGCAAGACCGTGGTGTCCAGGCCGGTGCCGCAGCGGCACTGGTTCGGGTGCGCCGCATCGCAATCGCACGGAGCCATCTGCGCATACGGCGCCGGGTCGACCAGGAACCGGTACCAGGCCTCGAGCTGCGACTCGAAGCCGCAGCCGTCTTCGTCAGCGCCCCGCACGATGTCGGTGAAGTTGCTGATGAGGTTGCCGACATTGCTCTCGCCGGGAGGGCTGGCCTTGCCGTCCGGGTCCCAGTTGAGGAAGCCCTTGCTGTTCCAGGTGGGTACGGTCGGAATAGCGCCGCCGCTGGCGTCCTTGCCGCGCGTGATGAGATGCGACATGTCGGCCTGGTGCGGGGTGAACCCCTGGCCACTTTCGCTGCAGGAGTCCGCGCCGTGGCCGCCAAGCGACGAGGTGATCACGCCGATGTGGATGTCCTTGATGGGGTCGAACTCACGGACCTTGCCGTTGGGACACGGCTGCCCGGAAGGAACACTCTCGGCGTTCGCCCCACTGCTGTCGACGCACACCGGGTTGGTGAGCCGATTGACCAGGTCGGGCACGGCGTCGGCGAGGATCTTCTGCTTGTCCGCCATGGACGCCGAGTTGTCGATCATGAACAGCAGGTCGATCTTGTCGACCTTCTTGTTCTGGTAGAGCTTGGTCGACAGCTTCGAGGTGGACGGCTGCTGCAGCGCGACCGGACGGTCGAGGCAGGCCGGCGCGAGGGCTGCCATCGCGCCGAGAGCAACGAGCCCCACCGATCAGTGCGGCAACATTCCGTGGCGGGCGTGACCTGGTTCGTGACGGTTCATCGAGCTACTCCTTGGTGCGGGTCGGCGCTGCGTGTCCATCGCGCAACCCCCCGGAATCATGGTGTAGGGGTTGGCGAACAATACGTGGGGTTGCGGGACCGTGTCAACGCGATGGTCTTGCGAGGTGTGGTCCAGCCGGCAGGTTTGTGCAAGCGGGGTGCCGATTGCGCGCCACGCCTCGTCCACCGGCTTTCCCCGCGTGTGCGCCGACTGGCGTCTCGCGTCGTCCCACCGATCGCAGCCAACCAAGGTTGGCATAGTGCCATCTGGGAGTCACGCCCCGGCCCCAACCATCGCGCCGCTACCGAGACTTCGGACGCCGCGCGCCCGCCGACACTCCCTCGATCGCCTCCGCCACCCGACGCAACACCGCGGCGTCCGCCTTCTGCAGCCTCGCCAGCGCCTCCATGGCGCCGTCCGCCGGCTTGCGCGCCGACGCGCGCCCACACAGCTCGTCGAGCGAGACCCCCAGCGCGCGCGCCAGACGCCAGGCCGCCTCCACCGACGGAACCATCTCCCCGCGCTCCAGACGCGGCACGTAGTTGGCTCCGACATCCGCCGCGTGCGCCAGCTCCGACTGCGTCATGCCTCGCTGCTCGCGCGCCCGACGTATCCTCCTGCCCAGCTGCCCCGCGAAGTCCATCCGGTCCTCCCGCGCTAGACCCCATCCGAAAAGCCTTCCGGAAAACTAGCAGCTAGGAACAAGCAACAGGAACGCGAACACGGAACGCCAGCGAAGCTCGGCGGGGAAACGAAGGGCACCAGAG